>JALZHI010000111.1 GCA_030913985.1 Chloroflexota bacterium | reverse complement strand
CTCCAAGATGCACCAGTCTGCCGAAGGGCAGACTTCGCAAGGTGTAGCCCGCGATTTCAATCGCCGGGCGTCGGCTGGTTACCATGTTACCAACGGAATCGCTGCGCGTCTTATGCCGGCAATACCGGAGTGCTGGACCACCCCATCACTTGGTCAGGAAGCACACTCCCACCGCGCCCGGCCCCAGGTGCGTGCCCAATACAGCGCCTATGTGCCCCACGACCACCGGCTCGGGCGGGTTGAGGCTGTCGCGCACCATTTGCAACAGGCGGGCCGCCCCTTCCTCGTTGGCCCCGTGCAGGACCGCGACTGCTTCCAGTTCGCCCTTCTCCCCCGCCAGCTTTATTATCCGGTCCAGGGCGCGCTTGTCGGTGCGCACGCGCTCCAGGATGATCGCCTCGCCGTTGGGCTTAACCGTGAGGAGGGGTTTGATACTCAACATGTTGCCCACTACGCCGGGTATCTTCCCCACGCGCCCGGAGCGAATGACGTACTCCAGGGTGTCGAGCACGCCAAATATGAAACTCTTAGATACCAGCGACTCGGCCAGTTCCTCGATCTCTTCCCTGGACTTACCTGCCTTCGCCGCCTCCGCGCAACGTATAGCTACCCACCCTTGCGACATGGAGATGTTGCGCGAATCCACGACGCTGATGGCCTCGGCCTCGACCCCGTCTCCCGTAGACGCCATCAGCGCCGCGTTGAAGGTGCCGCTCAACTTGGAGGACAGGTGGATGCTGACCACTTCATAGCCGTCGCGTGTGAGGCTGCGGTACGCTTCCTCGAAAGGGTGAAGCGGAGGCAAAGAGGTAGTGGTGACCCCACGGGCCCCTTGAAGCTCGTGGTAGAACTCCTCGCCGCTCAGGTCCACGCCGTCCTTGTACGTGCGCCCGCCCATGTGCACCAGCAGCGGTATAATGGTTATGTCAAGGTCACGCGCCAACTGGGGCGGGATGTCAGCGGCGCTGTCTGTGACGATCTTTACCTGGCGGGAAAGTTGGGGCATCATTGCTCCTGTTTCTGAAACGTGAAACGTGATGAGGCCTAGGTAACAGTATAACGCGAACGGGCGGTTGCTTCGACTGCGGAACCTCGCTCCCCCTGTCATCCTGAGCGTAGCGAAGGATCAGTGACCCGTGTTTGACTCTTCCTTGTAAGGCACCAGTGTTTCTCTTACCAACAGCATCCCCAATGTTGAGGACTCTAGCCTACCCACCTGATCCTTCGCTACGCTCAGGATGACAGGGTGGAGCATGGTCCCGCCAAACATACATTGTCGTATTTACGAACCAAATATCCCCAGCCGCATCACGTTTCACGTTTCACGTTTCAGAATCACTCCTCCCCCTCCAGTACGGCCACACCAACGGCATCGGGGCCGAGCCAGGCGGTGACGGTTGGGCCTGCGGGTATGACCGTGACGTGGTCGCGGGGGTAAATCGCGCCTATGCGGGTAAGCAGGTGCTCCACGTCGAACAGAGCGCCGGTATGCAGCACAGCGATGCGGCCAATCTTGGGGAAGTCCTCCACAAAGTTGTAGAGGGAGTCCCTGGCCTTGGGGCGGGTGCGGGTGCGCTCGTAGACCACCAGGTGTCCCTCGTCCAGGTGCAGCAGCGGCTTGAGCGACGAGAGCCCTTCGGCGTGAGCCTGCAAGCGGGGCACGTGCCCGGTCTTCAGCAGGCCCGCCAGGCTCTCGGTGAAGAAGGCGAAGTGGGTAGTCCCCGCCATGCGATTGGCTGCCGTCGCCAGCTTCTGCAACTCGACGCCCGCCTCGGCTGCTTCGTACATCGCCAGCACCAGCCACCCTAGCCCCATCGACATCGACATCGAGTCTATCACGGCGATGGGAAATGGCCCGCCGTGCCCCGACCGTCCGAACGCCTCCCGTGCCTGTAGGGCGTTGGTGTAAACTTCGCTGACCCTGGAGCTTGTGTGGATAGAGAGGATGCCGTCGCAGGTGTCGCGCATCGTGCGGTAAAGCTGGGTGAAGTCCTCCACGTCGGGCGCGGCGACCGTGGGCCAGGAGTTCGGCCCGCCCTCGCTCTTCATCTTGCGCGACAGGATTTCGCCCCCACTTTCGCCTTCCACCGCGAACACCGAGTCGCCCCAACTGATAGAGTGGGGTACCACCGTAATATCCAACTGCCTCAACAAGGCGTCTGGTATGTCGCAGGCGCTGTCTGTGACGATACGGATGTGAGGCATAGGCTTCAAAAATACGTAACACGTAACACGTAACACGTAACCGCATCGAGCAGGAGTGCCGCTTATTACGTGTTACGTGTTACGTGTTACCGTCTACTCCGCAGAAATTATATAGTCGTAAAACGGCTGGCCGCCGTGCACAAGTTCTACTTCGGCGTTGGAGAAGTGGTCCTGCACGCGGGACTGGAATTCCTCGGCGTCGGGCTGGCCTACCTCGCCACCCCAGTAGATGGTGATTAGCTCGCGCTCGTGCGCGCCCATTTTCTCCAACAGGTCCCAGGCTACCTCTTCGCGGTCGGGGCCGGTGGTCACCAGCTTGTTGTTCAGCAGGCCGATTATCTCGCCCACTTTCACCTCGATGCCTTCGACCTTGGCGTCTCGCACCGCGCGGGTGATCTCTCCGGTTTCCACCTGTTTGGAGGCGGCGTCCATGGCGCGCACGTTCGCGTCCAAGTCCGCCTCGTAGTTGAAGGCCAGCAAGGCACCCATGCCCTGCGGGATGGTGTCGGTGGGTACCACCGCGACCTTCTTCTTTGTGAGGCTGACCGTCTGGCGGGCCGACATGACGATGTTGCCGTTGTTCGGTAAGATGATGACCTCGTCCTGGGGCACCTTCTCTATCACCTTGAGCAGGTCCTCGGTGCTGGGGTTCATCGTCTGCCCGCCTTCGACAATTGCCGTCGCTCCCATGCTCTTGAAGGTGTTCACCAGCCCCTGCCCGGAGGCCACCACCACCAACGCAATACGGCTCTTGGCCGCGTCGGGGTTCTCGACGGCATCTGCGGCATCTCCATGCATGGTGGAGGCGTTGGGGAGACCGTGTCCCGCCAGGAAGTCCTCGTGCTGCTCCTGCATGTCGGTGATGGCTATCTGTCGCAGCTTGCCTAGGGAGGTCGCGTAATCGAGCACGGTGCCGGGCGTCTCGGTGTGGATGTGCACCTTCACCACGCGCTCGTCACCCACGATAACCGCCGAGTCACCGAACGCAGCGATACGGGCGCGCACCTCATCGAAATCCCAGCCGCCACCCACCAGGATGAAATTGGTGCAGTAGCCGTACTCGCCGTGCTCCACCTGCACCGACCCTGACCCGTTCATTTCAGGCGCTACCACCACGAGGAGGTCGGCGCTCTCCGCTTCCAGGTCCTCGCCTTCCGCGTAGCGCCGTATGCCGTCTATCAGCATGTACAGGCCCTGGCCCCCGGCGTCTACTACACCCGCGTCTCGCAGCTTGTCCAGCAAAGTGGGCGTGCGAGCGACGGAAGCCTTGGCAGCCTTGCTCGTCTCGTCCAGCACGTAGGCGTAGGAGTTCACATGCCCCGCAGCCGCCTGCGCCGCCTGCCCGGTATCCTTGATGACCGTGAGGATGGTGCCTTCTACCGGCTTGAGCACCGCGCGGTAAGCGGTAGCAGTAGCCGCGACCAGGCCGTCCGCGAAGTCCACCGCCGAGATACGTTCTTTGCCCGCGATGCCTTCAGCGAAGCCGCGCCAGATCTGCGATAGGATCACGCCGGAGTTGCCACGCGCCCCCATCAGCGCGCCGTGCGAAAGCCCCGCCGCGATTTCGGCTGCCGAGTGGCTGGGCGACTCCGCGACCTGCTTCACAGCGGCGTGCATGGTCAGGGCCATATTGGTGCCGGTGTCGCCGTCGGGCACGGGGAACACGTTGAGCGAGTTTATCGCCTCGGCGTTGCGCGCAAGCCAGGCCGCACAAGCGCCAATGGCGCGCTTGAGCTCCTGCCCGCCCCAGGTCTCCCCCGGTCCGGTAGGCAAATGATGGTGAGGCTTCTCGGCGCTACCCGTCTCGCCCTTGACCTGTCTTGCTTGTGTCATAGTGGTTATTTCGGATTTGGGAATTAGGAATTGGGATTTCGGATTTGTTGGATATCTACTAATTCCGAAATCCGAAATCCCAGTTCCCAAATTACTTACTGACTCTTATCCCCTGGACGTTGACGTTCACCTGTACCACCGGCACGCCTAGGGCGGTTTCGACGGCGAACTTGGAATTGCTCATGATGTTGCGTGCCACTTCGGAGATGCGGGTGCCGTATTCGAGGACCACGTACAGGTCTATGATTACCTGCCCGTCGTTGATGGTGACATCTACGCCTTTGTAGACTTCGTCGCGGCGCAGCAGTTCAGCCCAGCCGGGCCGGGCGTTGCGCGCGGCTAGGCCCACCACTCCATAGGAGCGTTGGGCGGCGCGACTCGCCAGGTGCGAAATCGCCCTCGGCGACACCTCTATCTTGCCCATGCCGGCCTCCTGCTCGGTAAGCTGCTCCGTGTGCATTTCGGCGGAGGCACCGTTGCCCAACTGCGTGGTGTTGAGGCGGCCCGTGAGCGAGAGTGGAGCCGTATTCAGGCTGTAGTGGTCGTGGTCTTTGCGGTTGCGGGAAGTCATGGAGGCAACAACCTTGCCAAACGCAGGCAGTTATGGTAAGATTGGCGAGTATGGCCTGCAAATGGGCCACTTGAAATGTTACGCATTACTATACTGTAAATGCTCGTTTTCGTAAAGGGGAGTAGTCATGTCGGTAGTATGTGATGTGTGTGGCAAGAAGCCCCAGTACGGGCACAACGTCAGCCACGCCAAGAACCACACCCCGCGCCGCTGGGTGCCCAACGTCCAGTCGAAGCGAATACTTGTCAAGGGCGAGATGCAGCGCGTTCACATATGCACCCGCTGCCTGCGCACCCTGAACAAGAAGCAGGCCGCTGGCGCGTAACTCGTAACACGTAACGCGTAAGGCTGAATTTCTTAAGTAGGGCAAAGCAAGGGGGCCGTCCCGGTAATTCGGGCGGCCCCCTTGCTTTGCCGTTAATGTGGGTTGCAGATTGCGTGCAACGCGGGCCGACTGGCAGGAATATTGCTCCAGATGGTCCCCGTTGTGCGGCACAATTCAGACGCGGCAAGCACACATCTTCGGCTAGGGTACAAGTCTCGTGATATCAAATGCTATTTAGAAAACGTCTACATTTAGGACCGGCAGTTGCCGGTGCGCTCTTTTACTTCAGCTTCTACGGAGCCGCTGCCGCCTACGTACCTTTTATCAGCGTCTTCTACGCAGAACGTGGCTTGTCGGGCAGCGAGATTGGCGTGCTTGCCGCGATAGGGCCGCTGATGGCGTTGCTTGCAGGTCCCGGTCTGTCGGCGCTCGCGGACAGGCGGGGCTGGAGGGTGCGTTACCTGGTCTTGTCGCTGTTGGGCACGGCGCTGGCCTTGCTCGCGGTGCCTCTGCCTGGATCGTTTGCGTGGCTCCTGCCTATCGTGGCTCTGCTGGCGATTGTGAGTAGCGCTTCAATCCCGGTGGCTGATAGCATGGTAGCCCGCACGGCGGCACGCAGGGGGCTTTCTTTCGGCAAGATGCGGCTGTGGGGGTCTGTAAGCTGGGCCGTGGTGGCCGTGGTGTGTGGCACCCTCTGGCAAGAGACCGGCTTCTTCCTGATGTTTCCCATAGCGAGCCTATTGTTCCTGGCGACTATATTCTCCGCCACGCAATTGGAGGAAGACCGCCCCGGCGAGGCACACGCGCGACCTCCCATCAAGGTGGTAATCGCTGACAACAGGCTCAGGGTTGTGCTATTAGCCACTTTCGCGTTAGGCATCGCCATGTCGTCGGTATTCACCTTCTCGGGCATCTACCTGGACAGCCTGGGCGGGCAGTCGCTCGTGGGCCTGTTTGCCGGAGTGATGGCGGCCAGCGAATTACCCGTTATGCAGTGGAGCGAGCGCATCACGCGGCGTTTGGGCGGCCCGCAGACCCTGGTGCTGGCCTACTCGTTATTCGGAACGGGATACCTGGGCCTCGCCTTCATACAGTGGCCGCCCCTGTTGTTGGGGGTAGCCCTGCTACAAGGGCTGGGCTTCGGCCTCTTTCTGCCTACTACCGTGCGCCTCTTTGCCGAGTGGGCACCCGCCGAATGGTCCTCGACCTCGCAGGGCATCTTGAGCGCGGGGATGTGGGGGCTAGCGCCGTTGATCGCCAGCCCGCTTGCGGGGCTAATCTATGACAGTGCGGGGGCCGCAGCCGTCTTCCTCACCAGCGCGGCAGTAATAGTGCTCGCAGTGCTTGTGCTGGTCCTGGCGCAGTTGGCGGGGGTGTTTGGGGCGAGGCGGGTGCTGAAACGTGAAACTGAAACGTGAAACGTGATGGGGCTGTAGCCGTTGTTTCAGGGAAAGACGAGAGGGCCGCCTGATGTTAATTGGGCGGCCCTCTTGTTGCAAAGTCTGCGTTCTGCCGGTACATAGGCTTATTTTGCGCCTTTGACGTGCTTATCGATGAACTCAAGGAACTGGGTGGCGACGCCGCCGCGCCAGGCTCGGTCGCTGAACAGGTGGTTCTCACCCCTAAGCGGTACGAAGGTAATGTCTATGCCCGCCGCCTTCATGAGGTCCGCCGAGCGTTGCGACCACTCGAAGGGGGTGTTGGTGTCGCCCGTGCCGTGGAAGGAGAGCACCGGCCCCTTGGTGACCGCCTCGTCAAAGTGGGGACCGACCGATAGCCCCTCGTAGAAGGCGGGGTTGTCCTCAGGGAAGCCATGCCGTGCCTTCACCCGGACCGCCTGTTCGGAGCGGGGCCGCGTCCACCGATTGAAGTTATCGGCGTAATCGGGCGAAGTGGCGGCGAACAACACGAACGCCTTGATGTCCGGCTGGCGTTGCGCCACCAGGGCCATCATGCTCACCTGCCCGCCGTTAGAGTGGCCCCAGTAGCCGATGCGGTTCTTATCGAGGTACGGCAGGTTGGAACGCTTCACCGCGTCCACCAGGTTGAGCGAGTCGTCGGCCCAGCCAAACGCTGTGAGGTTCTCGCTGGCGTTCTCATCGTCGTCGGAGGTGGCGTAGTTGCGGAAGTCGGGGTGAATCGCCACGTAGCCATTGGAGGCCACAAAGGGCGACTCCCGGCGCGAGTCCATGCCCGTGACGTAGTCCTCAATCGGGATGAAGCCGTGGTTCATAATCATCACCGGGAACGGCCCGGTGCCCTTCGGCACGTACATCTGCCCGCTGATGCGCAGGTTGCCGCTCCTGTAGGTGATGCCGTACTGGGTGTAGGCTGCTGTCTCGTTTGTGGTCCGTTCCACGCGCAGGTCGCCGCCCCAACGCTTCATCCCCTGTAGGGCAGCCATCGACACGGGGTAGGGAGTAGCGGGCGGCGGCGGGGCGTTGCCGTAGGTGCGGTTGTAGAACTCGCGGCCCAGCAGGCCAAGCTGTATCTCGCTGGCGGTGCCTCTCGCCTCCGGGTGATGCTCCAGGCGGTTGCGCTCGAAGTACTGCACCGTGTAAGTCTTACCGTCGGTGGGGCTTTTCTCGCTGAAGGCCTCAGAGACGGGGAAGCCGAAGACCGGCAGGCCGCCATTACGCTGCCAGTACGACAGGAACGGCTCTTTGAGGGTGTGACCGCTCTCCCTGAACCACGTGCCGCTGGACGGTTGGTTCACGCGCCTGAAAGCGGCCTCGTTGCGGCCCGTCACCAATTGTGTGCCCAAGAGGCTTAACTGCACTTCGTACGGGGTGTCGCGGTGCTGCTCGTGAAGCTCGAAGCGAGCGCGCTCCGTGTACTGCACGGTGCGACCGCTCTCCTCCAGCTCATCGGTTACCGGGTAGCCAAACTGCGACACGCCGCCATTGTTCTGCCAGTAGCCGAGGAAGACCCCGTGCATGCAGCGCCCTGTCTGAGGGAAGCATTTTTCGCCGCCCGTAAGCCGCACGGCAGGTTTGGGTGTGGCAGCCGCCCCAGCGACGTGCGACCCGCCCACGAGAGGTAGAAGTACCGAAATCAGGAGAATAGAGGCGACCGCAACGAGGCGCGCCGATCTTGCTGGCATAATCGTGCTCCAAACAGTTCTTTGTAGTTGTACGCCGCCACGGTCTACCTGGAGTATACGGGGAAGGTTTCGATTAAAGCAAAAGGACGCCATGCGAGCGTCCCTGACCGGGTGTCTATTGGGTGCGCCAGAAGGGATTCGAACCCTTACGTCCTTGCGGACACTAGCTCCTAAGGCTAGCGCGTCTGCCATTCCGCCACTGACGCATTGTGTGCGAGTAATTATACCCAATCCTGGCGAGTCGAGACAAGACGGACGTGCCTCTATCCCAACTGTGCTCCATTCCAGGCACCTACCACTATCGTGGCGACCCTACTCCCCCTTGTCATCCTGAACGTAGTGAAGGATCTCAGATGCTCCTCATACCTCTCTACTGGGCATTCAGTACCATAGTCGTGGTGTTCAACAGCGTCCCTACTCACCTTCTTGAGATCCTTCACTGCGTTCAGGATGACAGAGGGGAGTGTGGTCCTGCTAGCGCGGCACTTCTACACGCGCCAATACCCGCTCCAATGCGCGGTCGGCGTTGAGACCCTCTATCTCGGCTTCGGGCTTGAGGATGATGCGGTGGCGCATGATGGGTGGCACCAGCAACTTTATGTCGTCGGGCACCACGTAGTTGCGGCCCTGCAAAGCCGCCATCGTCTTGCTCGACTGCAAGATGGCGATACCCGCGCGGGGCGAGCCGCCAAGCGACAGGTCGGGCGAACGTCGGCTCTCCTCCACGATGCGCTGGATGTAATCGAGCACTGCTTCGGCCACCTGCACGCCTGCGATCTCCTCCCGCGCCGACTTCAGCTCGGCCTCGCCCGCCACGGGCACTATGCCCGCCTCCTCCAGCCTGCGGGCGCTGAAGCCACCCTGGTAGTTGCGCAGCAGTTGCAAGCCCTCTTCGCGCGTGGGGTACTCCACCACTACCTTGAAGAGGAAGCGGTCGAGCTGGGCCTCCGGCAGGGGATATGTGCCTTCGTATTCCACCGGGTTCTGCGTGGCTATCACCATGAACAGGGCGGGCAGGGGGTTGGTCACGCCCTCGATGGTGACCTGCCGCTCCTCCATCGCCTCCAGGAGGGCCGATTGGGTCTTGGCGGGGGCGCGGTTGATCTCGTCGCCCAGCAGGATGTTGGTGAATACGGGGCCGCGCTTCAGGGTGAAGGTGGAGTTTTGCAGGTTGAAGACGTTAGTGCCTATCACGTCGGAGGGCATCAGGTCGGGGGTGAACTGCACGCGCTTGAAGTCGGCCCGCAGGCAGTGGGCGAGGGTGCGCGCCATGAGGGTCTTGGCGACGCCGGGCACGCCCTCGAGCAGTACGTGGCCGTCGGTGAGCAGGGCCACCAGCAGCAGATCGAACGTCCACCGCTGGCCGACTATGACTTTGCGGCGTTCGGTGTCGAGGGCGCGGTATAGGTCGTTAAGGGGCAATTGGGTCTCCTTAGTTCCGGTTGTCAATGTAGATTATGAGGGATACGACGCTTCTTGTGAAATGCACCCGCAACTAACCAGGGCGTCTTGCAATGACACAGTATGCGAGTCCTCGTCCCCGAGCCATTTTTCCTTTAACTTCAGTAAGACAGGGCACAACCTGGAATCGGCATATTGAGACGCGGCTTCGAGCACCATCAGGCCGAGGCTATCACTTTGCAACTCATGGATTAACGGCTCCAATACTCTCGGGTCGTTCCTTTTTGCCAGGCCTACTAGGGCTTCACAGCGGGTGTTATAGTCCGTGTCTGTAATACGTGCCAAAAGAGCCTCGCGGAGGGCAGGTGTATCTACATCCGTCTGGGACCCAAGGCCGAACATTGCCCAATCTCTTACGTGCGAATCGGGATCTGTAGAAAGAGCTATCAACCCTTCTATGGCACGGGCATCATCAGTTTGCGATAGGCTGATAGCCAGGTGATAGCGGACTTCATGATCGAGGTGGTCCACCAATTTGAGCAAAGGGTCAATTCGCTCGGGTGTGCCAATTCTGCCCAGAGCGGAAATTGTAGCACTTAGAACGTTCGGGTCCTCTTCAGTGGCGAGAATTTGTAAGAGAATGGGCACCTTCTCGGCGGGAAAGTTCTTATCACGTACGAGGCCCTGTCCAAGTAAGTCTGCGCCTAGTTCCCTGTCCCTGGCATTGTCGCTCTGGCAGAGCTGCTTTGCGGTCTCGAATACCTCCAAGGTGGCATAAGATTGCAGCAAGTAGACTGTGTCCCAGTAGTCCTGGTTTTCCGGATCCTGTGTTAACGCAAGAGCTACGAGTTCAGCAACAGATTGACTATCATTCGGCCCGACCACGCTTGAACCCCTAAACCCTTTAATAGGTAACGACCCCGCTATGCGCTTTGCCCTTGCTCTAACAGACGCAGGAACTCTGCGGGAGATAAGATGCGAATGCCCTGGTACTCTCCCAAGTCCAGGAGGTGCTTGTCGCCAGAGACGATGTAGTCCGCGCCACCTGCTACGGGACATTCAAGCACCTTGTTGTCGTCAGGGTCGTCTCTAACGACGGCAAGCAATATCGTCGGATGTACCAGTGTAGCAGCCTGTTCTACGTCTAACAGCAGAGCTATTACTTGAGCATCAGTACGACGATGCAACTTACGAACGTGATCGTATGCTAAAGCACGCCTGTATTCATCAAGAAGCGCTTGTGAAACAATATGCTCAAACGCTCCTTGTCCTAAAAGCCGAAAAATAGTCGCAGGTGCCCGTTTCTCAGATATGGCACGACTTACCAGTACATTGGTGTCTATGACAACCTTCATTTATCCTTATTGGCCCGTGCCCACCTGACTGCCTCCTCCGCAAGCTGATCTGCTTCCTCAGGGTCCAGGTTGGCCGTTCGGCCCATTTCTTCCAGGGTTTGAGCGGCCCTTTCCCGTGCGAGCCGCTTTCTGTCATAAGCATCGAGTGGTAACACAACGAACACCGAGTCGGCATCTTGCTGGATCAACAATTCACCTTTATCCGAAGCGAGTTCCGCTAGAAGTTCTCCCAGGTTGCGTTTCGCTTCCTCAACAGTTACTTTACGTGATGCCATCTATATGCCTCCTCTGCACGAGCACGTACCCTATACTCACCATTATAGTGCACTCCGCACTCGTTAGGCAGTCTAACTCCCCTCACCTCTGATCCCCAGCGCCTCCAGCCTCACCCGCTCTGCCTCCCGCAAGGCCCTGAGTGCCGCCACCTCGGTGGCTTCGTTACCGCTGGCGTTGCCTTCGAGGTCGCGCAGGTGCTGGATGGCGCGCAGCATCTCCTCCTGGTTGAAGGTGTGGCGGCCACGCTCGCCCAGGGCGCTCACGAAGTTGGTGTCGGTCAGGTAGGGGTCCAGCTCGGCATGGCGGGAGAGGGTGCGGCGTAGAAAGCGCAGGTAGCGTTCGGCGGCGTAGCCCGGTTTGCGCGCCCGGCGGAAGAGGCGGGCCACCGACGTCACGTACTCAGACGTGGGGCGGCGCTGGTCGGGGGTCAGCACGGGCAGGGGCGGACCCAGGCGGCGGGCGCTCCAGATGAAGTAGATAGCGCCCAGGGCCGCGCCGTAAATCAGCGCCCAGCCCCAGGGCGTGCTCGTCAGCAGGGCAATTAGGTCGCCGCCAGTGCTCGCGCCGTGGTGCGACTCGTCGAAGGCCACGCGGTTGCCGCCCGCCATTTGTAGCATGTTGTACGCAAACGCCCCGTTGCCCGGCTCCTGGATGCCCTCGTTGGTGAGTGGGAACTGAGTGGACAGCAGGAACACGCGGCCCTCCCCTACGCGCATGAGGGCGGCAAGGGGCAAACGGTCGCCCGCCGCGTCGGTGGTGGTGACCAGCGGCACCGTGCCGGTAAGGGGCAGGGCCAGGACGACGCTGCCGGGCATGCCCACCTGCGTCACCGGAGGCCTGCCGAACGCAGGTTGCGACATTGGCACCGTATCGGTGAAGAAGTAGGTGGGAGTCACGTCGAAGTCGAATTCGCGCAACATCGGGTGCTTGTCACCGAAGCCCACGCTTGCGTCGTCCAGGTTGCCGCCGAGCGCCAGCACGAGCGTGTTGCCCTCCTCCACCCAGCGGCGCACGGTGCCCGCCTGCCCGGTAGGAAAGTCGTTGTTGGGGTTGACCATGATGAGGGTGTCGGCCTCGGGAGGGAACCTGTCGCCGCGCTCGGTGCGGCTCACCTTGAAGCCGGAGCGTTCCAGCCACCTGTAAAGCGCCAGGGTGCCCCTCGGTCCCGTGCTATGGGAGGAACCGATGCTCTCCGGCGTCTCATCGACGCCCTGCGAGCCGAACAGCCAGAGGAGCACCGCGAACAGGCCCAGGAAGGTCACGGCGATGATGACCATGTCGGACATGCGGGTGCCACGGGTATTCGGTTGACGTGGGGTGTCTATCATTTTGACTGGGTTCGTAGGTGACGCACGCGATTGAAATCGCGAGCTACACCATGCAAAGTCCGCAAAGCGGACTGGGTCTTAGTATCATGCTGGTCTGTTTTACCGAATAGATGCATTCTGCTGCTCTAGGGCTTCCCATTCTAATATGATGGTTCGTTGGGCGTGGTTAACTTTCTGATTATTGATGTACGCCTTGATAGCAGGCACGTCTTTGTGGCTGACTGTAAATGCGCCATAGCCTGTTTGCCATCTGAAGAAAACTTCTGGCGTTAGCTCGTGACTTACAAGGAAGGAGGACGCGCCTTTCACCTCCTTCATCAGCTTGCACACCTCGACTCCCGTGGAAAGCTCCACCAACAGGTGAACGTGATCCTCCACACCACCGATGGCAATCGGGTTACATTCTAACTCCCGGCACTTCGCCGCGATACATGCATACACCCGAGGCTCAATCTCAGGCGTCAACAAGGGCAATCGCTGCGTAGTCGCCCAGACACAATGCAAATACAATTGCCTAAATGCCTTACTCAATTACCCAGCCTCCACGAACCAAACAAATCTTACCCCAACACCAGTCCGCCTTGCGGACTTCGCAATGTGTAGCTCGCGATTTCAATCGCGTGCGTCATTTCTGCGAACACTACCCCTACTTCACTCCTATCCTCGAACACCGCCTCTACTTCACCCCTACCGACACAACTAAGCAGCCCTCCCCACCGGGCCGCCAACCAGCGCCTCCACCCGGTCCGCCTGGGCCGAGTACCGCGACCATTCCTCCGCATCCGTGGGCGAGTTGCCATACCACACGTCATCGAAGCGGTCGAGCAGGGGTTGCAGTTCGTCGTGGAGAGTGCCGGGGGCGCGGAAGAGGTACTCGCGGTTCGTGGCCGAGCGGTCGAACGCCAGCTTGCCTGCCTCGTCCAGCACCAGCAGCACCGCCAGGCAGCGGTAGCGTATCGCGCTTCGGAAGTCGGCCTCGGCAGCCGAGACCTGCGCCCGGCGCTTCGCCTCCACCGAGTTCATGCCGAGCACCGCCGCCAGGTCCGATATGGAGCGCGGTGAGGACGTGGCGGTCGTGCCCCGGTTGAGACCCAGCGTGAACAGGCCCATAGCCACCGCCGCTACAATGAGGCCCACCACGGCCAGTACCATAAAGGTAGTGTTCAACTGTTCCAGGCCCACGAAGAAGAGCGAGCTTACCAGCGCGCCCACCAGCACCGACAGCCCCAACCTCAGCCACCTGTTGCGTATGCGGTCGCTCGCCAGGAAGGTGAGGCAGCCAGCCGCCAGCCCCGCCGTGAGCGACATCAGCAAACGGCCCAGGTTGCTATCCGGGTCGCTGCTACCGGTGAACTGAGACAGCCACTCCGACAGCCACTGCATGAACCTTTGTAGGGGCGATAGCTGCTCCTCGTAGTTGAAAGCCTGGTCGCTGAGCACCTCACGCAGGCGGGCTTCGGCAGCTTCACCCTCTAATGTGCCCGGCAGATACGCGGCAGCGCCAAGCTCCAGGGACGCCGACAGCGTGTCCAGGTAGCTCTCCACCGCCTCCAGGTTGACCTCTGCCGAACGTAACTCCTCTATGGCGGACGTGTTGTCTACCTGGGCCTCGGAAGCCTGGCCGCCACCTGCGGGTGCGACTCCCGCGCCTTCCACCCCCTCAAGCTCCGTCACCGCCGCCTCTATGTGGTCCTTGCGCTCGACGCTGCCCGCCTCTGCCGACCGCGCGGCCCGCACGGCATCCAACGAGGTGCGCACGGCGGCCTGGTACTCTTCGTAGGTGACGCGCTTACCTAGCGCGGGACGTGGCAGCGGGGTGGGCGCGGCGACCGGGTTTGTGCCTCCCCCGGCTCCCGGCCCAGCAAAGAAGAACCACGCGCCGAACAGGGCTAGCAGGGCCACCGTGACGCCCGCTGCCAGCAGCCAGCCTCTCTGCATCCGGTTCTTGCCGCGTCGCTTCACTGGGGGGACCTGTCAATTCTCACGCGCTGCACGCGATTAGGCTGCCTGGGGGTCTCGTAGGAAGATGGGTACTCGTAATCGGTAGAGGCGTAGTTCGAGGGCTGAGCGTACCCTGCGGGCACGTAGGCATATGCACCCACGGGCGGGTAGCGGCGCGTGATAGCCGTTTCCAGGTCCAGCCCTTCCTTGCGGACCCGCTGGTCTATGTAGTAGAGGGCAATCGCCAGCAGCTCAATTGGGACGAACAGGGTAGCAAATACGATGTTCAGCCCTGTGTAGATAACGGTGGACACGAAGTGGTCCGGCTGGAATACGCTTTCCAGCAACACCGCGGCCAGCGCCTGGGGTGCTATCGAGATCACGGTGCTCAGCAGGCCAAGTACGATGGAAAGGGCAAAGGTGCGCCACCAATAATTGCGAGTGAGTCCCCAACTACGCCGTATCGCCTGCACGGGTCCCAGGTCTTCGGCTATAAGGGCTGGCACTACAAGGTAGAGGCGTATGCTGATGATGAGGTAAGGCAGCCCCAGGCACGATGAAACAAGCCCAAGACCAATTGCCAGGCTCGTTGTTTCCCTCGAGGAGGAATCACCCTGGGTCGTGGCCGCGAGCACAGTCGGAAAGTAGACTACAAGCCAGACCAGCAAATGCAAGACAAGCAGCCCCAGCACCCTGGGCAGGACGCGCAGAAGCTGCCGGTAAGCCTCTTTGAAGCTGGCATCTGCACCCGTAAGAACCACCAACATAGCAATCACCAGAGCCGCTCCAGGCACGTATAGGAGCAATTGCTGGAGGCTGGTAGTCGCGCTGCTGCCGGCGGTCAGGCTACTGTAGGTATTGGTGGAGAAGACGAAGCTGTCCAACAGCGCGACTAGCAAAGTCACGGGCACGCTGCCCACGGCCACAATTGCCAGCATCACCAGGAAGTGCCTGCGGTACAGCCGGAACGCCTGGTCGATTACCTCACCGACCGTCCTGGGCCGCAGCCGCGCTACTATCGCGTCAACGGGAGAGCCCTGGGTCGTGGAAGTCAAAGTCGTATCCATAAGCTACCAGGCTCTACCGCTCGTCGGGGGCGGGCGTGTCGCTGCCCTGCCGTGGTGGCTCTAGCTTGCCCGTTGACGGTGTGTCGGCTCCGGCGGAATCCTTCACCTGTGGCTCGCCCTCCGAGCGCGGAGGTTGGGCCGCCTGCTCGGTTATGGAGGGCGTGCTGAAGCCCAGGCCGTCAGTGCGAGGCGTTTCCGCACCGGGGGCTTCCACCGGCCCGGTATTCGCTCCCGTCCCTTCACCACCACGGGGCGAAGCGGGCAGTTCAGTCGCACCTTGAGCCGGGGCCTCAGGCTGCGAATAGGGTTGAGGCTGAGTATAACTTTGTTGGGGGTACTCGTATCCCTGCGGGTACGCCTGCTGAGGGTAAGTGGGGTACTGGGGTTGAGGTTGAGGCTGCGGTGGAGGGGGCGAGCCGTAACCCAACTGCGGCGGCGGATAGCCACCGGCGGGGGGATATTGCCCCTGCGGACCTGCATAGTAGCCACCTGGCGCAGCGCCTGGGGCGGCGTAGCGTTGGTCCAGGGCCGTTTCGAGGTCGAAGCCCTCTTTGCGGACGCGCAAGTCGAAGTAATACAGCGTGTAGCACGTGAGGGAGAGAGGGATGAAAAAGGCTTCGGTGATTACCGAGATAATGGCAGTAATGGCGGTAGTGAGCACCGGGTCGAAAGTCCCGGTAAATATGGTTACTAGAGCGGTAACCAGGTAGGCGGGACCGGCGGAAATCACCGCACCGAGGATGCCTAGCACGAGCATCAGGGCCAGGGTGCGCCACCAGTAACCCTGCACCAGTTGCCAGCTACGGCGGACCGCCTGCACAGGCCCCAGGTTCTCCACCATGAGGGCCGGTATTATCACGCTGAGACGCACAAAGATGTAGGCATAGAAAAGCAGGCTCACTAACA
Source organism: Chloroflexota bacterium (assembly GCA_030913985.1). GTDB lineage: Bacteria > Chloroflexota > Chloroflexia > QHBQ01 > JADMIH01 > JADMIH01. The sequence goes on along the minus strand of JALZHI010000111.1, from coordinate 2,452 downwards.
TCAGGAGGAAGGCGAAGCATACGAACATGAAGCCCGCGCCTATCCCCGACTCGCCCCCGGCGGCCATGGCTGCTATCGCCAGCACGAAGACCACAATTGTAGGCAAGAAGATGCCGATACCTATCAATATCTGCATGCCAATCGTGCCAAGCAGCGGCCCCACGTGCTTCAACATGGTCCGGTAAGCGCGCCCAAACGATACGGGCCTGTCGAGATGGCTGTCGGCTACCGCCGAGGTAAGCGCCCCCTGGCTGAGGTATTGCATCAGCGCGGCAAGGATGGCGAGACCCATGAAGGCGAAGAAGAGCACGAACAGGAGTATGAGCGACTGGTTGAGGCTTTCGGAAGTGTCGAGCGAGGAGCCGGGCAAGGTGGAGCGTTGCAGCGCCACGTTGTTGCCTTGCAAGGCGACGTTCAGCAGTTGCACGGCCAGGTTCGCGGGCACGAACACTACCGCCGTGATCGCCAGGAAGGTAAGGAAGTACCTTCGGTACAGCCTGAAAGCCTGGTCGATGATCTCCGGCACGCTACGGGGCCGCAGGCGCGAGATGATTGGGTCCGCGGGCGGTTGCGAGTACATAGAGGGTCCTTGAGCTAGATTTCCGGTTGCTCGTGCGGTCAAAGGGCGGCGCGCCATATAACAGTAGGCCACCGTCGAATTCCATTATAACCTAATGGGATAATCGGCAACGCAGGCGCTCACGTCAGGCTGTCGCCCGTATCGAGGATAATCGTAACCGGGCCGTCGTTGAGCAGCGACACGTCCATGTGAGCGCCAAAGCGTCCCGTTTCGACCGTGATACCGGCTTCGCGCCAGAGTTGGGCGCACCGTTCCACAAGGGCCTCGGCCAACTCAGGTGCCGCCGCGCCAATAAACGAAGGCCGCCTGCCCTTGCGCGTGTCGGCGTAAAGGGTGAACTGCGACACCAGCAGGATAGAGCCACCTACGTCGCTCAGTGCCAGGTTGAACTTACCTTCCACGTCCGAGAAGATGCGCATCTCGGCTACTTTGCGGGCGACGAAACGTACGTCTTCCTCGGTGTCGGCGCGCCCCACCCCCAACAGCACCAGCAGCCCATGCCCGATCTGCCCGACCGTTGCACCGTCTACTACCACGCTGGCATGTTGTACTCGCTGGATAACTGCTTTCATAGTCGTTGAGCACTGAATAGGGCACGCAAGCTGGTGTCAGAGCCTCTCTTCGGAGTTTACTGAGCAAGTTGTGGAGCCATGACCGCGGCTTGTAACCTGCGTCTCTTTAGCTACTCTGCCAGTTCCGGCGTATCCAGTCCAGGTCTCGCATTTCAGTGCCTGGCACTGTTGGCCCGTAGCGTATGGAAATAAGCTCAAGGGTCTGCGGCCAGTCATCTTCGTAGGTATAGACCTCCAGGAAATCAATGACACCATCTCTCACAAACAAAACCGCGCCTGCTCCTTGCACCAACCCTACTAGATCAATATGCACGTCACCGAAGGTGAAGTCAGGAGGTAAGACCTTCGGCATCCAGGGATCAACTGCGAAACTCGTGAAGAATCCTGCGCCGCTAAACTCTCGTTCGCTTACGGTTGCGGTAACATACTGGTTCCTCAGGGCTTCGAGCATAGGGTCTTGCCCGGCCAGCAGCCAGTCCATGAGCAGGTGTTCAAGTTCCGAGATGTCGATTGGTTTACCCACTATACCGCTTGGTTCCATAGGAGTTAAGTTGCAGGCCATTGTCGATTTTGTGATGTTGGATGGTCAACTCAGCAACTCAGGCGCGGGAGAGCATGACGGTGCAGTAGGCGGCCATGCCCTCTCCGGTGCCGGTGAAGCCTAGCCCGTCGGTGGTCTTGCTCTTGACGTTGACGCGCTCCGGCTCTATCTCCAGCACCTCGGCTATCCTGGCTTTCATTCGGGGTGTGTGTGGCGATAGGCGAGGGCGTTGGGCCACAATCGTAGCGTCTATGTTCTCCACATGCCAGCCCTTGCCGCGCACAAGCCGCGCCATCTCTGCCAGCATGGTGGCGCTTGAGATGCCCTTGAGTGCCGGGTCGGACGAGGGGTAGTGGGTGCCTATGTCGCCCTCCCCGGCGGCACCCAGGATGGCGTCAATCAGGGCGTGCAGCAGCACATCGGCGTCGGAATGCCCCTCCAACCCCCGCTCGAACGGCACCTCCACACCACCCAGGATGAGAGGCCGCCCCTCTACGAGCCTGTGAACGTCATAGCCGAAGCCGGAGCGGTAGGTGGTGTGCATATCTCTGAAACGTGAAACGTGAAACGTGATGCGGCTTGCTCAAGAGGGTGCGTGGATGCCTAACAGTCTCTACTACAGTACCCTGTTGCCCCTGTCATCCTGAGAGGGTGTCTAATAATAGGATAGAGATTGGAAAGGAAGAGGGCTGGAGAACGGTATGATGGGAGCGAAGACCTCTTAAGCGGGCTCTACGGACACAACGGTTGCTCTCTTCT
>JALZHI010000110.1:6660-18898 GCA_030913985.1 Chloroflexota bacterium | reverse complement strand
AAGTACGACTACGTGGTCCTGCCGCTCCCCTCGCTGGAAGTGGTGACCTCGATCCTGGGCAACCAGGGCGGCCGCAACAAGCACGAGCTAAACGGCGACGGTGCCGAGGAAGCAGAGACTCCTCGCGAGACCCCTCGCGCGGGCGCTCCCACCCTGAACTACACCACAACTGCCGAGGTGCAGGCCGAGGCAGTGGCTACCGCTGACGACGACACCACCGCAGACGCTACGACCGATACCGCGGACGAGGCGACCACAGGCACAGGTGTTGAGGCGGGGAGCAGCGATGAGACCAGCAGCCTGGCCGATGTGGATGTAACCGCTACGGCTGCCGAGGCAGGCGACACCGAGGAGGAAGCATAAGATGCCGCACATTTATCAAGTACTGCGCCGCCCGATGATGACGGAGCGCAACACCTACCTGATGGAAGAAGGCCGCTATACCTTCGAGGTAGCGCCCGACGCCAACAAGATACAGATCAAGGAAGCAGTGGAGCGCACGTTCGACGTAACGGTGCTCGCGGTGAATACCCTGAACGTGCACCGCAAGCGCACCCGCGAGCGCACCCGCTTCCGTGGCTACAAGCCCGGTTTCAAGAAGGCCATCGTGACGCTGGCCCCCGGCGACCGGATAGAGATATTTGAGGGAGTGTAAGCGACAATGCCTGTAAAAGTTTACAAGCCAACCTCTGCGGGACGCCGCTTGATGAGCGTCTCGACGTTCGAGGAGATAACCAAGAAAAGGCCGGAGAAGTCGCTGCTAGAGCCTCAGAAAAGCTCCGGTGGCCGCAACAACACGGGCCGCATCACCACGCGCCATCGTGGTGGCGGTCACAAGCAGCACTACCGCATCATCGACTTCAAGCGCAACAAGCACGGCATACCGGCGAAGGTAGCGGCCATCGAGTACGATCCCAACCGCTCGGCCCGCATCGCCCTGCTGCACTACGCCGACGGCGAGAAGCGCTACATCCTCTCCCCGCTCAACCTGCGCGTGGGTGATACCCTGATGTCGGGCGAGCAGGCGGAGATCCGCATCGGCAACTCGCTGCCCCTGCGCCGCATCCCGCTCGGTACGCAGATCCACAACATAGAGCTGAACATCGGCAGGGGCGGCCAGATGGTGCGCAGCGCCGGTGCCTCGGCCCAGCTGATGGCTCGCGACGAGACTTACGCGCAGGTGCGCCTCCCCTCCGGTGAGGTGCGCATGGTACACGTCAACTGCATGGCTACCATCGGCCAGGTGGGCAACGTGGACCATGAGAATGTGCGCATCGGCAAGGCGGGCCGCTCCCGCTGGCTCGGCAGGAGGCCCACCGTCCGTGGTGCCGCCATGAACCCGGTAGACCACCCGCACGGTGGTGGTGAGGGTCGCGCCCCTCGCGGCGGCCAGCCCCAGACCAAGTGGGGCAAGCCGGCCCAGGGCTATCGCACCCGCAACAACAAGCGCACCGACAAGTTTATCATTCGCGGTCGCCGCCGTGGCCCTCAGGCCGCAGGCAAAGGACAACGCTAGCGCGAATTCTTAATTCTTAATTCTTAATTCTTAATTAGCTTCGCCAGAGCAGCAATTAAGAATTGAGAATTGAGAATTAAGAATTCCCCGAAGGGGAGATATAGATGGCACGTTCGGCTAAAAAGGGACCATACGTAGACGCGAACCTGGAAGAGAAGATTCTCAGCATGAACTCCAGGAACGACCGGCGCTTGATCAAGAGTTGGGCGCGCGCCAGCACGATTACCCCCGACATGGTGGGGCACACGATTGGCGTGCACGACGGCCGCCGCCACATCCCGGTGTACGTCACCGAGAACATGGTGGGGCATAAGCTCGGTGAGTTCGCCCCCACCCGCTTCTACAAGGGGCACGGCAACAAGGCCGAGAGAAGCACGCGACTGAAGTAGACGATAGACCATAGACGAGAGACGATAGCAGAACGGCGTCGTCATCGTCCATCGTCCATCGTCCATCGTCTAGGAGACACAGATGGAAGTAAAGGCAACGTCCAAGTACATACACCGCTCGCCTCGCAAAATCCGCCTGGTGGTAGACGCGGTGCGCGGTAAGCAGGTTGATGAGGCTATCGCTATCCTGCGGTTCCTGCCCCACGGCGGAGCCAAGGAAGTGGCGAACGTCGTCAAGAGCGCGGCCGCCAACGCCGAGAACAATTTCCAGATGTTGCGCGAAGACCTGTACGTCAAGCGCATCTACGCCGATGAAGGGCCTGTGTTCAAGCGGTTCCGCGCTCGCTCGCGTGGTATGGCCTCGCCCATCATCAAGCGCACCAGCCACCTTACGGTAGTGGTGGAAGAGAAGGAAGCCTAGCGAATTCTTAATTCTTAATTCTTAATTCTTAATTGGCTTTGGACGAGCGGCAATTAAGAATTAAGAATTAAGAATTAAGAATTCCCCAGAAGGGGGTATACATGGGACGCAAAGTCCACCCGACAAGTTTCAGACTTGGTATAATTAAAGATTGGCAGTCCAGGTGGTTCGCTGACAGGAACTACTCGGACCTGGTGCTGGAAGACGTACGCATTCGCAAGACGGTGGGCCAGCGTCTCACCGGCGCTAGCCTCTCGAAGATCGAGATCCAGCGCTCGGCCAACCAGATCGAAGTGACCCTGCACACAGCCAAGCCCGGTGTCGTTATCGGCAAAGGCGGCACGGCGGTAGACCTGCTGCGTAAGGACCTCGAGACGATGACCGGCAAGAAGGTCAAGATCAACATCGAGGAAGTGAAGCAGCCGGAGTTGGACGCCTACTTGGTGGCCGAGAGCATCGCGGAGCAGATTAGCCGCCGTGTCTCTTACCGCCGCGCCATGAAGCAGTCCGTACTGCGTGCGCAGCGTTCGGGTGCCAAGGGCGTCCGGGTGCGCATCAGCGGCCGCCTGGGTGGTGCCGAAATGGCCCGCTCGGTGTGGGAGCGCGAAGGCCGCGTGCCTTTGCACACGATCCGCGCCGACATAGACTACGGCCAGGTGCACGCTCACACGACCTACGGCCGCATCGGCGTCAAGGTCTGGATATACAAGGGTGACGTGATCGAGCGCAAGGGTGGCGACTCCCTTCTGCAGCAGGACCGTCCTTTAGCGACAGCCCAGCCTCGTGCCGACAGACCCGACAGGCCCGACCGCCGCGACCGTGCTCCTCGCCGCGATGGCGATGGTGGCCCCGGACGCAATGACCGTGGTGATCGCGGCCCTCGTGGCGGCGGTGGCGGTGGTGGAGATCGTGGTGGCCGTGGTGGCCGCAATGAAGGCCCCAGCTTCCGCGGTGGCAACTCGCCGCAGTTCGGCGGCGCGGCCCGCAACCCTGACGCACGCGGCCCCCGCCCTGAGCGGCCCACTGCACCCAGGAACGATGCCCCCGCACAGGAGGCCCCGGTCCAGGCACCGGAAACAACCACTAATGAAGGTGGAGCGGAGTAACTTATTATGTTGATGCCGAAGAGAGTAAAGCACCGCAAGCAGCACCGTGGCAAGCGCGGCGGTGAGGCCCAGCGCGGTAGCAGTGTGGCTTTTGGCGAGTTTGGTTTGCAGGCCCTCGGCGCTGCCTGGATTGACAGCCGCCAGATAGAGTCGGCCAGGCGCGCCATCACCGGCCACATCAAGCGCGGTGGTAAGGTGTGGATTCGCATCTTCCCCGACAAGAGCGTGACCGCCAAGCCTGCCGAGACCCGCATGGGTTCCGGTAAGGGCGCTCCCGACCACTGGGTGTCCGTGGTCAAGCCGGGCCGCATACTGTTCGAGTTGAGCGGCGTGCGCGAGGAAGTAGCTGCCGAGGCGATGCGCAAGGCGGGGCACAAGCTCCCGATCCCTACGCGCTTCGTGAAGCGAATAGCCGAGGGCAGCGCCGTTCCCGAGCCGGAGCCGGAGCCGGAGGACGAGGAGGAATAGGATGAAGACTGAAGAGATTCGCGACCTGTCCAACCACCAGCTTCGCCAGCGCATCGAGGATGCTCGCCAGGAGCTTTTCAACCTCCGCTTCCAGGTGGAGACGCGCAAGACGAAGAACACCAGTGGCATACGCAACACCCGGCGGGACATCGCTCGCCTGGAAACCGCCCTGCGCGAGCGCCAGCTTATAGCTGAGTACACCGGCGAGGAGTTTGACGAGGGTGATGAGACTGCCATAGCTGCCTCCACACCGGAGCAGCCGCGCCGCCGGGGCCTGTTCGGCCTGGGACGCAAGAAGTAATTACGAATTACTAATTACGAATTACGGGTACAAGCCCCAATGGTTCGTAATTACCGGTTGATAATTCGTAATTAGTAATTCGTAATTAGTAATTCGTGACGAGGTGAGGAATGCCAAGGAAATCTAAGAAAGAGCAGCCGCAGGCGGTGGTGGTGGAGCAGGTCGTAGACCAGAACGCCAAGACCACGCCGATGATCGACGGCCAGCTTCCCGAGTACCTGCAGAGCCGCCAGGTCGAGCAGGGCCGCGTGGTGTCGGACAAGATGACGAAGACGGTGGTGGTGTCGGTCGAGCGCCGCATCCAGCACCCGATCTACAAGAAGGTGATGCGCCGCTCCGTGAGGTTCATGGCCCACGACGAGATGGGCGCCCACACCGGCGACACAGTTCGCATCATGGAAGCCCGCCCCATGAGCCGTCACAAGCGCTGGCAGGTTATCGAAATCGTACAGCGCGCCGAACAGGTCTAAATAAGTTATGAGTTTTGAATGTTGAGTTTTGAGTTAGCTCAGACCAACTTAGAACTCAAAACTCAACATTCAAAACTTCCTCAGGGGGATAGAGATGATACAGCAAGAGTCAAGGCTGCGTGTGGCGGACAATACGGGGGCTAAAGAGATCCTCTGCATCCACGTGATGGGTGGGCACCGGAGGAAGTACGCGGGCGTGGGCGATGTGATCGTCGCCGCCGTGAAGAGCGCCACCCCCGGTGGCACCGTCAAGAAGGGCGAAGTGGTACGCGCTGTGATCGTGCGCACCGCCAAAGAGTACAAGCGCCCGGACGGCTCGCACATCAGGTTCGATGACAACGCGGCGGTTATAATCAACGCCCAGAACGCCCCGCGTGGCACTCGCATCTTCGGCCCTGTGGCCCGCGAGCTGCGCGAGAGGCAGTTCATGAAGATTATTTCGCTGGCACCGGAAGTATTGTAGATTTGGGAATTGGGATTTAGGATTTCGGATTTGCTCCGATACCTACTAAATCCGAAATCCGCATTCCGAAATCCCAATTGGAGAACACCATGAACATCAAGCGTGACGACACCGTGCAAGTAATCGCCGGTAAGGACAGGGGCAAGCGCGCCAAGGTGCGTGAAGTGCGCCCCGCCGACAACAAGGTCATAGTCGAAGGCATAAACATCGTCAAGAAGCACACGAAGGGCCGGGCCGGTGCTCGCCAGGCCGGTGTCGTCGAGCAGGAAGCGCCGTTGTGGGCCAACAAGGTTATGCTTGTATGCCCCAACTGCAACAAGCCTGTGCGCGTGGGCCACACCGAGCTAGCCGACGGCAAGCGCGTGCGCGTCTGCCGCAACTGCGGTGAGACCTTCGACCGCGACGCCAACGAGGAGAAGTGGGGCGGACGGCGCTAGGGCGAATTCTTAATGTTTAATTCTCAATTCTTAATTAGGGGCAGTTGGCGAAGGTCCAGCCAATTAAGAATTAAACATTAAGAATTAAGAATTCCACGAAGTGGATAGGAGATAGAAGAGTGGCTAAGAACGATAACAAAGACCAGCAAGGCAACAGAGGGAACCAGGGCAACCAGGGGAACCGCGACGGTGCTCAGACCCAGGCTGCTGCCTCCACCAACGGGCGGGGCGATGGTGCTGCTGCTGTTGCGACTCTGCCCGATGGGTACGTGCCTCGCATGAAGGCGCGGTACGCGGAGGAAGTGGTCCCGGCGCTCATGCGTGACTTCGGGTACGCCAACGCGATGCAGGTGCCCCGTTTAAAGAAGATAGTAATCAATATCGGTATGGGCTCCGAGGCCCGCGAGAACGCCAAGGCGCTCGACAACGCGGCAGGCGATATTACGCAGATTACCGGCCAGAAGCCTGTGATCACCAAGGCCAAGAAGTCTATCGCCCAGTTCAAGCTGCGCGCCGGTATGCCAATCGGCGTAATGGTGACGTTGCGCGGTCCCCGCATGTGGGAGTTCTTTGACAAACTGGTAAACATATCGCTGGCTCGCGTGCGCGACTTCAACGGTGTGTCGCCTAGCTCCTTCGACGGGCACGGCAACTTCACACTGGGTCTGCGCGAGCAGCTCATCTTCCCGGAAATCGACTACGACCGGATCGACAAGATACGCGGCATGGAGGTGGTAATCGTCACCTCCGCCAACACCGACGAAGAAGGCCGCCGCCTGCTCGAACTGATGGGCATGCCGTTCAGGAAATAATTGGCAATTCTTAATTCCTAATTCTCAATTGCAGGCCGCCTCAGCCAATTAAGAATTAAGAATTAAGAATTAAGAATTGAGGAGACACAATGGCTAAGAAGTCACTGATCGTAAAGTCCAACCGCGACCCGAAGTTCCCGGTGCGCCAGCACAACCGCTGCAAGGTGTGCGGCAGGCCCCGCGCCTACATACGCAAGTTCGGCCTGTGCCGCATCTGCTTCCGCGAGAACGCATCCGCCGGCCGCCTGCCCGGCGTCGTAAAGTCAAGCTGGTAAGAAGAGATTTGGGAATTGGGATTTCGGAATGCGGATTTGCTCCGCTTCCAGCTAAATCCGAAATCCGCATTCCGAAATCCCAAATCGGAACAACACTGCTTAGGACGGTCGAATGGCCGTCGCCGCAAGGAGAATTCAACGGCTTATGAACATGACAGACCCTATCGCCGATATGCTGACCCGCATCCGCAATGGTAGCATGGCGCGGCACCAGAGCGTGCTGATACCGGCCTCCGGCATCAAGATGAACATCGCCCGCATCCTCAAGGACGAGGGATTTATTAGAGATTACGATATCCCCGCCGAGATGGGCGGCCGCATGTTCCGCGTGTGGCTCAAGTACGGCCCGGACAAGCGTCCCGTGGTGACCGGCCTCAAGCGCGTCAGCAAGCCCGGCCTACGTATTTATAGCAAGCGCAACGACATCCCGATGGTGCTCAACGGCCTCGGCCTCACAATCGTCTCCACCCCCCAGGGCGTGATGAGCGGTCGCGAAGCCTGGCAGAAGAACCTCGGGGGCGAGGTACTTTGTCAAGTCTGGTAGTAGTCAATTCTTAATTCTTAATTCTTAATTTCTAATTCTTGATTGGGCTTGGACGCCCGGCAATTAAGAATTAAAAATTAAGAATTAAGAATTGGGAGTTGCTTCGGAGGAAGCAATCATGTCTCGAATTGGCAATAGACCTGTTCCGGTGCCGAAGGGTGTGACCGTTGAGATTGACGGTCAGACAGTGCGCGTGAAGGGTCCGAAGGGCAACCTGGAGCAGTCGTTCCGCCCCGATGTGAGCATAGAGCAGCAGGACGGCCAGATTATCGTGGCTCGCCCGCAGGACACCAAGACCGTGCGCGCCCTCCAGGGGCTCACTCGCACGCTCATCAACAACATGGTGGTCGGTGTGACCGAGGGCTATACCCGCACGCTGGAAATCTCCGGCGTGGGCTATCGCGCCGCCAAGGAAGGTAGCTCCCTGGTGCTGTCGCTTGGCTTTTCGCACCCCGTGCGCGTCGAGCCGCCGTCCGGCATTACCTTCAACGTCGAGACGCCCACCCGCGTGAGCGTGGCAGGCATCGACAAGCAACTGGTAGGCGAGCAGGCGGCCCAGATCCGCAAGCTCAAGCCCCCCGAGCCGTACAAGGGCAAGGGCATCATCTTCCAGGGCGAGCGCATCCGCCGCAAGGCCGGCAAGGCCGGTAAGGTCGGCGGTAAGAAGTAACGCGTAACGCGTAACACGTAACGCGTAACTCTTGCAGATCGTAGGAACTTACGTGTTACGCGTTACGTGTTACACAGAGCCTGTAGTGACCAGGCAACCACAGAAGAGGTAAAGGAACAATGAGACAGAAACCACATGAGATGTCGCCGCGCCAGAAGCGGCACAACCGGGTACGGGCGAGGGTGACGGGCACGCCGGAGCGGCCGCGTTTGAACGTGTTCCGCAGCCTGAACCACATCTACGCCCAGGTTATAGACGACACGCGAGGCCACACCCTGGCCGCGGCCTCTACACAGGACCAGGGCGTGTCCGAGGCTCCCAAGATCGAGCAGGCTAAGGCCGTGGGCCAGCTTGTTGCCGAGAGGGCCAAAGCGGCGGGCATCACAAAGGTCGTATTTGATCGCGGTGGCTACCTGTACCACGGACGCATCAAGGCTCTCGCCGACGGTGCCCGTGACGGAGGACTGGACTTCTAGATTTGGGAATTCGGATTTCGGATTTCGGATTTAGTTGATATCCGAGCAAATCCGAAATCCGAATTCCAAATTCCTAATTGGAGGATATATGGCACGAATGGATAGAAATACAGTCGCCGACTTCGAGGAGAAGCTGGTGCAGGTGAACCGCGTATCCAAGGTGGTAAAGGGTGGACGGCGGTTCAACTTCAGCGCCGTCGTGGTGGTCGGTGACGGGCATGGCACGGTCGGCGCGGGCACTGGCAAAGCCTCCGAGGTGCCGGACTCGATCCGCAAGGCCACCGATGATGCGCGCAAGCACATGATCCGGGTGCCCCTGGTCGGCTCGACTATACCTCACGAAGTGCGCGTGTCCTACGGCGCGAGCACCGTGCTCCTGAAGCCGGCGGCCCCCGGTACCGGTGTGATTGCCGGTGGCGGCGTGCGCCCCGTGCTGGAAGCGGCTGGCGTCAAGGACGTGCTGAGCAAGTCGCTCGGCAACAACAACCCGGTCAACCTGGTGCGCGCCACCCTGCTGGCCCTCTCGCAACTTCATTCGGTGGAGAGCGAGGCGCTACGCCGTGGCATCCCGCAGGACGAGATGGAGCGCCGCCTCTACCGCAAGGACTTCGCGGTGCTGAAGGCGCAGGCGGCGGGCCACGCCCCCGCAGCCACTCCGCGCGAGCCTGCTGCCTTGAACGCGTCGCCCGCCGGGTTCCGCACAGCGGAGTCGGAGCGCAAGTACAAGGGCGGCCCTGGCGACAGGGGTCCCGCGGGTGGCGGTACTGACCGCAACCGTGGCGCTCGCAACCCAGGTGGTGACCGTGGTGGTCGCGGCGGAGCGGGTGGACAGGGCGGACAAGGAGGCGGACGTGGACGCGGCTAACACCAGCAAGACGGTGCGCGTGACCTGGGTCCGCAGCGACATCGGCTACCCCAAGGACCAGAAGGCCACCATCAAGGCCATCGGCTTCAAGCGCCTCAACCAGACGCTTGAGCTACCAGACTCCCCTCAGCTACGCGGCCAGATTTTCAAGGTCAAGCACATGCTGAAGGTGGAAGACTAATTTGGGAATTGGGATTTGGGATTTCGGATTTGTTGAATATCTAGCAAATCCGAAATCCGCATTCCGAAATCCCAAATCCGTACAGTGTGACAGCCCCTGCGGCTGATAACGCGAGGCGCTTTGTGCGTCGATGAAAGGATTTGTACAGTGAAACTTGGTGACATTAGGCCGCCTAAGGGCGCGAACAAGGACCGCAAGCGCGTTGGTCGCGGTCATGGCTCCGGCTACGTGAAGACGGCGGGCAAGGGTACCAAGGGCCAGAAGGCCCGCACAGGTGGCAACACTCGCCCCGGCTTCCAGGGCGGCCAGACCCCTATCCAGCAGCAACTTCCCTACAAGCGCGGCTTCACCAACATCTGGTCGGTGCGCTACAACATCGTGAACCTGGACCAGCTTTCCGAGTTGGACGCGGACACCCAGGTGACTCCAGAACTCCTGACTGAGGCCGGGTTGGTGCGCGACACCAGCAAGCACCTGAAGATACTGGGCGACGGCGAGTTGACCCAGGCGCTACACGTATCGGCGCACAAGGTCAGCGAGAGCGCCCGCCAGAAGATAGAGGCCGCCGGTGGCACCGTCAGCATAATCGAGGTCGAGGCCCAGCCGCGCCGCTCGAAGGGACGCTCCGAGGCCCCGGTCCGCGCCGCACAGGCCAGGCAGGCCGCGCGCGGTAACGCCAATAACACGACGGAAGGATAAGCGGCCATGCTTCAGGCTGTTATTAACGCTTTCAAAATAGGCGACCTGCGCCGCAAGATCTTCTTCACCCTGGCTATGCTGGTGGTGTTCAGGATCGTGGCGCACGTCCCCGTGCCGGGCGTGGACTTCAACGCGCTCCGAAACGCTTTCGACCAGAGCAACGCCCTCAGCGGCCTGTTCAACGTGCTGGCGATCTTCTCCGGCGGCGCGTTGCAGAACTTCTCGGTGGCGGCTATGGGCGTCTACCCGTACATCACCGCCTCCATCATCATCCAGCTACTCACGGGCGTGATCCCGCGCCTTACCGAGTTGAGCAAAGAGGGTGAGTCGGGCCGCAACCAGATTAACAAGTACACCCACTGGCTCACGCTCCCGCTGGCGACCTTGCAGGCTTTCGGCCAGGCCCAGCTTCTGCAAACCCAGTTCGGCGCGCTTCCCGGCTTCAACATCACGAGCAACTTCTTCTACAGCATGGTCGTGATTGTGAGCCTGGTATGCGGTACGATGTTCCTGGTGTGGGTAGGTGAGCTTATCACCGAGAACGGCATCGGCCAGGGTATCTCGATCATAATCTTCGGCGGTATCGTATCCAGCATCCCGGCGACGATTTTCCAGCTTCTGGCGACCGGAGAGGCAGGTGCGGGTATCTTCAGCCTCGCCCTGTTCATAGCCCTCGGCCTGATAACGGTGGTCGGCATCATCATGGTGAACGAAGGCCAGCGCCGCATCCCGGTGCACTACTCGCGCTCGATTATGCGCGGTGGCCGGATGATGAGGCAGGCAGGCACGTCCTTCATACCGCTGCGTGTGAACTCGTCGGGCATGATCCCGCTCATCTTCGCCCTGTCGATCATGGCCTTCCCGGCCATCGTGTCGGGCTTCTTCCTGGGGGCACCCTCGCAGGGCGTGCGCGACGTGGCGGGCTTCTTCTATAGCTTCTTCCAGCCGACCACGGCCCAGTACAACATCATCTACTTCCTGATGGTTGTGCTGTTCACCTTCTTCTACACGAGCGTGGTGTTCAACCAGCAGCGCATCGCGGAGAACCTCCAGAAGTCGGGAGGCGCGATACCGGGCATACGTCCGGGGCCGAACACCGACAGGTTCCTGAACACGGTGCTCACCCGCATTACAGTGGCGGGCGCGGTGTTCCTGGGCACGGTGGCAATCGCCCCCTGGATCGTGTCTCTCATCACGGGCGTGCAGTTGCTCAACTTCAGCTCTACGGCCCTGCTTATCGTGGTGGGTGTCGCTATTGACACGATGAAGCAACTGGAGTCTCAGCTGCTCATGCGCCGCTACGAAGGCTTCATTAACAGGTAAATTCCTCCACACGCGCACGTGGTTCTGAAACGTGAAACGTGAAACGTGATGGAGGTGAGAGTAACAGGCACGTCTCTTGGGAACAGGAGCGCGTGCCGCATCACGTTTCACGTTTCACGTTTCACCATTCGGCCCTCGTGACAATGGAGTCACACGGAGTCACTATGATAATTGTTATGTTAGGCGCGCCAGGAGCTGGCAAGGGCACCCAATCAAAGGTGCTACAGGACGAGCTAAACCTGGTGCATATATCGAGCGGCGACTTGCTGCGCGATAACATAAGGCGGGGCACTGCCCTGGGCAAGACCGCCGACGACTACATTACCAAGGGCGAACTGGTGCCCGACAAGCTGATGATCGATATGATCGCTGACAGGCTGGCCGAGCCGGACGCGGCACATGGGGTGCTGCTCGACGGTTTCCCTCGCACGCTTCCGCAGGCCGCCGCCCTCGACGACGCGCTCGACCTGATGCACAAGCGGGTCAACGCCGCACTTTACATAAACGTAGAAGACGGGGTGCTGATCGACAGGCTTTCGAGCAGGCTGACGTGCCGGGCCAAAGGCCACGTTTTCAACCTGAAGTTCCACCAACCGCAGGTAGAAGGTATCTGCGACTACGACGGCAGCGAGCTTTACCAGCGCCCCGACGACACGCCGGAGACCGCCCAGAAGCGCCTAGCAGTCTACTTCGAGCAGACGCGCCCCATCATCGGCTACTACCGGGACAAGGGCATCCTCTGCGAGGTAAACGGCGACCAGTACAGAGAAACAGTCACCTGGGAGCTACTGAACTGCCTTAGGTAAGTGTTGAGTTTTGAGT
>JALZHI010000110.1:0-6650 GCA_030913985.1 Chloroflexota bacterium | reverse complement strand
TCTAAAAAGATGGCTATCTACACAAAGACACCACAACAGATCGAGCTTATGCGGCAGGCGGGGCGCATCGTGGCTCAGACGCTGCAACTCGTGAAGGAGCAGGTCAAGCCGGGCGTTACGACGCGGGAGCTTGACGAAGTGGCCTACAACTACATAAGGAGCCAGGGCGCTATCCCCACCTTCAAGGGCTACCACCCCTATCCTACCATCCCGGCTTTCCCAGGTACCCTGTGCACCTCAGTGAACGAGCAGATAGTGCACGGCATACCGGGCGACCGGGTGCTAGAGGAAGGTGACATAATCTCGATTGACTGTGGGGCCATCTACCGGGGCTGGCATGGCGACTCGGCCATGACTGTGCGGGTCGGCAACGTAAGCCCTGAGGTCGAGAAGTTGCTGGAGACCGGGCGCGAGTCGCTCATGCTCGGCATCGCGCAAGCCAGGGCGGGCAACCGCATCGGTGACATATCGAGCGCGGTGGAGAAGCGGATCAAGCAGGGCGACCCCAACTACGGCATCGTGCGCGAGTACGGCGGGCACGGCATCGGCAAGAGCCTTTGGGAGGAGCCTTCGGTGCCCAACTACGGGCAGCCCGGTAAGGGCGTGAAGCTGGCCGAGGGCATGGTGATCGCCATAGAGCCGATGATCAACATGGGCACGCACGAGACCGAGACGCTGCCCGACTTCTGGACGGTGGTCACTCGCGACCGCAAGCCGTCGTGCCATTTCGAGCACACGGTGGCGATTACCTCAAATGGGCCGGATATTTTGACTTTACCGTAGGCTTATGATATAATTGGTGTTTGGTGCTCCCAGACATCAACGGAGTAAATACGCTCCGAAATGGGGACGCATTAGAAGGTTTACAAGCACTTTGGCAGAGAAAAACGAGGCGATCAAGGTTGAAGGGCGCGTGGACGAACCCGCTCCCAACGATACCTGGATAGTGAAGCTGGACAGCGGCCACATGGTCACTGCCCGCCTGAGTGACAAGCTACGAATGCTGCCGGTACGCATCATACCGGGCGACCGGGTGGCAATCGAGCTTTCGCCCTACGATCTAACCAGGGGACGCATAGTCGAGCGTATCAGGCAGATGAAATAGTGCGTGACGCGTGACGAGTAACACGTAATGCGTAACGCGGAATGTTCCTTATCGACAGTTACGAGTTACGTGTTACGAGTCAGGAACAGGGAGACGAACAGACATGAAGGTAAGAGCATCTGTAAAGCCGCGTTGCGCCAAGTGCCGAGTCATCAGGCGCGCCGGTATCGTAATGGTTATCTGCACCGACCCGAAGCACAAGCAGCGACAGGGATAAGACGGATTTGGGAATTGGGATTTCGGATTTCGGATTTAGTAGATATCCGAGCAATTCCGAAATCCGCATTCCGAAATCCCAAATGGAGGAGAAATGGCTAGAATCGCCGGCGTAGACATTCCCCGCGACAAGCGTGTGGAGATCTCACTCAGGTATATTTTCGGCATCGGCCCGACGACCGCCAAGCACATCCTGGAGAAGACGGGCATCAGCCCCGATACTCGCGTGCGCAACCTGACCGAAGAAGAGGTCAATCGCTTGCGCGGCGTGATCGATACCGAGCACACAGTAGAAGGCGACTTGCGCCGCCAGGTGTCGATGAACATCAAGCGCCTGGTCGAAATCAAGTGCTACAGGGGCATCAGGCACCAGCGCGGCCTCCCGGTGCACGGCCAGCGCACTCGCACCAACGCCCGCACCCGCCGTGGTACCCGCAAGACCGTAGGCGTGCGCCGCAAGAAGTAGTTGTTGAATTTGCGATTTGGGAATTCGGATTTCGGATTTAGTTGAATTCGAGCAAATCCGAAATCCGAAATCTCAATTCCCAAATGGAGGAATCATGGCTGAGAAGCAGCAGCAGGTAACGGCAAAGAAGGCTCGCGCGGCACGCGCACGTAGACGAGAGCGCAAGAACGTGCCGAGAGGCATGGCCTTCGTACAGTCCACCTTCAACAATACTATCGTGACCCTCACCGACCCGCAGGGCAACGTGCTGTCGTGGGGCAGCGCAGGCGGCCAGGGCTTCAAGGGTTCTCGCAAGAGCACCCCGTACGCAGCCCAGGTAACGTCCGAAGTAGCAGCCCGCCGCGCCACCGAGCACGGCCTGCGCCAGGTAGAGGTATTCGTAAAAGGCCCCGGCTCGGGCCGCGAGGCAGCCATCCGCTCCCTCCAGGCCAACGGTATCCAGGTCATCTCCATCAGCGACGTGACCCCGATACCCCACAACGGCTGCCGGGCACCGAAGCGACGAAGAGTGTAGACGGATTTGGGAATTCGGATTTCGGATTTAGAAGAACTCGTAAGCAAATCCGAAATCCGAATTCCCAAATCCCAAATCCAACCAGGGGTCGGAGTGTTAGCCTCCTTCCTCGACCCCGCGAAGCTTTATACGAGCAGGAGTGGCTATGGACACCGCGGCAACTTTGTCCACGTGCGCTGCCTGAAGAGAAGCTATAGTTCACGCAAATATATAAGAGGAGAACATGGCAAGATATACCGGACCAGTTTGCAAGCTTTGCCGCCGCGAAGGCATGAAGCTCTTCTTGAAGGGTGAGAAGTGCTTCACCAAGTGCACCCTCGAACGGCGACCGACCCCTCCAGGCCCGCACGCCCAGCGCCGAGGCCGCAAGGTCTCCGACTTTGGCTTGCAGCTTCGCGAAAAGCAGAAGGCCCGCCGCCTGTACGGTGTGCTGGAGCGCCAGTTCCGCCGCCACTTCGAGGCCGCCGAGCGCCGTCCCGGCGTTACGGGCGAGAACCTGTTGCAGGTGCTAGAAATGCGTCTCGACAACGTGGTGTACCGGCTCGGCCTGGCCGACTCCCGGCCCCAGGCGCGCCAGGTGCTGCGCCACGGCCACATCGAGGTGAACGGCCATAAGGTCGATATCCCCTCGTATGCAGCCAAGGTAGGCGACGAGATTCGCGTGCGCGAAGGCTCCAAGACCAACGAATATTTCTTGACGATGCAGCCGCAACTCTCCCGCAAGCAGATTGCCCCGTGGATGGAGTTGAACACCAACACGATGGTGGGCCGCATTATGCGCCTGCCGGACCGCGATGAACTTGGCCTCGACATCAACGAGCAGTTGATCGTAGAGTTCTACAGCCGGTAGTGAAGAGTAACTCGTAACGCGTAACTCGTAACACGTAGATGCGGCAAATGCAACACGGTGCCGCAGAGCGCGATTGCGAGTTACGCGTTACGAGTTACGTGTTACTCTTCAAAGGAGAGAAAATTGAGCATCGGAACAATGGACCGTCTGCCCAATGTAGTAGCAGTGGCAACCGCCGCCAACTATGGCCGCTTCGCGATAGGGCCTGTAGAGACCGGCATCGGCACACCGCTGGGCAACGCTTTGCGCCGGATATTGCTCTCGTCACTGCCCGGCACAGCGGTCACCAGCGTGCGAATCCAGAATGTGTACCACGAGTTCTCGTGCATCCCTTACGTACGTGAGGACGTGACCGAGATCGTGCTGAACGTCAAGCAGATGCGCTTGCGCTCGTATAGCGATAGGCCGGTGCGCCTGCAACTCAGCAAGCACGGCCAGGGCGAGGTGCGCGCCAGCGACATCGAGCTGCCCGCCAATGTCGAACTTGTCAACCCTGAGCAGATGATCGCCACGGTGGACAGCGACGAGGGCGCGTTCGAGATGGAACTGACCGTCGAGCGCGGCCGGGGCTACGTGTCGTTCGAGGCCCGCGAGGGTCTCGCAATTGGCGTGATCCCGGTGGACGCCATCTTCTCGCCCATCCCGAAGGTGAACTACATCGTTGAGCCTGCCAGCTTCGAGGTGCTGTCCACGATTGCGGAGGACAGCGACGAGGTCTCCACTCTTACACCCGAACAGGTGGCGGGCCAGGAGCAGGTGGTCGTGGAAATCTGGACGGACGGCACTATCGACGCCGGTGAGGCGTTGAGCCTGGCTGCCCAGTACCTGGCGCAGCATTCGTCCATCATCTCCAACTTCAACCGGCAAGCGCCCGCACAGTTGGAGCGCGACAGCACGATTGTGGCGATCCCGCCGCAGTTGTTCGAGATGTCGGTGGAAGACCTCAACCTGTCTATGCGTACCTTCAACTGCCTCAAGCGCAGCGGCATCACCAAGGTGGGCCAGGTGCTCCGCATGGACCGCAAGGAACTGCTCAGCCTGCGCAACTTCGGCGAGAAGTCCTTCGACGAGCTATACCAGTCGCTGGAGTCCCGCGAGCTACTGCCGGAGGGCACGCCCCTGGCTGTTTCAGTCGCCCAGGCGCTGAACGAGGGCGAGGGACTTGGCGAAGGTGAAGACGTAGAAGGCGATGAGGGCGACGAGGGCGACGAGGAGAGCCTGGACGACGTGGACGTGGCTTATCCCGACACGCTGGACGCTACGACAGACGAGACGGCCTACATGGAGCCGCCCGGAGTGGGTGGCCTGTTCGACGGCCCCGGTTATGAAGTGGTAGAGGGTGCGGGTGTGAGCGAAGGCAGCATAAAAGCCGCCGCTGGCATCTACATCGACGATGTGCCCACCGCAGGCCCCATCGACCTAAGCCCCGATGCCTCCACAGCGGAGGGCGGCAGGCCGGTCGGCGCGCCGGGCGAGCTTGTATCGGATGGCGACAACGGGTCAAACAGTTAGGACGAGTGGTTAGTGGTTAGTGGTTAGTGGTTAGAAAAGAGCCGCTAACCACTAACCACTAACCACTAACCACTAGGAGAAAGAACGATGCGACACAAAATGAAGGGACGAGGGCTGCACCGCAACAGCGGCGAGCGCCGGTCTCTATTCAGGAACCAGCTTGTGAGCCTGCTGATGCACGAGCGCATCCGCACGACCGAGGCCAAGGCTCGTGAGCTTCAGCCGATGGCCGAGAAGGTGGTCGCGCTGGGCCGCGAGGACAACGAGCACAACCGCCGGGTGGCCCACTCGATGCTGGTCAATTCCCTCATGGTGCGCAAGCTCTTTGAGGACATTGGCCCCCGCTACACCGACCGGCACGGCGGCTACACCCGCCTCTACAAGCTGCACCACCGCCCTGGCGACGGCACGCTGGTCTGCCAGCTTGAACTGGTTGAGGAATAATTCTTAATTTTGAATTCTTAATTCTTAATTGAGGTTCGCCGGACGGCTTCGGGCCAACTCCAATTAACAATTCAAAATTAAGAATTAAGAATTCGAGCGCAGTGTACCTTAAGTTACGAATACAGTACGACGGCACGGAATTCTCCGGCTCTCAGTTGCAAAGCGAGGGTAGGGGAAGGACGGTGCAGGGGGAGCTAGAGGGTGCGTTGGCCCGGTTGGCGGGGGAGCCTGTGAGGGCCAACCTGGCGGGGCGGACAGACGCGGGGGTGCATGCCTGGGGACAGGTTGCCAGCCTCGATTTCCCGGCTCGGCCCAGGCTGGAGGCACCGGAGGCGGTCAAGCGGGCGCTCAACGGCATTTTGCCTGCCGACCTGTCGGTGCTCGCGGCGGAGGAAGTGAACGCTCGGTTCCACGCCCGCTTCAGCGCCACTCGACGGTGCTACCGCTATCTCGTCTGGAACGCGCAGGAGCCGCTGCCTCTCATCAGGCGCTACAGCCTGCACGTTCGCAGGCCGCTCGATGCGAAGGCGATGTCGGCAGCCGCGGGGCTTCTGGTAGGCACGCACGACCTGGCTTCGTTCGCGGGGCAGGGGATGGGAGTGCCGCAGGAGGCGGACAGCGAGGATAAGTCGAGCACGGTCCGCACCGTGGATGTAGCCAGGCTGCAAACGGTTGAGCCGAATGCCAACTTCTGGGCCTGGGAAGCACCCGATAGAGGTAGGGTAGAGGATGCTCTCACTGACTCTCGCCTGCTGGCCCTGGACCTCGTAGCCAACGCCTTCCTGCCGCAGATGATCCGCACGATTGTGGGCACGTTGCTTGAAGTGGGAGAGGGCAAGCGTACTGTAGAAGAGATGAAGCATATCATAGAGAGCCGGGACCGGCGACTGGCAGGTCCAACGGCCAAACCGCAGGGGCTGTGCCTCTTGTGGGTGAGCTACTAGGGGAGTGTTGAGTTACGAGTGGTGAGTTTTGAGTTATAGACGCTCAACTCGAAACTCAAAACTTAGAACTCATAACTTGGAGGAAAAAGTGAGCACAAAGACATGGACGCCTACCGCCGAGGATGCCGCACAGCGCGAATGGTTCGTGATTGACGCTGAGGGCCTGACCCTTGGCCGCCTGGCTAGCGTGGTGGCGCAAATCCTTAAGGGCAAGAACAAGCCGACCTACGCGCCCCACATGGACATGGGCGACTACGTGGTGGTCGTCAACGCCGACAAGGTGCGGGTGACGGGCAAGAAAGAGACCCAGAAGATGTACTACAGCCACTCCGGCTACATGGGCTCTCTCAAGGCCATCCCGTTCAACGAGATGATGCAGAAGCACCCCACCAAGGCGGTGGAGGAAGCAGTGAAGGGCATGCTGCCCCGCACCCGCCTGGGCAACCAGATGCTGACCAAGCTGAAGGTGTACGCCGGTGGCACCCACCCTCACATCGCCCAACAGCCGAAGCCGGTCCGCATCAACCCCGAGACCGAAGCCATCGAAAGCGTTTAGCGAGTTATGAGTTTTGAGTTATGAGTTTTGAGTTGAATTACCT
>JALZHI010000109.1 GCA_030913985.1 Chloroflexota bacterium | reverse complement strand
CTGGTGAAGCGCGTTACATAGGCTTCCATGCCCTGGCCGGCGGCATAGGCTGCGTTGAAGGGCCAGTTGCCGTGCCCCTCGTACACGCGGTCGTACACGCCGGTCACCGCCGCGCGCACCCCCGGCACACACGACCCCGACCGCCCCGCCCAGTAGCCGAGCACCATCGAAACCGACGTGGGGCTGCACCACACCTCGCCGCCGTCCGGGTAGACCATCTGCGAGCACTCAGGGACCGGCAGCACTTTGTCCCAACGTGCCGGGTTGCCCGGCGCGAGTACCGGAGGAGTCCTGGGGCTGGTAGACACCACTACAGCCGCGTTCGTGACACTGGGTAGCGCCTCGCGACTCTTGCTGAACAACCGGAACTTCAGTTGGTAGGCCGTAGCGGTGAGAGGCTTGCCCCGCTCGCCCAGCTTGAGCGTGTCCACGTCCACATAGCCGTCAGCGTCGGCCTGCCCCTCCACCGAGTGCCGCATTGCCTCATCTGGGCCGCTGCGCCACACGCCCAGGTTGTACCACCGGCTCCAGCCCGAAGTTGTACGTGCGCGAAGTAGCACTTCTATCCAGGTGCCGTTTGGAGTAATCGCGTTCCATGAGGGTACAGCTTCCGAGAAGGAGAAAGAGGTGGTGACAACCGGCCCGGTAGCTTCGCCCATCAGGGTGCTGACGCGTGCGCGCCTGCCCGGCCCATGAGAGTCAGTGGCCCCGGCACCGGAGGACCTTGGCGCGTCGAGTTGCAACACTCCACCGGAAGCGAGCGCCACCCCAACGCGTTGCCAGCCGGCGAAATTGCCCTCCGCCGAGCGCCAGCGGGCGGTCTCTACCCGGTAGGAGGTACCGTCGTTCTGGGCGTGCGTACCCGTTGTGGGCAAAATGGAGAAAAGCATCGCTATCAGGAGGTACAGCCGGGTGCGTAGTTTCGACACTCGATTCCTCTCGGCTAGGGAAAGCAATTGGGAGAGCCGGGCGGGTTGCACTACAGTATATCATGCCGGGGTGGTGGAACTCCCGGCATGGCCCGAATACTGCAACTGCATAGCATAATCCCACGACTTTGCTCGCTCCACGAGCCGGAAGGACGCTAGTATGACCCGGAAAAAGCAGGAAGTACGCAACGTACGTCTCGGCATCATCGGGGCGGGGCTGGCTATCAAGTGGCTGCACTGGCCGCCGCTCAAGCGCATGCCCGACCGCTTCAGCCTCGTGGCGGTGGCCGACATAGACGAGAATGCCGCGCGAGAAACGGCCGAGATGGTGGGCGGCTGCCGGTGGACGACGAACTATCAAGACCTGCTCTCAGCGGACGACGTGGAGGCGGTGCTGATTTCCTTGCCTATCCACCTCAACGCGCAGGTGCTGGTGGAGTCCGCCGTCGCCGGGAAGCACGTGCTGTGCGAGAAGCCGGTAGGGTCCAACCTGCAACAGGCGCAAGAGGTGGTGAGCGCGGTGCGAGACCTGCCCACCGTGGTAGCCATAGCCGAACAGTTCCACCATCGCCGCGACATCAAGCAGATCGAAGCCTGGATCGAGGAGGGACGCATCGGCAAGCCGTTCCTGGTGGACGCCGCCAACCGCTACTGGACCGACACGAACAAGGGCTTCGGCGCGACCCCCTGGCGGCAGGACAGCCAGTACCGGGGCGGGGCCATCACCGATGCCGGCGTGCACCAGGCGGCGCTCCTGCGGCACCTGGGTGGGGAGATAGAGCAGGTGCAAGCCTTCACCAGGCTGGTCCACCCCGAACTGAGCGGGGTAGACACGATGGTGTTGAACCTGCGATACCGCAACGGCGTGCTTGGGCGCTTCATGTTCTCGGCAGCCGCTGCCGAGGCACGCGGCCCCTACATGTACGCCACCGTATACGGCACCGAGGGGATGATCGTGCTGGAGGACAGCAAGCTACGCTTGTGCAGCCGGGGCGCGCCCGAAGAGACACAGGAGTACGACGGCAGCGAAGCCTACTACGACCAGTTGGTCAACTTCCACCAGGCCATCACAGAGGGCGAGCCGGTCGTCAGCACCCCCGAAGAGGCGATGCGCGACCTGGAAGTCCTCATGCGCGCCTACGATTCGGCAGAGAGCAGGAGCGTGGTGCTGCTGTAGCATCCGCAACAGGAAGACGTCAAGTCACCCACGCACCAGGAGAACAACGACCATGAAAGCAAAGCTGTCACTTCTCGCCATATTCTGCATAGCTCTGATTCTGAGCCTGAGCGCCTGTGGAGACAATAACAACACGCTCGGCGCGCCGACTGCCACCTTAAATGCCGCCGCGGCCGTGAGCGTCACGCCCGTCACCCAGCCGAACGTCGGCATGGGAGCCACTGCCGAAGCTAACATGCTCACAGCCGCGGTCAACCCGACGCCTATCCTCGACCTGACCTCGACGGCGTCTGCGACACCTTCTCCCACAGCGACCAGAACGCCATGATGTCCGGCTCGCCCTGGTAGACAGGAACCTCTCCCTTCTCTGCCGTGCCTGCCCTCTTGTTGCCTATCTTTTGTCCGTGCATTTCATGCACCAGAGCCGCTGTTAGTGCAATCCACGCATTGATTCCAAGCGGTATAGGTGATACTATGCTGGTGCCGTGGTTTCCCTGCCTCCTCTCTTCTCTCCTCCGAGGCCACTCCACACGATAGGGCCATAATCTTCATCGCGAGGTCAGAATGAGGAAGGAGCCAGGACGGATATGGGCACAACCGATTCCACGAACAAGGTAGACCAGGACGGGCCTGCGACAACCGGCGCATCGGGCGAGGAAATGCTGGTAGACGTAGGCGGGCGCCGCCTCTATATCACCTGTATGGGCGAAGGCAGTCCCGCCGTGATACTGGAGCACGGCATGGCGACCGAGAGCGGCAGTTGGGCGCAGGTACAGCAGGCCGTCGCCCGGTTTACCCGTGTGTGCGCTTTCGACCGGGCCGGCAGGGGAAAGAGTGATCCAGCGCCCACGCCTCGCACGAGCGAGGACATGGTGGCCGACCTGTATGCCCTCCTGGCGAACGCGAGCGTGCCCAGGCCCTACATACTGGTCGGCAACTCGCTCGGGGGCTTCAATGCGCGCCTGTACGCGCATAAATATCCTGATGAAGTCGTGGGGTTGGTGCTAGTCGATTCGATGCACCCCGACCAGTTTGCCCGCATCGAAAATGCCCTGCCACCGGAGACACCTCAGGACCCTGAGGACTTCAAGGCGTTCAGACAGTCCTTCACGCGGGACTACAAAGACCCTACCAAGAACCCTGAAGGATTCGACCAGCTAACGAGCCACGAGCAGGCGCGCGCTGTCACGTCCCTTGGCGACCTGCCGATGATTGTGCTCGCGGCCAGCGAGTTCCGTATGAGGATACCGGAACCACGCTTTGGGATGTATATGCAGAACATGTGGCACGAATTGCAGAGAGACCTCGCCCGCCTGTCGTCAAACAGCAAGTTCGTTGTTGTTGAAAATAGCGGACATTTCATACAGCTCGACCAGCCGCAAGTGGTTGTCGATGCTATACGGGACCTGGTTGAGCAAGTAAGATAGGCATGAATGAGGCTCTATAGGCTAGGTCGTATCCGCAAACTCGATGCACAGCGGAGGTCTTTCGCTATGTGCTATAATCATCACGCTCGTAGAGCAAGCGACAGCACCACAAGTCTACTGGAGGACTAAGGATGGCCGCATCTCCGGCTGCCCAGGCAGGGTCGCAGACCATCGTCCTTGAGTCTCACGACGAGAAAGAGCGTATATCGCCCTTTTCCGTCGGCTCCTGGGCGCTCTACGACTTTGCCAACACCATCTTCAGCCTGAACATCATCAGCGTCTACTTCCCACAGTTTATCGTGCGGGACCGGGGCTTGAACGATGCCGTATACGCCTACCCGATGTCGGTGGCTCTGCTCATCGTTGCCTTGATAATGCCTGCGCTGGGTGCCTTCTCCGACCGCAACGGGGGTAGGCGGATGCCCTGGTTGATAGCCACTACCCTCCTCACGGTATTGATGACGGCGCTCATGGGCGTCACCGGCGAATTGCCCCTCATCATACTGGCGCTGGTAATCGCCAACATCGGCTACCAGACCGCCCTCATCTTCTACGATGCCCTGCTGCCCTCGGTGAGCACCACGCTCAACTGGGGCAAGGTGTCGGGCCTGGGGGTGGGGCTGGGCTACGCGGGCGCGCTCCTCGGCGGGGCTATCGTCAATGTGCTCATCACGCAAAGTGATGGGCGTGTGGCGGCCCAGGATGCCTTCCTGCCCACCGCCGTGCTCTTCCTGGTATTCGCGCTGCCCTGTTTCTTCCTCGTGCGCGAACGCTCCAACGCCCGCATCGACGACCCCACAGCGCCCCGGCCCACGCTCCAGGGCAGCCTCACGCAGACCGCCCGCACGCTACGGGAGGCGCGCAAGGTGCCGGGACTCTTTACGTTTCTGGTAGCCAACTTCTTCTATTCCGACGCCCTCAACACGGTCATCATAGCGATGGGCGTGTACGCAGTGCAGGTCATTGGTTTCAGCAGCGCCTTTAGCGTACTCGCACCGGCAATCCTCACCGCGGTTATAGGCTCGCTGCTGTTCGGCCTGGTGACCGACTGGCTCACCTCAAAGCAGGCGCTTATTATCGCCCTGCTTATGTGGGTAGGTGTCTTTGCGGCGGCTATGTTCATTACTGACAAGGTAATCTTCCAGTGGGTAATCGCGCCGGTGGCGGGCATAGCACTGGGCAGCACCTGGACCGCCGCCCGCACGATGATGATCGAGCTAAGCCCGCCCGAGCGCCTGGGCGAGTTCCTGGGCCTGTACAACCTGACGGGCAAGTTCTCCGCCGTGCTCGGCCCCCTGCTGTGGGGCACCACCCTCCTGCTGCTCGACCCGCGCCAGTACGGCCAGTTCGCCTACCAGGTAGCCATTGCCACGCTGCTGGTGATGGTGCTCATCGGCCTCGCCTTGCACCTGCGCACCCCCAACATCCGCCGCCAGCGCAGCAAGAGTATCTAAACGCCAAGACGCCAAGACGCGGAGGACACGCCAAGTAGATTAAGGTTTGGAGAGTACAAGAAGGATCAGGGTACGACATATATGTATCCTGGTCCTTCTTGTACCCTCTAAGCCCTCTATACTCTTGGCGTGGTGCTTGGCGTCTTGGCGTTTAGCTACTCAAGGTCCTACTACATAGTCGCACGGTAGGATTAGCCAAGCTGTCGCTGCTCTATAGCCTGAATTTCCTCTATGACTCCGCGTCACCCGCAACTATACTCAGACTGCGCTAGATGCATGCTTGGGCACTTCCTATAAATATTCCGCCCGGTACCATGTCCAGCGCACGCCAACGTGTCAGGCGCTCCAAAATAGACCGTCATCAAAAGCATTATCCGCAAAGTGAGGAATTATCAATCATGTTTTCAGCAGTGAAGAGAAAGTACGCGACTCCGATGATAGCAGGCGTGGCAAGCCTGTTCGTGGGGCTTGCGGCGGTGTTTTCCCTCGGAGGGGCCGCCACACCGGGGGCCTACGCCGCAAAGGACGTGAGTGTACCGGTCAGCGTGCCATCTGCTGTGTCCACCGTGCAGCCTCTATGCACGGTAAGCTTCTCGGACGTGAAAGCCTCCGAAAGCCCCTTCTACGTGTACGTGCGCGTGCTGGCCTGCCGCAACATCATCAGCGGCTACGGTGACGGCACCTTCCGGCCCAACGCTAACGTGACGCGCGGGCAGCTTGCTAAGATGGTCGCGGCCTCGGCGGGCTACAAGGACTCGATACCCGCTAACCGCTGGACCTTCCACGACATCGCGCCTGGCTCGACCTACTGGCTGCACGTCGAACGCGTGGCCCAACATGGTGTGACCTCCGGCTACGCATGCAGCAACGCAGCCGGTTCCACGGAGCCTTGCGACGAAGCCAACCGCCGCTACTTGCGCCCTAACGACAACGTCACCCGCCAGCAGGTCGCCAAGATGGTGTCGGCCTCCCTGGACCTCACCTCCAGCCAGGCCCGCATTCCCGCCGCCATTCCTACCGGCACCGCTAGCCAGTACACCTTCGCCGACGTGCCCTCATCCAACGCGTTCCAGCCCTACGTCGAGGCCCTGTCACGCCTCGGCAGCATCAGCGGCTACACCTGCGGCGGCACCAACCCCGATACCGGCCAGGCCGAGCCGTGCGACTCGCAGAACCGCAAGTACTTCCGCCCGGCCAGCAACATGAGCCGAGGCCAGGTAAGCAAGGTGCTCGCCACGACCTTCTTCCCGGAGGCCGTCGCCTCGGGGCGATAATCGATACGAAGGAGACGGAACCGCCAAGACGCCAAGACGCCAAGGACACGCAGAGATTGGCTAGGGTGTTCCAAGCAAAAAGAACCAGGGTGCTTGAGCAACAATCCTTAACCTTGGCGTGGTCCTTGGCGTCTTGGCGCCTTGGCGGTTCCGTCTCCTAAAGCTGCTCAGGCTTCAGCAATCGCCTTGACTTCCTCTAACGTGCTGGCGTCCTGGGGGCGTTTGTCAGGGCGCAGGCGCACTATGCGGGGGAAGCGGAGGGCGTAGCCGCTTTTGTGCCGGGCGCTTGGCTGAATCTTGTCGAAGGCTACCTCTATGACCACTAGAGGCTCCACCAGGCGCACCCTGCCGAAGTCGCGCACTGTGTGGGCCTTGAACCATTCGGTCATCTCTATTATCTCCGCGTCCGTCAGGCCGGAGTAGGCTTTGCCCACGTTGAGCAGGTTGCCCTCCGGCCCGAGCACGGCGAAGGTGTAGTCGGAGAGCATATCGCGCCGCTTGCCGTGCCCCCACTCCACGGCGGTAACCACCACATCCAGGGTAGCAAGCGCCCGCTTTACCTTGAGCCAGGCCTTGCCTCTCTTGCCGGGCGAATAGATTGAGCCGGTCGTCTTGACCATGAGGCCTTCGTTGCCACGGTCCCGCGCCGCGTTGAACATCGAGTCCAGGGGGTGCTCCTGTACGCTCTCTACGTCCTCGTCCGCCTCCGCACGCGCTTCCTCCTCGAACACTTCAACGGGCACAAGCTGGCTGGTGGCTCTCACCAGAGGATAGCTAAGGTCCAGTCCCGCCAACAGTGCTTTGCGGCGGGAGAGGGGTTGGTCCAGCAGCACCTCGCCGTCCAGGTAGAGCAGGTCGAAGATCATGCAGGCCACCGGCACCTCGGCCATGAGGGCCTCCGAGACGGTCTTGCGGCCCATCCGCTTCTGGAGCGCGGCGAAAGGCAGGCAGCGACTCTCAATCTCGCCGCTCAACGCCACTATCTCGCCGTCGAAGATGGCATCATGCGGCAGGGCCAGCAGCGCGGACGTGACCTCGGGGAAGCGGTTGGTCACCGGGTCCAGCGTGCGCGAATATAGCTCGGCCCTCTCCCCCTGCTTGTGAAGCTGCGCCCGCACCCCGTCGTACTTGTCCTCGACGTAAAGCTGCGTTTCGCCACGATTCCGGGCCTCGGCTAGGATGTCGGCTGGCTTCTCGGCTGGAGTGGCAAGCATGAACTTGAGCGGGTGGAACAGGCGCATGGTGGCCTCGGCCAGCCTCCCGTGCCGCGACATGAGGGCCGTCTCTCCCACGTCGCCCACGAGCATATTCACCCGCTGTATCTCGGCCACGCCCAGCCCCGCCATGCGCGCCAGGGCCTCCTCCACGAGCGACTCCTTCAAGCCCATGCGCATGTCGCCCGTAACCAGCTTGACCAGGTACTTGGCTTCGGGCGGTGTGGCCTTCGCCAGCAGGCTGCGCAAAAGCACCGCCTTGTTCCCAGTGCCGCGTGTGGAGGCCAACTGCTCGAACGCGGCAAGAGCCGATTGCAGCGTAACAGGCTCGCCCGGCTCCACAGGCCCCGGCGGCATGATGCGCTCCGCCACGTCGCCCATATCCCCAAGCCGCACCACTAGCTGCCCGTACTCGTGCGGATCGACACCCGAAAGCTCTATCAGCACCGTGGAAGCCATGCTGAAACCGACGTTCAACGTGCGATCATCGGAAGGCGGGAACGGCTGCCCCGAAAGGAACCGGCACGCCACCGAAAGGTCGGCATCGCTCAGAGGCGCAAGGTACTCGGCCAGTATAGCCAGTTTCTCCAGCCGCTTGCTCGTGGCGCTCACCGCATCCGCCGTTCGCGCGAAGTCGCTGAAAGGTGCGTCTGAAACGTGAAACGTGAAACGTGATGCGTCCAAAGATACCTCCTGCCAATCTGTGGCTTAATCTTACGCCACATACAAAAACGTGATGGGCTGTTACACCGCATCACGTTTCACGTTTCACGTTTCAGCACCTAATCGCAGTGTACGTTCTCCGCCCCGTTCACCGTCAAGATACGCTCCACCGGGTCGGCGGTTACTTCGTCGGTGCGCACGCTGACCAGGGTATGGCCCTGCTCGATGCTGGCGGCGTAATCGCGGGCGTACTCCTCCGGCACCCCTATCGCGGAGAGGCCGCCTATCACGCCGCCCGCCGCACCCCCGGCCAGCAAGCCGCCCAGGGCACCCGCGAGCGGCCCGGCAGCCAGTAGCGGCCCTATGCCCGGTACGGCGAGCACCCCCAGCCCCACCAGCAGGCCACCTAGGCCGCCGAGTGCCGCGCCCGTAGCTGCGGTACCCACGGCGGGAGTGCGGTTGTTGGCGGGTGCCTGCACCGTGCCTTCGTATTCGGCGGCGACGGGCGACTCGGGGTTCACGCCGCCGGGCTTGTCGGGGAAGTCGGTGTAAATGTCTATGTCGGCGTTGGTCTCGGCCTCGTTGCGGCGCACCAGGCCTTCATCGCGGGCCAGCCCGCCCCCATCCGCCGACACCGAGCCTGCTACCGCGCTGCCGTCGAGGGGCGTGCCGGTCTGCTCGGCGATGGTGGTGGGCAGGTCCTCGTAGTTGGGCAATTCGGGAGAGGCGCGGTAGGCCAGCGCCTCGTCCCCAATAACCTCACGACTTACACCGGCAGCGACTTCGGTGTCGGGCTGGTCCTCCTCGCGGGAGATAACCGAAATGGACTCGGCGGGCACCCCCAGGTCTCGCAATTCGTGTATGGCCGTCTCGGCAGCCTGCCGCAAACGGAAGGTACCACTTACTACCCTTGTGCCCTCTAAAATCCCCCCCACGGAGTCCCTGCTTCCGCCGCTGCCGGTGCCGCTGCTCATCGTTCGTCGTCCTCTTCCGTCGGCGGCAGATTGGGCATACCAGGCGCAAACATCTCCATCTCCGACGGGGGCTGAGGGCGGCCAAACTCGCGCTGCTCGTACTTGTCTTCTTCCGCGTCCAGTCCCACCTCAGGCAGGCCCGAGCGCGACTCGCCCTTCTGCGCCTCCGTGGACGACCTGTCTACCTCGGCGTCTATGCGGGCCCTGAAGTTCATATCGTGGAAGTCAGTACCGCCCATTGTGCCGAGGGGCACATAAGGCCGGGGAGCCTCCATGTAATTGATAGGCTCTTCCTGCTTGTCGTTGGGCCAGTTAGGTCGCCCCGAGTCGGCGTCCTGGAACTGCTCAGGACGGCTCCCCGCAGACTGGTCCTGGTAGCCGCGTATCCCTTCCTCCCTGACCGGGCGCTCTTCCGCGGCCTCGCGGGCGAGCAACAGGTCGGCTGTGCCTGTGCTGCCCTGCTCCGCGCCGACTGTCTCCCCCAACGCGGGGTTGGCCTCGCCGGGCGTGGCATTTATAGCCTCGATGTAAGGCTTGGGATCGTCCAGGCGTTGCTCGCTCGTCTGGCCGGGGGTGGGCACGGCTTCGCTGGTGCTTTGCAGCGTAGTGTCCTGGCCGGGAGTGTGGTAGCCCGGCATATCGCCTTGCTGGCCGGTTCCGCTATTGTCACGTTCGTTGTCGCTCATTTTATGTCACTCCTGCCGGCGGGGCGCTCTCTCACCCGCCGAATAACCACCTGGTATCCAGGTGAGTAGCACGCGTGATAGGTGCAAGATATGTGCCCTTGCACGGCATGGGGCTTTGGGCTAAACTGGGGGTTGGCATCCTCCAAACCACTCAAGGAGTAACATGAAAGTAATCATCCCCGCTGCCGGGTACGGCACCCGCATGCGCCCTCACACCCACACCCGACCCAAGCCCCTAGTGCCGGTGGCGGGCCGCCCCTCACTCGCTCTCGTGCTCGACGCCTTGGGCACGCTCAACATTGACGAGATTATTATCATCGTCGGCAAGATGGGCGAGCAGATGGAGGAGTACGCCACCAGGCACTACCCGCAGTACAAGTTCCGCTTTGTCGAGCAGAAGGTGATGCGCGGGCAGGCCGACGCGATTGCCCTCACCGAGCCATACGTTGATGGTGACGTGCTCACCCTGTTCGTGGACACGCTCTTCGAGGCCGATTTGACAGTAGTGAACAACTTGCCGGACGCCGACGGGGCTATTTTCGTGTCGGAGGTGGAAGACCCCTCCCGCTTCGGCATCGCCGTGCTGGGCGAGGATGGCAACGTGCGCAAGATGGTGGAGAAGCCTGCCAACCCGGAGAGCAACCTGGCGCTCGTCGGCCTCTACTACTTCAAGGACTCCACCGCTCTTTTCCGGGGCATCCACCGGCTGATGGCTTCGGGCCGCAGCCTCAAAGGCGAGTATTACCTGGCAGACGCGGTACAAGAGATGATCGACTCCGGGGCGAAATTCCGCACCTTCCCGGTTGAAGTGTGGGAGGATACCGGCACCTGGGACGCCACCCTGCACACCAACCGCTACTTCCTGCGCAAGATGGACCCCAACACCGAGCCATATATGCGCGGTAGCTCCCTGGTCATCCCACCCTGCTTCATAGCCGAGGACGCCACGGTTGAGAACTCGGTAATCGGGCCGTTCGCCTCTATCTCCGAGGGCGCGACGGTGCGCGACTCGGTGGTGAAGAACAGCATCATCAGCCCGGACGCCACGGTATCGGCCATGAACCTCTTCGGCGCGATGATAGGCGAGCGGGCCACCGTGGAAGGCTCCTACAGCGCCATCAACGTGGGCGACGATTCGGTGCTGCACGCCGTGGGCAAGGGCGACGCCACCATTGACGAGACGTTCAAATAGTCATGGCAGACTGGCTTGAGCTAAGCGTAGAGGTAGACCCCGAAGCTGTAGAGCCGGTGAGCGAGCTGTTCGCGCGGCTCGGGTATAATGGCGGTGTGGTCGTGGAGCAGCCGCTCATCGTGCCCGACGGCGAGTACCCCGATTGGTCGGCCCTACAACAGCCGGAGATAGACCCCAACCGCCCAATCAGCGTGCGCACGTACCTGCCCGACGACGAAGAAGCGCCCGCCAAGCGACGGGAGATGGAGCAGGCGCTATGGTACCTGGGCCGGATGCGGCAGGTCGGCACGCTCAACGTGAAGCCGTGCAAGGAGGAGGACTGGGCCAACGCCTGGAAGGACTACTACGGCATCCAGCGCATGGGCGAGCGCATCGTCATCAAGCCATCCTGGCTCGAATACGCCCCCAGAGAAGGTGACGTGGTGCTCGACCTCGACCCCGGTATGGCTTTCGGCACCGGCCTGCACCCCACCACCCGCCTGTGCCTCGCCGCCCTTGAGGAGTTCGTACAGCCCGGTGGCCCCAGCAACATACTCGACCTGGGCACCGGCTCCGGTATCCTGGCTATCGCGGCGGCCAAGCTGGGCGGCCCCTCCGCGCGAGTGCTGGCCCTCGACATCGACCAGATAGCCGTGGACGCCACGCGGGAGAACGTGGAGCGCAACGGTCTGTTGGAGCAAATTACGGTAGGGCAGGGTTCCGCCACGGCAGCCGCCGACAACGCGCCATACGACCTGATAGTAGCCAACATCCTCGCCACCGTCATCATCGACCTCGCAAAGTCGCTACATGACCTGCTCGCCCCAGGTGGCACCCTGGTAACGTCCGGTATCTTCCACGAGCGCGGCGACAGCGTGATTGAGGCGTTGGAGCGGGTGGGGCTGCGCACAAGGGAAAAGAGGCAGGAGGGCGACTGGATTTGCCTGGTCTCAGATCGGGAACGGTAGGCACGGCGGCGCGAATAGCGGGCTTGCCCTGGCGTTTGAGGCCGGGTCGCGGCAAGCCGGTGCCCCTGAACAGCCCCTACCTCAAGCGCGTGGTGTTCGTCAAGCCCTGCTGCATGGGCGACCTGCTCATGGCTACCCCCGCGTTCGCCGCCCTGCGCAAAGCCTTACCGGACGCGCACCTCGCCCTTTCAGTCGGCCAATACTCGCTCCCGGCGGTGAGAAATAACCCCAACCTCGACTCTATAGTAGACGCGGGGGTGGCGGACATGGACCACTCGCTCGGTAGTTACATGCGCATGGGGCGTTACCTGCGCCGCAACCAGTACGGCACCGCCCTGGTGCTCGACCGCTCCCCGATGCTCAACCTGGCGGCCTACCTGTCCCGCGCCCCGGTCCGCGCCGGTCTGGACAGCCAGGGCCGGGGTGTAGCCCTCACCCACCCGGTGCCCTGCCCGCCGAACCGCGCCCGCCATGAAGTCGAGTGGTACCTGGACGTGGTGCGTGCGCTAGGCGTCAAAGTGCCCTCCAACACCGCATACCTGGAGTTCTACACCACCAATGAGGACAAACAGCGCGCCGGGCATGTGCTCTCGGAGGCACTGGGCGAGGAGGGTGAAAGCGAGTACGGCCTGGTGGCGCTACACCTGGGTGGGGGGGCCAACCCCGGCATGAACTTGCCCGCCAAACGCTGGCAGCCGGAACGCTGGGCGCGCGTGGCCGACTGGATAGCCGAGACGTACGAAGCCAACATCCTTATCCTGGGTGGCCCCGGAGAACAGGACCGGGAGGCCGCCGAAGCCTTCAAGAGCGCCCTCTTCCCCGCCACCCGCCCCTACGTGGCCGACCTGGTGGGCAGGCTACAGTGGGGCGAGATGGGCGCGCTGTTGCAGCGATGCAGCGTTTTCCTGGGGCACGACACCGGGGCCATGCACCTCGCCACGGCGGTGCGCACACCAGTGGTGGCCGTGTTTGGCCCCAGCGACCCGGCGCGGTATGGCCCGTGGGACCCCTCTGGTCGCAGCGTGGTGGTCGCGCCTGCCGGGGTGTCGTCGGGGGCCGAGTCGTTGCGCAAGGCAGCGGCTGGCGGCGATAAGTACCACGACATGGTTTCGGCTGACGACGTTTGGGCGGCTGTGCAGAGGGTGTTCAGGCCGGGGCGCATGGGGTAAGATAGAGCATCATGTTCGACACCGGCTCCACAGCGCCCACGGGGCAGACAGCTATAGTTATCGTGCCGCCGCCCGATATACGGGGCTTTGCCGACCACTACCGCCAGAAGTACGCCGCCGAGCAAATCTGGCGCATCGAGGCGCACATCACGGTGGACTACCCCTTCGTGCCCTTCGATCAGATTGAAGAAGCCGAGGAGAAGCTGCGCCAAATATTCGCCAAGTGCCCACCCAGGGCCGTGGCTATACGCGGCTTCGGCATCTTTCCCGACGATGGCGTGCTCTACCTGCGACTCGCCAAGCCGGAGCGGGTGACCTCCCTCTACGAGGCGGTGCTTGCCGAGTTCCCCGAGTACCCGGCGTACGGCGGGCAGTTCGAGGAGTTCATACCCCACATGACCGTGGGCCTCTTCCCTGACCGCCAGGAGCTTGAGCGCGTCTACAGCGAGCTTGCGCCCCTACGCCTGTTTATCGCATGGGACGTGGAGAGCGTCTACTTGATCTACAAGACGGCGGACGGC
Organism: Chloroflexota bacterium; assembly: GCA_030913985.1. Lineage (GTDB taxonomy): Bacteria > Chloroflexota > Chloroflexia > QHBQ01 > JADMIH01 > JADMIH01. The sequence goes on along the minus strand of JALZHI010000109.1, from coordinate 5,395 downwards.
ACGTGGCACCCCTGGTCGGAAATCCCGCTGGGTGAGGGCTGATACGGATGCCGGGCATACCCGACCCGAAGATGCTGGCGCGCGAGCTGCTGGTGCGTATCTTCTGCCAGCCCCAGGCGCTCCAAAATCGTCTCGCCCGCAGTCGTGACACAACTGGGCCGATAAATCGCATCCTGGTCATGCGCCCCGACCACCTGGGCGACCTCCTTTTCGCCACCCCCACGCTGGACCTAATCAGGCAAGCCTTCCCCGCTGCCCACATAACGGGAGTGGTGGGGCCGTGGGGCCGCGCCATGTGGGAGGGCAACCCTAACCTGGACGCGCTGGAGGTGGTGCCCTTCCCCGGCATCGTTGAGCGCGTGGGCGGCGTCGAACCGTACAGGTTGCTGGCGCGGTCGGCGGCGCAAATAGCAAAAGGCTGCTATGACCTCGGCGTGACCCTCCGCTTCGACCACTGGTGGGGCGCGGCCCTCATGTGGGCGGCAGGCATACCCAGGCGATGGAGCTACGACACCCCAGGCATGCAAAGCTGGCTCAGCGACCGGGTACCGCACACGGCAGGAAGGCACGAGGTCGAACAGGACTTGCGGCTGGCCCAGATAATGATCGAGGCAGTTGGAACGCGACGTGGCGTGCCCGAACAAATAGACCGCACCCTAGGCCAACCGCCTCTGACGCCACCCAACATGAGCGAGCCACCGGGCGGCCTGCTCGACTCTTGGCTCAAAGCGGACGCACAGAAGCGAGTGGTAATCCACCCCGGCACGGCAGGGGCTAACAAGCTATGGACCATCAAGGGCTGGGCTGAGGTCGCGGACAGGCTCATGTCAGAGAGCTACAACGTCATCCTCACCGGAGCGCCCAACGAACAGACCCTGTGCGCCCGCATTGCTGAGGCCGCCACCCATAAGCCGCTGGACCTATCAGGCCGCACCGCCAGTATCGCGGAGTTAGCCTGGATACTGGACAAAGCCTATATGGTGCTGGGCGTGGACAGCGGCCCATTACACATAGCCGATGCCCTGGGCAAGCGCACCCTCCACCTGTACGGCCCCAGCGACGAGCGTAGCTGGGCACCCTGGGGCGACCCGCGCCTGCACCGCGCCCTACGCGCCCCCGGCACCCACCCCACGGAGATACTGGGCGTAGACGTGCGCGACATAGAAGGCGGCCCCGAGATGCGGGCCATCACGGTGGAGATGGTGATGAAGGAGATGGAGGAGTTGCGTAACACGTAACTCGTAACTCGTAAGGCGTGCTCCGTAACGCTTCTGAAGAAGATGCGACCGAGGGTCGTCTCGGAAGCAATGAATGGAGGAGAATAGCACCCAAAGCCCCCTTTTGTCATTCTGAGCGTAGCGAAGAATCAGGTGGGTAGTTAGACCGTTGAACTTCTGGACCAAGCCCCGACCTTGTCATTCTGAACGCAGTGAAGAATCTCGTCCTACAGCGCCCAAACTGCCCCTTTCCTACAGCCACAAAATACCGTAAGAAAGAAGAAACATCCTGGTAGAGGACGAGATTCTTCACTGCGTTCAGAATGACAAGGCTAACTCGGGTGCCCAAATATGGCACTACTTACCTGAGACGACTTCCGTTACGAGTTACGAGTTACGAGTTACGAGTTACGAGTTACTTTCCTGCCGAACGATGAGAAACAAACCCTTGACCATCGGCATAGACGCCAGCCGGGCCGTAATCGCCCAGCGCACCGGTACAGAGCACTATTCGGCCAGCCTGCTTGCTGCGCTTACCACACTGCCCGAAGCTGAAAAGCACAACTTCCGCCTTTATGTCAACATGGCGTCCGCTGAAGAAGCGCGGGAGAGGCTAGGGTTTGACTTGCCGCCGAAGTGGCAGGTGGTGGCTGCGCCGTTCCCGCGCATGTGGACGCACCTGCGGCTGTCGTGGGAGATGCTGCGCAGGCCGCCGGGCGTGCTGTTCGTGCCCTCCCACGTCGTGCCGCTCTGGCACCCACGGCGCACCATAGTGACGGTGCACGACCTGGGCTACCTTGAGTACCCGCAGGCACATACTCGCTTCTCCCGACTCTATCTGCACCTGTCTACCCTCTTCAGCGCCAGGTCCGCGCGCCGGGTGATTGCCATCTCCAACGCGACCAGGCGGGATTTAGTTAGGCATTACCGCGTACCGCCCGGCAAGATCAGTGTGATACATCATGGACGCGACCCCATCTTCGCCCCAGTGGATGATCCGGCGCGCAAAGCGGAGATAGCGGCGAAATATGGCGTGCGCGAACCGTACTGCATCCATGTCGGCACGCTGCAACCGCGTAAGAACCTGGGCCTGCTGATAGAAGCCTGGGACACCCTCAGGGTCAGCATGGAGCAACCGCCCCAATTGTTGCTCGCGGGCAAGCGGGGCTGGCTGTACGACAGCCTGTTCGAGATGGTGCAGGCTAGGGGGCTGGGCGACCTCGTACGCCTTGCCGACTACGTGGAGCGCGTCGACCTGCCTGCCCTCTACTCCGGCGCGCTGGCCCTCACCTTCCCCTCCCTTTACGAGGGGTTCGGCTTGCCGCCCCTGGAAGCCATGTCATGCGGCACGCCGGTAATCGCCTCTACCGCCACCTCCCTGCCCGAAGTGGTAGGCGACAGCGGCCTCCTGCTCGACCCTCACGACCCTCACCCATGGGCCGAAGCCGTCCAACGTCTCATGCGCGACCCCGGCCTGCAAACCGAGTTGCGCCAGAAAGGGCTGGAACGCGCCGCCCAATTCACCTGGGAACGCTCTGCTCGTGAGACGCTGAAGGTGCTGACTGGCTAGTAACTATCTCAAAGACAGCAGTACCGAAGATTAGCAACAGAGCCGGCCCTTGTCATTTCGAACGCAGTGAGAAATCTCGTCCTTTACCAGGATGTTCCTGTTTACTTACAGAACATCGTGACTCTGTTCAGGAGACGGGTGTCACTCTGTACTGAGGGACGAGATTTCTCACTGCGTTCGAAATGACAATGTGGGGGCTGATATGCTAATCTCGCATACCTTCATCCTTGAGATGCCTTCTAGACGCTTGCGCTGGTGAGCATGTGCACCAGTTCGGAAGGGTCGGGGTGGTCGGAGGGATTCTCGGAGCGGTGGGCGTACAGCAGCCTGCCTGTGTCGTCTACTATGAAGTAGCCGCCTAGTTGAGCGACGTGCTTGGTGTGGTGAGGCGTCATGCGCAGGCGCATTGTAGCCCTCAGTCCGGGCAGCCAGTTCGGCGGTCCTAGAAGCTCCATCGTGCTGGCATCGCGCAGGCCGTAATCGAAGTAGACCTGCCGGCTCTCGTCGGAGGCCAGGAGATAGGGCAGTGCGTAGCGGCGCGCCCAGTTGCGGGCACGGCTCGGCGGGAAGAAAGTCACCAGGAGCACCTCGGCCCCTGCCGCTTTGATGGTGGGGTAATGCGAGCGCAACTGCGCCACGTAATCGAGGCAGACCGTTCACCCCAGGTGGCGCTGCAAGATGATGAGCGTGCGCTGCGCCGTTAGCTTCGCGAGTGTGATTTGACGGCCATCCGGCGTGTCGAGGTTGAAGTCCGGTGCCTGCTCGTCTATTGTCAGGGGCTGTGCTATAGCCATGCGTGGTATGTACCCCTTTCTCATGTTGTGCTGACTAGAAGCTATATCCGATACAGCAGTACCCAAATCAGTAATAGAGTCGAACTCTGTCATTTCTCTCTGGGTTCGAAATGACGATGGCCAGTTCATGTGCTAGTCTCCTGTATCTTCATTCTTGAGATGACTGCTGTACTATCAATATCTACGTCCCCACTCGTGATATAGTTTGCGCGACCGCATAGCGGTTATCACCTGCCCCGCCAGGATACCCTGTAGATGAACCCCGCTTTGTCATCAGAGATGAACAGGCTGCCATCGGTGCCTACAGCCACTCCGGCGGGGCGGCCCGTAATCACATCCTCCGCGCCCAGGAACCCGGTCGCGAAGTCCACCGCCTCTCCCGCCACCCGCCCGTCCTTGAGGGGCACCCGCATCACCTTGTAGCCCACTTTCGAACTGCGGTTCCAGGAGCCGTGCAGGGCGACGTACAGGCTGTCGTTGTACGGGGCGGGGAAGCTGCCGTCCTTGTAGAAGGCGATACCGAGGGGTGCCATGTGCGCCTGCATCTCCACGACCGGGGCTTCCACGCCCTCGCAGGCATTTGCACTCTTGCCAAAATCGGGGTCTGGTATGTCGCCCGCGTGGCAACGGGGCCAGCCGTAGTCGCCGCCCTCCTTCAGCGCGTAGACCGTCTCCGGCGGCAGTTCGTCGCCCATGAGGTCGCGGCCGTTGTTGGAGGCCCACAACTCGCCGGTCCAGGGGTTGAGGTCCAGCCCCACGGCGTTGCGCAGGCCCCTGGCAAACACCTCCCCTCCCGACCCATCCAGGTCGTACACCGACACCGCCGCCCGGCGCTCGTCGCTCTCGTCGCACACGTTGCAAGCAGACCCCATAGCCACGTACAGGCGGTCATCAGAGCCGACAAGGGCAGTCTTGCTGCTGTGGAAACCCTCGCTGGGCAAGTCGGGCACCAACACCGTCCGCTCGGTGGATTTGTAGTCCTCACCAAGACGGTGCTGCGAAACCTGCCCCTGCTCGCCAACGATAACCGTCCCTGAATACACGAAGACGCTATTAGGCTTGGACAACCCATCCGCCACGGTGACGCTAACGTCCGCCTGCCCGTTGCCATCCTTGTCAGGCAGGGCGACCACGCGCCCACCATCTCGCTCCGCCACGAACAGGGTGCCATCCGGCCCCACGTCCATCAAGCGTGGCCCGCGCAACCCACCGGCATAGATGCTAACCTCAAACCCATCGGGCACCACGACGGAAGCCGCGTCCCCGCCGGTCACGTCCAGCGAAACGCCGAACGGCCTCGTCAGCAACCCCAGCACGCTGTTCGGCCTCCAGGCCACCAGCCCCAACACGACCAGCAGCACCGCCAGCAGCGCCAAGCGACGATTGCGCCTGCTATTCATAAACAACCCCCAGACATCCCCATAAACCACATCATGCTAATACTACGTTGCAATCGCCACCACAGATGAAGGTAGGTGCGGTCACATAGCCACACCTACCTTCATCTCAAACAATAATCTTCTTTGCGCGTCCTTTGCGTTCTCTGCGCCTTTGCGTTTTCTTCTCTTAACTACCCGCCACCCTTCAGCTTGGCTATCAGCGCGTCCGCCACTTCGGAGGTGGACTTGGCGGTGGGGTCGTCTCGGCGCTGCTTGAGGTCGTAGGTCACGTCCACGCCCGCCGCGATAGTCTCGTCCAGGGCGCGCTCCAGGCGGTCGGCGGCCTCGCGCTCGCCAATCCAGTTGAGCATCATCACGCCGGAGTACATCATCGCCATCGGATTCACCTTGTTCTGCCCGGTGTACTTGGGCGCG
>JALZHI010000010.1 GCA_030913985.1 Chloroflexota bacterium | reverse complement strand
GAACAATTCCGAAATCCGAAATCCCAATTCCCAAATCGGTTACTTCTTTCGTCCGTTGGTGGCGGCGAGGGCGTCGGCCACGTCGGAGGCGGGGACGACTTCGGCCACCAGGTCGGGGGTGCCGTCGGAGCTGGGCAGCGGCTCGGCCTGGGTCACGGCCTCGGCGCGGGCGGCCATAAGCTCTTCGCTGCGGCTGCGCTTGCCGGCGTACTGCACGATGAAGTCCTCGACCGAGTCGTGGGCCACGTCGTCGGTGAACTGCACGGGCGGGCTTTTCATGAAGTAGGACGACGGGGCTTCCAGGGCACCACCGACGTTGTTCTCCAGGGCCAGCTTGATGCAGCGAATAGCGTCAATCACCACTCCCGCCGAGTTGGGCGAGTCCCAGACCTCAAGCTTCAGTTCCATGTTCAGGGGCACATCGCCAAAGGTCGTGCCTTCGATACGGATGTGGCACCACTTGCGGTCCTCAAGCCAGGGCACATAGTCCGAGGGGCCGACGTGGACGTTGTTCTCGCCCAATTCGTAGTCCAGCTGCGAGGTGACGGCGTTGGTCTTGGAAATCTTCTTCGACTCGAGGCGGGAGCGCTCGAGCATGTTGTAGAAGTCCATGTTGCCGCCGAAGTTTAGCTGGTAGGTGCGGTCGATGCGCACGCCGCGCTCGCGGAAAAGGCGGGTGAGCACGCGATGGGTGATGGTCGCGCCCACCTGGCTCTTGATGTCGTCGCCGATGATGGGGAGGCCGCGGTCCTCGAACCGCTTGCGCCAGTACTCTTCGCGGGCGATGAACACCGGGATGCAGTTGATGAAGCCCACACGGGCCTCAAGCGCCTGCTCAACGTACCACTTGGTCGCCATCTCGGAGCCTACGGGCAGGTAGTTGATGATTACGTCGGTGCGGGTCTCCTTCAGTATCTTCACGATGTCGGCGGTCTGGCCGGGGGCCTTCTCTATCACGGTGGAGAGGTACTGGCCCAATCCGTCGTGGGTCATGCCGCGATGCACGGGCACGCCCAGGTGGGGCACGTCCGAGAACTTGATCGTGTTGTTCGGGGAGACGAAAATAGCCTCCGACAGGTCCTTGCCGACCTTGTTCTTGTCCACGTCGAAGGCGGCGCTGAACTCAATGTCGCTGACGTGGTAGCCACCCAGGCGGGTGTGCATCAGGCCGGGGATAAGCTGGTCGTCCTGGGCGTCCTTGTAGTACTCCACGCCCTGCACGAGGGACGAAGCACAGTTCCCCACACCGATGATCGCAACCCTAATCTTCTTCTTTGCCATTGCTTGTACGTTCTCCTTTTGGAGAGTTGTGAGTTATGAGTTATGAGTTTTGAGTTAGAACATCAACTCAAAACTCATAACTCATAACTCACAACTCAAAAGTCAGTTACCCACTGGAACAGTTCGCGGTACTCTTTGATGCGCTCTCTATCGAGGCGATAGATGCGCTGGCGACCCTGGTGCGTGGGCTTCACCAGGCGGGCACGCTTGAGGATGTGCAGGTGCCAGGAGGTAAGGGGCTGGGAGAGCATGAGCCTGTCGGACAGGTCGAGCACGCTGAGGCCATCCACGTTGGAAAGCTCTTGCAGGATGGCGATGCGGTTGGTGTCGGCCACGGCCTTGAGGAACGGCTTGAGGGCCTCGATTGAGGCAGCCTGCTCCTCCGACAGAATCGGCGGCACAACCTCGCTCACGCGGGCCTTCTTACCCTTCCTGCCCTTCTCAGGCTCAGGCTTTACGCTACCCAACGCCGGTATGCTGCGTTCCAAAGCTTCCAAATTACCCTTCCTCGACACGTAAACACACGATGATGCATAAAGCATCGTTTATATAGTAATGCATTTATATGTGAGTTGTCAAGGAAGTGTGCCTTGCGTCTCAAGCAAAGTTCAATTCCACACAGCAAAGGTGTGCTATAATTCTCGGCATCAAAGAAGGAAGCGACCTGATACCTCAACCTCCAAAAGGATCAAACACTCATGGATGTCCCACAGTTGCACGCTAAACATAAGCCGTATTACACATGCCGAAATGGTTCAGCTTACCTGGGGGATAGCCTCGACCTCATCAAGCATTTGCCAGATAATCATGTTCAGCTTATTTTGACATCACCACCCTTCGCGCTTACAAGCAAGAAGGAATATGGTAATAAAAGCTCTGATGAGTACGTGGAGTGGTTCTTGGAATTTGCCCGTGAGTTCAAGCGTGTTCTTCGCGACGACGGTTCCTTTGTAGTCGATTTAGGTGGAGCCTATTTACCAGGGCATCCGGTGCGGAGTATTTATCAGTTCGAATTACTTGTGAGGCTTTGTAAAGAATTGGGGTTCTTCCTTGCTCAAGAATTCTTCCATTACAACCCGGCGAGGCTACCTGGTCCGGCCGAATGGACGAATGTCAGGCGGATCAGAGTGAAGGATTCAGTAAATGTCGTATGGTGGCTTTCTAAAACAGAATACCCAAAAGCTAATAACAGGAATGTGTTAAGGCCCTACACGGAAGCGATGAAGCAACTGCTTCAGAATGGTTACCGTGCCAAAAAGAGACCAAGCGGCCATAACATCACAAACAAGTTTAGTAGGGAGAATGAAGGCGCAATACCTCCTAATCTTCTAGAATTGGGAAATAATGACTCCAATAGCGTGTATATGCGAAAGTGCAATGAGTCTGGTATTAAGCCGCATCCTGCAAGGTTTCCAAAGCAGTTTGCAGAGTTCTTTGTCAAGTTTCTCACAGATGAAAATGACTTGGTATTAGATCCATTCGCTGGTTCTAATACTACGGGCTATGTTGCTGAACTGTTGGAGCGAAGATGGCTTGCTTTTGAGCTAAATGAATCATATCTGGAAGGCAGCCGATTCAGGTTTGACAGCAATGACGATGGCTCCGATGATACATCCCCTGAGCAAGATGAAGACATCAGTGCAGCAAGAGAAGAGATATTCCAGGTGAGCTTTATAACAAGAGATCACGTTCATGCCGACATTATCAAAACCAGAGTTACTGAGTAGAATTGACGATGCCATAAGGGCGGCCGGGTGGAGTGTGTTACACGTATCCACAGCATCATCGCGGCATCCATTCGATTTAGGAGTTTATCAGGCTGACCAAAGTCTTAGTGTTCGAATCTACGTTTGGAATGTTACTCACGGGGGCGGGGAAAAGAGACCCAAAGATGAGTATCGGATTCAGTTAAAAGGCACGAAATTAGAACCGAGGAAAGGTTTCGAGAGTTTACTACTCGGCTGGTGGGAGGAGCAGCAGGTATTTATAGGATGGGATTTCACGATGCATTCTGGAGCACTGGGAAAATCTCCATCTGTACAGGTTAGAGGGGAGACTGTGCGCAATGCCATCCTTAACGGTATTGCATTCCAAGATAGAGGCAACAGAGAAATAGTTGTAGCTTTCAGACCAGAGTTGTTCGTCGAATATATTCGATACCTCAATGAACTCCACCAGTTCGGTGAGTCTGCCGGGGAATTGGATATCCTTAATAGGGCAGCACATCCAGATGCAAAGGTGGAGCAAGAGGAACTAGAAACGGTTGCAGAACCAAGGCGAGTAATAGTTCAAGTAGTTAATAGAAGAGTGAGAGATAGCAATTTCAAACGTCGCGTCTTGACGGCATATAACAATCAGTGTGCTTTCTGCGGTCTTCAGCTCAATCTCGTAGACGCCGCGCATATTCTTCCAGTAGCCTCTGGAGGATCAACGGATGAAACTCGGAACGGACTTTCCATGTGTCCGTTACACCATAGAGCCTACGATGCAGGCCTCATCACCATAGATGAAGACTACCAGGTAGTTACATCAGGATCACGACTGGATAAATTACGTGGTCAAGGACTTGATGGGGGAATGGATAAGTTCCTTGAGGATTTGCGAACAATGATACATGTTCCACCAGATGGGAGAGACAGGCCATTCAAGACTTACGTCAAACGTGCAAATAAACTCAGGGGCTGGGAAACAGATACAGAATGAAAGAAGCGGACGAATCATCAGACTCGTCCGCTTCTTCCCAAGTAGGAAGAACCTACCCGATAGAACCTTCCATCTGCAACTCGATGAGCCTGTTCAGTTCCACCGCATACTCCAACGGGATCTCCTTGGTGATAGGCTCTGCGAAAGCCGCTGGCTACATGGGCATTGCCTTCCTTTCCAGTATGCCAACGACGATATGCTGTATTGCAGTAATTGCAGTGCGGGTGCGCCTATTGACAACACCTAGAATATCCGCTAAGGTTGCTGCACACTGTACTTTGGTGCCGTTCCCCGGCTCCCGGACCCATGTTGGGGGTTGTTGGATTATATAGAGGAGTACCTACACATGCCGCTTCCCCTGAGCGCCATAGGCGACAACGGCCAGCCCGTAGACTGGTGGTTCATGTATAAGGTACCCAAGAACGCAGGCCCAGCGGTGGGAACCGGCCCGATGGGACATAGGGCCACAGGGTACGAGTACGCGTACTTTGACGACCAGAGCGCCACGCTCTCAGGCTCACGAAACCTGCTGAGCGCGCCTAACAACGCCCTCACCGCCACCCTTCAACAGGTGTTTGAGGCCGCCGCCAACCCGACGTCGGGGTGTATCTTCTACAACGACGAGTTTCCCCTAGAACTTAACCTGCCTAACAACGGCGGGCTGGCACACGCCAAGGGGGTGCTTGCCTTCGATTTGGGAAGCGATAGTGCGTTCTGGCTGCTGCATTCCATCCCCCGCTTCTCGCACCCCACCAGCGGCGACTTTCCGAGCAACGAACTCGATTACGGGCAAACGCTGCTATGTATTACGCTGAAAGATGTCGCCACCGCCGAGGCTATAGCGCAGCAGATGCTGGTGCAGCAGGGGCCGCAAGTTTACGGCACGCGCCTGCCTCAGTCGCTCCCGCCGGACAGTGTATGGCACAAGCTCGCTGCCGGCGACTTCTCCCTCTCGCACACGCCCTCGGATATCCCCTTCACATCGAAGGGAGGTGCGACTTTTCGGAGCATCGCCAAGAGCCGCCTCTGGGGACAGGACTTGTGGAGCGACCTGGTGGGGCCGAGCCTGGGCGTTGACCTAGACGTGGAGTCGTGGCGGCGGGGCGCTATCCCCTCCGGTGAAGACAGCAACAAGACCGAGTGGGTTGCCGACGACACGGCGATTGATCTGAACCCAATAGGTATGCCCTTCGCCTGGCAGAACGCCAAGGACCATGCCAAGTGGGCCATGTCGCTCGAGAACAACGACGATTGGGTGTGCGTGGCCGACATCAACCGCCAGGTGTCGCAGGCCAAGCGCGGCGGTGGGACCATCTGCTTCCAGGACAGCCGTCTGTGGGCGGGGCTATCAGCTATTGCCAAGGCACCGCAGGGCGGGTCCGCTTAACAAGAAAAGGGGCGGCACGTAGCCGCCCCTCCTTGTATCACCTTTGCCAGTTCTTCAAGTGTCCGGTGTGTAGGCTTATCTTGCTCTGCAAAAGAGAGTTTTGGGGCTTAGGAGAACGTTCCTTCTGGGCAATCAGTCATCTATTGCTTCGCCTTTACTAGCATGTATCTATTTACAAACAGTAGTGGAAGCATACCGAGATAAAGAGTTAGGAAAGACCCAACTTGGCTCGGATAATACTTCTTACCTCACCTGCGGCTTTTATTGCATCCTCCGCATCTTGCTGCAACGCTTCCATCCCAGGATAACGCGTAGCCACGCTAAGCGTAGTGAGATAGGCTAATTCCTGCTTGTGCGCAACCAACCCCGGCAGTAGACTGGCACTCAAGTTCAACAGAAGAACAAGGTCATGCGTCTTGGGGAAGTTGATGCCCTCTTCTTCCAGGAAAGCCTTCAGGTACTTCTCACCAGATTGCTGGCAAAGAAAGCAGATAACATCCCATACCGGCTTATCGGCTTGCATACCCCATTGCACAAAGCGCCAATTACCCTCTGCCTTTTGTATCCACTCCTCGGTTTCAGGCTTCATAGAGCACTTTTCCCCTAGAGGTTATTTCGGTGGCAAAAACAGCTTGGCGAGCTACTGCTTCCATTAGGACATTGGCATCAAATACCACAATATCTAGCGGTACAGGATGATCGATTTCGGCAGCGATTTTTGCCGCCATGCGTAGTGGATTGTCTACATCTTCCATTACCACGAGCAAGTCAAGGTCGCTATCGCTGTTTGGTGCTCCATAAGCATACGAGCCAAACAGGATCACCGTCTTGGGGTGAAATCCAGCAACTATCTGGCTGACAACCTGTTGGGTTATTTGCGCCCACTCTCCAGCGGATGCTTCCTGTATAATCTCTGCCATTTCACTGTCACCACTTTGATATACCAGACTGCGTAAAGTATATGCCTCATTCCGCCACAAATCAATCATCCCATCCGCAAGTTCTAGGTAGGTCAAGATTATCCGTGTTATGCAAGGTACCTCCAGAGAGAATAAAAAGGGACGGCTATATGCCGTCCCCATTTCCTGGAAGCTTCGTGATCTGCAAGCTAGCCGATGCTACCTTCCATCTGCAACTCGATAAGCCTGTTCAGCTCCACCGCGTACTCCAGCGGGATCTCCTTGGTGATTGGCTCCACGAAGCCGTTGACCACCATGGCCGTCGCTTCGTTTTCCGAGATGCCTCGCGACATCAGGTAGAATAGCTGGTCCTCGCCCACCTTGGAGACGGTCGCCTCGTGCTGCACCGTGGTCGAGTTGTTGGCGATGTTGATCGTCGGGTAGGTGTCCGAGCGGGCGTCCTCGTCCAGCAGCAGGGCGTCGCACTTCACGTTCGACTTGCAGTGATGCGCGTCCTCGGCTACTTCCAGCAGGCCGCGATAGGTGGCCCGGCCCGTGCCCTTGGAGATCGACTTCGACACTACGTTAGACGTGGTGTGCGGGGCCTTGTGCACCATCTTGGCACCGGCGTCCTGGTGCTGGCCGCTGCCCGCGAAGGCCACCGAGAGCACGTCGCCGCGAGCGCCCGGCTCCATCAGCCACACCGCCGGGTACTTCATGGTCAGCTTCGAGCCGAGGTTGCCGTCCACCCACTCCATAGTGGCGTCACGGTAGGCGGCTGCGCGCTTGGTCACGAGGTTGTAGACGTTGTGCGACCAGTTCTGGATCGTGGTGTAGCGCACGCGAGCGCCTTCCTTCACGATGATCTCCACCACTGCCGAGTGGAGCGAATTGGTCGTGTAAGTCGGTGCGGTGCAGCCCTCTACGTAGTGCACGTAGCTGCCCGGCTCCGCGATGATGAGCGTGCGCTCGAACTGGCCCATGTTCTGGGCGTTGATGCGGAAGTACGCCTGCAAAGGTATCTCCACGCGCACGCCCGAAGGCACGTACACGAACGACCCGCCCGACCACACAGCCGAGTTGAGCGCCGCGAACTTGTTGTCGCCCGACGGGATAATGGTGGAGAAGTACTCCTTCACCAGGTCGGGGTAGTCGCGCACCGCGCTGTCCATGTCGGTGAAGATGACGCCGAGCTTGCTGAGGTCCTCACGCAGCGAGTGGTACACCACCTCGGACTCGTACTGAGCGCCCACGCCTGCCAGGTACTTCTTCTCGGCCTCGGGGATGCCCAGACGGTCGAAGGTGTCCTTCACCTCGGCGGGCACGTCTTCCCAGCTACCGGCGTTGCGGTCGGAAGCGCGTACGAAGTAGAAGATGTCATTGAAGTCGATGTCGTTGAGCCAGCCGCCCCACTGGGGCATCTGCTTACCCTCGAAGGTCTTGAGGGCGCGCACGCGGAAGTTGGTCATCCAAGCAGGCTCGCTCTTGAGGTAGGAAATCTCGCGGACCACCTGCTCATCGAGGCCCTTACGGCTCTTGAAAGTATAGTTCTCCGGCATGGCGAAGCCGTAGCGATACCCGTCGCCCAGCCCCGCCTGTACTTCATTCGTCTTGGCTACCATTCCTGTAGACCTCCCATATAAGCAGCATTGCTATCCACCGGCCAGATTACCGGCCTGCTGTGTCATTGCTGCATTGGCACTGCATATTGTATCTGTTCTATAATTGCTACGCTGTCTTGAAGATACGCACTCGTACCCACCAATTATAGCTCATTGAGTGCTTATTTTCAACACTTTAGACAGAAGAAGCTGTAGAAAAGTACCGAGTTCCGAGTTCCGAGTGGTCTTTAGTTCTTCGGTCGACAACGCTCGTCAAGTTGGTTGCTTGTAGGGTAGGACCAAAGTTGGGCCTTGTCATTCTGAGCGTAGCGAAGAATCAGTACCCCGCTCTTGGCCGTTGCAATTTTGGCTCATGATGGCTAATGCCATCGGCATCCTGTACGTTGAGGGCTCTCGCTTACCCACCTGATTCTTCGCTACGCTCAGAATGACAAAGGGGAGGATGGTCCTGATAGACCAACAGTTTGCATTCACGAACCAACCTTAGCAAGCCACATCACGTTTCACGTTTCACGTTTCTGGACCTCCCTGGTCGCCACCTACTATGAAAATCGCTCTCGTCCATGATTACTTGAACCAGTACGGCGGCGCTGAGAGGGTGCTTGACGCCATCCACGACGTTTATCCCTCCGCGCCCGTGTACGTGTCCATTTACGCGCCCAATATGATGCCTGGGCACTACCGGGAGTGGGACATACGCACCTCGTTCATGCAGCGGCTGCCTGGCGTGGCGAAGCGGCACCAGCTTTACCTGCCCGTCTTCCCTTTCGCGGTGGAGAGCTACGACCTGTCGGGCTACGACGTGGTGTTGAGCAGCAGCAGCGCCTTCGCCAAGGGCATCATCACCGACATCGACACGACGCACATCTGCTACTGCCACAACCCGATGCGGTTCGCCTGGAACTACCACGACTACATCAAGGGCGAACGGGTGGGACGCAAAGTACAGGCGGTCTTGCCCCTGGTGCTCAACTATGTTAGACTCTGGGACGAAGTTTCGGCCCGGCGCGTGGACGCCTACATAGCCAACTCGCGGATGGTGGCGCGGCGCATACAGAAGCGTTACGGGCGCACGGCCACGGTAATCAACCCGCCCGTGGACACCGCCCACTACAAGCCCAACCCGGAATCGCGGGGCGACTACTTCCTTATAGTCTCCCGCCTGATCCCGTACAAGCGCGTAGACCTGGCGATTGAGGCGTTCAACCGGCTGGGGTTGCCGCTCAAGGTGGTCGGTGCGGGGCGGCAGGAGGCGGAACTGCGGGGCATGGCGAAGGGCAACGTGCAGTTCCTCGGCAAGATGCAGGACGCGGAGCTAAAGCAGTTGTACTCCGGGTGCAAGGCGTTTATCTTCCCTGGCATGGAAGATTTCGGCATCACGCCCCTGGAGGCCCAGGCTTCGGGACGGCCCGTGATCGCCTACGGTGCGGGTGGCGCGCTCGAAACGGTGGTGCCAGGCGTCACGGGCGAGTTCTTCAAGGAGCAGTCCGCCGCCAGCCTCGCGGAAGTGGTGTCGCGCTTCAACGCGAGCGACTACGACCCGGCAGCCATACGCCGCCACGCCGAGACGTTCGATAAAGAGGTCTTCAAGCGCCGGATAGCCGAGTTCGTGCAGGGGCAATTGGAAAGCAGGCGCTAAGGAACCAATGTCAAATCCACAGTCCGAAAGTGCAGACCCTAAATACCTCTCACTGATACCGATATTTGACGAGTTGCGTGGCGAGCGCCTGGTAGTGCGGCCCTACCGCGAAGAGGATGCCAAGGGGTTGCAGGAGGCCATAGCCGAGTCGCGGGAGCACCTGAGACCCTGGATGCACTTTGCCGACAAGCACCAGACGGTCGAGGAGTCGCGAGACTGGATCAACCAGCAGCGGGCCGAAGTCATTTTGCGCAAGAGCATCAACTGCGGCCTGTTCGAGATTGGGAGCGGGCGGTACCTGGGTGGCCTGGGTATCATGCCGAGGGACTGGGACATAAGGTACTTCGAGATCGGCTACTGGCTGCGTAAATCGGCTGAGGGGCACGGCTATATGACGGAGGCGGTGCGTCTCGTGGTAGGCTACCTGTTCGAGGAGCTTGGTGCGCAACGCGTAGAGATACTGTGCGACGAGCGTAACGAACACAGCGCGAACGTGGCAAGGCGGCTCGGCTTCGTGCAAGAAGGCCGGATGCGCAACGATGTTCGCGACCCCAGCGGCAGCATACGCAATACGCTTATTTTTTCGCGCATCCCAGGCGACCCGCGCTAGTCTCGTTCGTTAAGGGGACGATAGACGATGAGAGACGGAACCGCCAAGACGCCAAGGACGCCAAGAGCCCGCCAAGGTTAGGATTGTTAGGTACTATCCGACCGCTAATTACTCGTCTATCGTCTATCGTCTATCGTCTATCGTCTATCATCTATCGTCCATCGTCTATCGCTGAGCACCGGATACCGAGGAGCCAAATGGAACTCAGGCAATACTGGAACGTGATTTGGAAGCGGCGCTGGTTGATGCTGCTTATCGTGCTGCTCGTGACGGCTATCAGCGGCTACATGGCACTGACCGCAGGCAGGAGCTACGAGGCCGAGGCCCGTTTTATTACGCGCCAGGACACGGCGGGCCTGGATGCTCCGGCGCAGTTTTTTACGTTCGACCGCTACTATACCTACTTTAGCTCAGAGTTCCTGGTCGATGACTATACGCAGATAGTCGAAAGCGACGCCTTTGCCTTAGCTACACTGGACGTGTTGCGAGATAGCGTAGCGCACAACATACTGGCGCGGCCCGATTACGGCAGCCTCACCCAGGTCGCACAAGATGAAGCCAGGCGAGCCGTAGACAAGCTGACACCGGAGCACATAAAAGGCATGCTGGGCACCGACCGCCGGCATAGAGTGCTCAGGATAACAGTCACTGCACCCTCGCCAAAGGTGCTCTCCAAGGCGGTCTCTGATGCAGCAGCCACAGTGCTGGCGGATGCTCGCATGAAACCGATCCAGGGCGCGGACCTCGCAGACCAGGTAATTTTCAGCCAGATAGACCTCGCCTCGATGGAGGAGATACAATCCAGCACGAGCCGTGAGATAATCGCCGCCCTCATCCGGGTGCTCATCGGCATCGTAGTCGCCCTGGCCCTGGCCTTCCTCCTAGAATACCTGGACAACAGCATCCGCGACGAGCGAGATGCAAAGCGCGTATTGGACATGCCCGTGCTCGGTACTATTCCGAAACTTCAGTAACTCGTAACTCGTAACGCGTAACTCGTAACCTATAAAGGAGTGATAAGCAACAGACTGCCTCTTGGCGTACACTGTCTCTACAGCCGCTTTACGCATTACGAGTTACGCGTTACTTGCCCCACATATGCAACTTGACCCTCGACAAATCATCAACGGGCTGCGCAAGCGGTGGTGGCTGGCGTTGATTGTGACGCTGGTGGCGGCGGCTGTGGCTTATGTCTACACCAGCATGCAGCCTCGCATCTACCAGGCTCAGACTGCCATGTCCGCCAAGTCGGTCCCGCCGGACAACGGCACCATCGAGGCAATCAAGAAGACGATGCCCACTTACGCGCAGGACCTGGGCAACAAGCAGACGTGGTCGCGGGCGCTCGACGGCGCGGGCGTGCAGGACGTGTTCCACGAGGCGCTGGCAGGGCAGATAAAGATACAGCCCCTCCCCGACCAGAACTCCATAATCATGACCGTGGACAACCGCGACCCCGCGAAAGCCGCCATCGTCGCTGAGACCATCGCCAACGATTTCGTGGACAGGCAGAACGCCGAGAACCAGGCGACGAGCGCGGGCGGCTTCAGGGTGGTGTGGCTCGTCACCCAGCCCGCCGAGCCGCCGACTCAGCCCTACCAGCCGCGCCCCCTGCTCAACACAGCAGCCGCCGCCCTGTTCGGCCTGGTCCTGGGCCTGCTGCTGGCTGTCGCGCTGGAGTTGCTGGATACCACGCTGAAAAGCCCCACCGAGGTGCAGCAACATACGGGGCTGAACACGCTGGGAGTGATACCGAAGAGCTGAAACATGGTTCTGAAACGTGACACCTGAAACGTGATGCGGCTTGCTCAGTAGGGTACGCGGATGCGACACTGTAGGTGTCACAGAACCCTATTCCACCCTGTCATCCTGAGCGCAGCGAAGGATCTCAAGAAGGTGAGTAGGGATGCTGTTGAACGTAGGGGAACATGGTGCTGAAGGTTCAGCAAAGAGGTAATTGCAACATCTGAGATCCTTCGCTACGCTCAGGATGACAAAGTGGGGCTTGGTCCGACAGCAGCAAGAGAGTCGTATTTACGGACCAGATACCACAAACCGCATCACGTTTCACGTTTCACGTTTCAGACACAGGAGGGCAGATTGGCAGACAAGAGGAACCGAGGCAAAGAGGACACCGGCGCGGGGTTGGTGGCGTACACGCAGCCGAAGTCGGCGGCGGCCGAGGCTTATCGCACCTTGCGCACCAACATACAGTTCGCCAGCCCCGACAACCCGGTGCACACCATCCTGGCTACCTCCACCAGCCCCGACGACGGCAAGTCTACCACCATCGCCAACCTGGCGATTACGTTCGCGGCTTCGGGCTTCTCGACCGTGCTGGTGGACGCCGACTTGCGCAGGCCGCACCTGCACAAGATCTTCGGCCTCTCCAACGACACAGGGCTGACCACGCTGGTGGCCGAGCTTGCCCGCGCCACCAGCACCTCTACAGGCCCACTTGGCACAGGTGCCCCCCACCCCCGCGTGCACCGGCCCCTCCAGCCGACCCAGGTGGAGAATCTGCACGTGCTCACCAGCGGCCCCATACCACCCAACCCCGCCGAGATACTAGGCTCCCAGCGCATGACCGAGGTGCTGGCGATGTTGCGCGACACCGCCGAGTACGTGCTGATAGACACCCCGCCCATCATCGCCGTGACCGACGCCGCCGTGCTCTCACCCCGCGTGGACGGCGTGCTCCTGGTGATCAACGCCGGCAAGACCCGCCGCGACCTCGCCGTGAAAGCCCGCGACATGCTCCAGCAGGTGAACGCCCACGTCCTGGGCGTGGTCCTGAACAACGCCACGCTGGACAAGAGCACGTATGCGTACTACGGGTAGGCGCTCGAACCTGAAACGTGAAACGTGAAACGTGAAACGTGATGCGGCTTGTGTACGTTGGTACGTGAATTCGACTGAGTCTCTTACGCGAAAACCCTGCTCCCCCCTGTCATCCTGAGCGTAGCGAAGGATCTCAAGAAGGTGGTACAGGGGTGCTGTCCAATGTCATGGAACATGGTACTCCCAGTTCAGCACAGGATTAAAGGCAGCATCTGAGATCCTTCGCTACGCTCAGGATGACAGGGCGGTGGATGGTACTGTAAGACAGAGTAACGGTCAATCGCGCAGCCTTTTTAGCAAACCGCATCACGTTTCTCGTTTCACGTTTCAGAACCAGAAACCCATGATAGACATCCACTCCCACATCATACCCGCACTGGATGACGGGCCTACCGACATGGATGTGTCGGTGGCGATGGGCCAGATTGCCGCGCAGGAAGGCACGCAGGTGCTGATTTCGACCTCGCATAGCGCGGAGGCTAGCGCCGTGGGCTACGATGGGATGCTGGAGAGGCTCGGCCACGTACGGGCGGCCTGGAAGAGCGCGGGTATCGAGATTCGGCTGGAGCTTGGGGTAGAAATATTCCTGGACTACGACACGGTAGACAACTTGCGCTCCGGCAGGCTCTGGACGCTGGCGGGCAGCCAGTACGTACTGGTGGAGGTGCCTTACACCCCCTGGCCCGCGTATGCCGAGCGCGCCCTGTTCGACCTGCAAACGGCGGGCTACACCCCCATCCTGGCGCACCCCGAACGCTACACCGCCATTCAGGACGATCCCAATCTGCTGTATCGCCTGGTGCAGCGCGGCGTGCTGGCGCAGGTCACTTCAGCCGCCCTCCTGGGCGAACAGGGTGAGAAAGTGCACCGCAGCGCCGAGACCCTGGTGCGGCATGGCCTGGTGCAGTTCATAGCGTCGGACAGCCACAACGTCAAGTCAAGACGGCGCATGCCCCTCTTGAGGGAAGCAGTGCAGTCCGCCGCGCTGCTCGTGGGGGAAGAGGCCGCGCTGGACATGGTGACGACCAACCCCGCCGCCCTGCTGGACAAACGGCCTGTCGAGACCTCGCCGGTGCCTGTGGAGGTGCGGCGTTCGTTCATGGGCGGGTTGTTCGGAGGCGGGAAGCGGGCTGAATAAGCAGCTAAGGCTTCAGCCTGATGTTAAGCTCGTACCCGGCGGGCGCGGTTGTGTGCCTGCTGGTACCTGATACGAGCAGCACGGCCCTGGTATAGGGGCCTCCGCCGCCCAGGCCATCTACCTCCAAGCTGGCGGTGCCGTCCGGTGCCACTTCGACCTCCTGCACGTCGAAGTTACCCTCTTTGAACTTCACCACTGCCAGGCGGAAGGTCTGGGGTAGCTTGTTGGCTATGCGCACGAAGCCCTCTCCGTCCCAGTCACCGTCAGCTTCGGCGTTGTCGCTGTAGCCAATCTCCGGGATGGAGATGTCGTCTAGAGCCATGCCCTCGGTGTTGAAGCCGTCGTCGGTGATGTACTCGAAGCGGAGCATGACTTCCTTGCCCGCGTACTTGCTCAGGCCGATTTGCTCTTGCAGCCAACCGTTGGCGTCCGCCCCCGGCTTGTCGGCGCTCTTGCCTGTGTAGGCGTGGCCCAGGTTGTTGCCGTTGGGGTCGGAGCTTGTGGTGTACTCGCCCTCCAGGGTCGTCCAGGTCGCCCCGTTGTCGGTGGACGCCTCCACGTAGCCGTAGTCGAGGTCGTCCTCGATGCGGAACCAGGTGCTGAAACGGAGGGTGGCGCTGCTAACGTCCGTGAGGTCGAAGCGGCGCGTCAGGGTGCTGTCAGCCTGGTCGCCCCGGTTGCTCCACCAGAGTCCTTCGCCGCTATGCGCGGGAGCCGGTATCAGGCGGGCTTCCGTGTCGCCGGTGAAGCCGATTTGCAGAGTGCCGCCATCGTCCGGCGGCGTCAACTCCACGTAATCGGTGCCAAACTGCGACACGGTGCCCGCTAACGACCTGGGATAGTCGTCCACCAGGTGTTGCGGCGAAACCTTTACCTCACGGTCGGGGTAGTAGAGGCCCAGGTCCTCCGCGCCCTGCTCCCTATCGAGCAGGTTCGCCAGCGTCCACCTGTTGAACGCGTCTAGGAAGCTGTCGTGCGAGCCAAGGTCCGCGAGGGCGTTGTCCACGGCGTCCGCGCCCCGGCCCCTGGCGGCTACCACGGCCCGCAGCACCTCGTCGCCGCCGTAATGCGCGCGCAGGAAGTCGAAGAAGAGGAACGAGGCCCCGTAATTGGCGCGTGAGGCCTCGGGGTTCGACTGCCACGAGTTTAGCTGCAAGTCGGGGCGGCCCATGAAGTCCTGTTCCACACCGCCGGTGCCGTAGCCGTTGATTTCCTGCGCCAGCATCGAAGCGCCCTCGTTGAGCCACACGTCGTGCCCGGCGTTGTGGTGCCAGTGGATCATGTGCTGGTGCTCGTGGGCCAGCGTGCTCAGCAGACCGGAGGCGTCGTTCATGCCGACATAGATGATCTCGCGCTGGTTGCTGAACGGGTTGACCGCCCGCGTGTACTCGTCCGCCGACACGAAATAGCCGCCCGCCCCCGGTATGTGGGCGATCAGCACCGTCATGCGGGGGTCGGCGTCCACGCCGGGCACCCACTCGGTGCCGAACAGCCGGTGGTTGGTGGGGTATACTTGCTGCTCGAAGGCCCGCGCCGCGTCCTCCAGCACGTCCTCGTCCACCTGCTGCCCGTCCTGCACGTACCAGTAGACGTGCTGGGTCACCTTGAGCAGCGTGGCGGTAATCGTGTAGTAACGCCTGGCGAGGATGTCGCTCATGTAGAACGTGCCGGTATGCCCCACTGTCAGGTCTACGGTGGGACGCTCCAGGGTGCGGGACAGCGTCTCGCCGGGCTGGAGCTTGAGCCGCAACGTGATGGAATAAAGGTCGCGCACCGGCACCTGCTCGGCATCGAGCGATTGAAGCGTCTGTTCCGCGGCGGAGAGAGTGGTTGGCACCGCCGTCGTGGTCGCTGCCTGTGTGGCAGTACCTTGCGACGTGGACGTAGCCCGTGGGGTGTTGGTGGGTTTAGCGATGGGCGGCTGAGTTTCTGTGCTACTGGCCCTGGACTGCCGGGTGGCGGTGGCTATCGTCGCGCTGGACGTTGGCGTACCTGCGGTGCCTTGCTGCCCGCCCGCGTATTGCGCCGCCAGCAGCACCAGGGCACCGGCCACCAGTGCCACCACGAGCAGCGCCAGCGCCAGGCGCGCGAGGGTATTCTTTTGCCCGCCGGTCGGGGAGGAAGTTATCAAATAGTGGCTGCCTTGTCGGAAGATGCAGGGGCGTGGTGCATCGTGTCCTTGTGACACCATGCATTGGGCTTGGCCGCGTTTGCTTTCAGTCTATTATGCGGAATAGCCGCCTGTTTGTGCAAAGCGGAGTTTAGCGGCGGCCGTACGCCAGCAGCCGCATGCCGTTGAGGGTGACCAGGAGCGACACGCCCATATCGGCGAAAATCGCGCCCCACAGGGGGAGCAAGCCGAGCGCGGCCAGCACCAACGCCACCGCCTTCACCAGCAGAGATGCCGCTATGTTCACCTGTATGGTCGAGAGCGTGCGGCGCGACAGGAGCACGGCGTAGTCGAGGCGAGAAAGGTCGTCGCTCATGAGGGCTACGTCGGCCACTTCGAGGGCAGCGTCGGTGCCCGCCACGCCCATCGCTATACCCACTTCGGCGGCTGCCAGCGCGGGCGCGTCGTTCACGCCATCGCCCACCATAGCCACCGGGCCGCGCTCCCTGGTAATGCGCTCCACCACGTCCAGCTTGTCGGCGGGGAGGAGCCCGGCGTAGCACTCGTCCACGCCTACCTCACGGGCAATAGCCTCCGCCGTGCGCTGATTGTCGCCGGTAAGCATCGCCACGTAGGTGATGCCCGCCTCGCGCAAGCCCCTTATCGCCTCTTTGGCGTCGTGGCGCGGATTGTCGGCCAGGGACACCACGCCCAGCGCGCCTTCGCGGGTGCCCACTAGCACGGCGGTCCGGCCCTGCGCCTGTTCTTCCTCCAAAAGCGAGGCCACACCATCCACCGGGATGCCCTGCTCCTGGAAGAGCCGAGCGTTGCCCACGTAGACCTCGCGCCCTTCAACTACGGCTCTCGCGCCCAGGCCGGGGAACGCCTTGAAATCGGACGCCTCCGGGGCACCGTTCTTCAGGTTGCGGCCCGCGTGCACGATAGACTTGGCAAGGGGGTGCTCGGAGCGCGCTTCCACCAGGCCAGCCAGCTTGAGCAGGGCGTCATTGTCGCCGTCGAGGGCGCGCACGGCCACCACGCGGGGGCGGCCCTGGGTGAGGGTGCCGGTCTTATCGAACGCTACCGCCTTTACCTTGCCCAGCGCCTCCAGCGTGGCCCCACCCTTGAGCAGCACGCCCCGCCGCGTGGCAGCCCCTATGGCCGACACGATGCTGACAGGCGTGGATATGACCAGCGCGCAGGGGCAGGCCACCACCAGCAGCACCAGCGCCCGGTAGAACCACTCGTCAAACTGCTGCGCGAACAACAGGGGCGGCAATATGGCGATCAATGCGGCGGCGGCTATTACCACGGGCGTGTAAATGGCCGAGAAGCGGTCCACGAACTGCTGCGAAGGGGCGCGCCTGCCCTGGGCCTCCTCCACCATTTAGATGATGCGGGCCAGTGTGGTGTCTTTGGCGGCCCGTTCCACGCGTATGCTGAGCGCGCCGGGACCGTTGATGGTGCCCGCGAACACCTCCGCGCCAGGCTCCACGTCCACGGGCACGCTCTCGCCGGTGATGGGCGACTGGTCGATGGATGAAGTGCCCTGCAAGACCACACCGTCCAGGGGCAGGCGCTCGCCATGTCCGACCAGCACCGTCTCGCCGGGCTGCACCTCCTCCACCGGCAGGCGCACCTCGCGCATGAGAGGGAGACCGTTGCTCCTGTCGACCCGGCGCACCAGGGCCGTGGCGGGCGTGAGGTCCATCAGGGCGCGAATGGCCCCGCGTGTCTTGTCCAGCGTGTACGACTGCAAGGTGCCGCCGAACGCGAAGAGCAGCACCACGGTGACGGCCTCGCCCCAGTCGCCCAACAGCACCGCGCCCACCGCCGCCACCGTCATGAGCAGGTTCATATCGGCGCGACCCGCCCGCAACGCGAGCAGCCCCGCCCTGGCGAACGCCGCCCCTGCTACCACGATGCCCGCAGCGAAGAACGCATTGACCAACCAGGCAGGAGCAGGCGTGAACGACAGCACCAGGCCAACCAGAGCCGCCACAGTGCCCACGACGGTACTGATTGCCCGCCGCTCGCGCTTCCAGAACGGTAAGCTTTCACCGGAGCGCCGCTTTGCAACAGGTGTGGCCCTGTAGCCTGCCGCCGTCACCACGCGCTCAATCGTGCTCGTCTCTGGAAGCTGCGCGGGCACCTGGGGTGTCACCGATAGCCGCGCCGTGCCGAAGTTTACACTCGCCTGGGCCACACCCGGCAGCGCCTCCACCGTCTTCTCGATGGTACGCGCGCAGTCGGCGCAGTCCATACCCTCTATCACAAACTCCAGAGGTCCGGTCCGCGTATTCGCCGCAACGGTGTCTTCGACGTTGTAGCCAAGCTCGGACACCCGCCTGACCAGGGCGTCGTGCGTAGCAACGGCAGGGTCGTACGACACCTGCGCCGTGCCCGCGCCAAAGCTCACGCTGGCCGACCTGACGCCCGGCACCGTCTCCAGCGACTTCTCGATGCTTATCGCACAGTCCGCGCAGTCCATCCCGCTGATGCGCAGCTTTTCGGTCGTATCAGTTGTGTGGTTCTTCCTGGTAGTTATCATAGTTTCTGAAACGTGAAACGTGAAACGTGATGCGGCTTGTGATATTTGGTTCTTGGATATGGCGCTGTCTCTTATGTGGGACCACACTCCCCTCTGTCATCCTGAGCGGAGCGAAGGATCAGTAGCCCGTGTTTGACTCTCCCTATTGAGGCACATGATTCCTCTTGCCGCCACCATCCTGAATGTTGAGGACTCTAATCTACCCACCTGATCCTTCGCTACGCTCAGGATGACAGGGGGAGATTTGGTCCCGCGCAGTCAACTACATAGCATTCACGGAACAAGGATGAGCAAGCCCCATCACGTTTCACGTTTCACGTTTCAGACATCCCTCACATGCTCCAAACAAACACTCAGCAGCGTCCTGATGTGGCTGTCGTCGAGGGTGTGGTAAACGATCTTGCCCTCGCGGCGGCTACGGACCAGGCGAAGGCGGCGCAGCACGTTCAGGTGCTGGGATACCGCCGACTCGCTGACGCCCACTATGGCGGCGATGTCGCAGGTGCATAGCTCCTGTTCCAGGAGGCTGTAGACGATCTTGGCGCGGCTGGGGTCCGACAGCGCCTGAAAGGTCGCAGCGAGCGCCTGGTACTCTTGCATAGGCAGCAACACGTCGCGGCCTCTGCGCACGCTCCCAGGGTGTACGCAACGTACTTCGCAGCCGTCCGCGCCTGCTTCGATCTGCACCATGCTGGCGGTGCCTGCTGTTGTGGGTGCCGGTGCCATTCGCTTATCCTTTGCTGTCTTGGTGCTCTCAATTAAGTATACGCTAAATCGTTACTAATAGTAACACCTTTTCCACATACGTGCAAAACCGGGATGTGTTGCTTCTCCGGGTGTAGCATCCGCGCAACTCGTGCACCGGAATCGTCCGGTGCTTGCATGAGACCGGGGGTAATTGCCATGCGTGTGGACTGGATTTTGCTCGTGTTGCTGGCGGCCATGTGGTTGGCGGCGGGTGGGGTGCCCGCGCTCAATTTACGCCGCAGGAAGAAGCAATAAATAACATGCCCAAACCCGAACCTATCGTTTTGCTCGACGGTGAGGCGATTCGCCGCGCCCTCACCCGTATAGCCCACGAGATACTGGAGCGCAACAGCGGCGTGCGCGACCTTGCCCTGGTCGGCGTCAAGACGCGTGGCGAGACCCTGGCGACCCGACTGACCGGCCTGATAGAGAAGTTCGAGGG
The DNA here is from genome assembly GCA_030913985.1 of Chloroflexota bacterium. Classification (GTDB taxonomy): domain Bacteria; phylum Chloroflexota; class Chloroflexia; order QHBQ01; family JADMIH01; genus JADMIH01. The sequence goes on along the minus strand of JALZHI010000010.1, from coordinate 34,027 downwards.
CCTGGCCGTGCCCGTGGCCGAGCTTGATGTCACCCCCTACCGCGACGACAGGCCGGAGTTCAGAGGACAGGGCGCGGGCACGAGAGGCGAGGTGTCGGGCCTCGACATAGAGGTGGAGGGCCGCACCATCGTCATCGTGGACGACGTGTTCTACACCGGGCGCACGGTGCGAGCCGCTATCGACGCCATCATGGACAAGGGCCGCCCATCCAGCATTCAACTGGCTGTGCTGGTGGACCGGGGGCACCGCGAGCTACCCATCCGCGCCGACTACGTGGGCAAGAACGTCCCAACATCGAGGACCGAGAGCGTCCAGGTCCACCTCACGGAGACCGACGGACGCGACGAGGTGCTGCTGGTTAGAGAGGACGCTTGACGGAAACGCCAAGACGCAGAGACGCCAAGGACGCGCCAAGTAGATTAGGGTTTAGAGGGTAAAAGAGGACCAGGGTACGTGATGTTGTACCCTGGTCCTCTTGCTTAGAACACCCTACTAAATCTCTGCGCGTCCTTGGCGTCTCGGCGTCTTGGCGTTTCCGTCAAAACCACTAGTCTAGTCGCGTACCCTCTTTATCCGCGCGCCCAACGCTTCCAGGCGGGTTTCTATGGCTTCGTAGCCCCGGTCTATCTGGCCGACGTTGTAGATGGTGCTGTTGCCGTCGGCGCAGAGGGCGGCAAGCAACAGGGCCATACCGGCGCGGATGTCGGGGCTGGTGATCTCGTCGCCGCGTAAGGGCGATTTGCCGACTACCACGCAGCGATGCGGGTCGCACAGGACGATGCGCGCCCCCATGCTGATGAGGCGGTCCACGAAGAAGAGACGGCTCTCGAACATCTTCTCGAAGATGAGCACGGTGCCCTCCGACTGCGTGGCTGTGACGAGCGCGATACTCATCAGGTCGGATGGGAAGGCGGGCCATATGCCGTCGTCTATCTTGGGCACGGCTTCGTGCACGTCGTAGATGACGCGCAGGTCTTGCCCGCCCGGTACCACTATGTCTTCGCCATCTACGTCCACTTGCACGCCGAGCCTGCTGAAGACCAGCTTGGTCATGCGCAGGTGCTCCGGCACGGCCTTCTTGATGCGCAGGTGCCCGCCCGTAACCGCCGCCAGGCCGATGAAGCTGCCTATCTCGATGTGGTCTGAGATGATGGTGTGCTCCCCACCGTGCAGCCGGGTCACGCCGGCAATGCTGAGGGTGTTGGTACCGATGCCGCTTATCTTGGCGCCCAGCTTGTTGAGCATGTGGCAGAGGTCCTGCACGTGAGGCTCGGCGGCGGCGTTGCAAATGGTGGTAACACCCTCAGCAAGCACCGAGGCGAGAATCGCTTGCTCTGTGCCCGTCACGCTGGCTTCGTCCAGGAAGATGTCAGTGCCCTTGAGCCTGGCTGGGGCCTCCATGAAATACTGGTCGTTGTCCACTTCCACCTTTGCGCCCAACGCCTTGAGGGCGATCAGGTGGGTGTCCACGCGCCTGCGCCCGATGGCGTCGCCGCCCGGCTGTCCGACCACCGCGTAGCCTGTACGAGTGAGCAGCGGCCCCGCCATGAGGATAGAGCCGCGTACCTTAGCGCCCAGGAACTTGTCGGGCTGCCGCTCCACCTTGCGCGCCTGCAACGTGATGCTATGCCTGGTAGACAGGTCCGAGGCTTCCACCTCAACGCCCATGTCGCGGAGCATATTCAGCAGGGTGCGCACGTCGGCTATGTCGGGTACGTTGTGCAGCGTCACCGGCTCGTCGGTCAGCAAGCAGGCCGCCAGCATCGGTTGAGCCGAGTTCTTGTTACCCGCGGGCACGATCTCCCCGTTCAGGACGTGCCCGCCTTCGACTATCAATTTGTCCATTCTTCTCCCGATTCTGAAACGTGAAACGTGAAACGTGATGTGGTTAGGGCTATTTGGTTCGTGGATGCCCAGCAGCTTGTACTACAGGACCCAAGAGACTCCTGTCATCCTGAGCGTAGCGAAGGATCTCAGATGCTTCGCCCTGGTACCAAGCTGAACTCTCCACACCATGTTCCTCAACGCCCAATGGTGTCCCCAGTCACCTTCTTGAGATCCTTCGCTACGCTCAGGATGACAGAGGGGTGTTTGGTCCCGCAAGGCCCATACGTTGCATACACGAACCCTGTTTAGAAAGCCGCATCACGTTTCACGTTTCACGTTTCTGAACTCATCTATTCACTTTCAACGTAAGGCTGTAATAAAGCTCCTTTCCGGGAGCGGGGGCTTTGAGGGTGAGCCGGTTGGTGCCGGCGTGGAGGGTGTTGCCGGGCAGTTGGATAGACACGGTGTCCACGTCGGCTGCGTTAGCGCCCGCGCGGCTGTCCGAGGCAGGTTGCGTTAGCTGCACCTGGCGGTCGTTTATCGTGATGGTGGGCCTGCCGGGCTGCAACTCAAGCTGCTCTGCGGAGGCGTAGAGGGACAGCGCCCACACCGCATCGGCTGTGCTGCCATGCTCGGCCCAACCCAATCCTTGCCGCGACTCCATTAGCGCGCGGGCATAAGACTGCGCCGCCGACTTGTAGATTGCGGCGTCCCGGCGGGTCATCAGCGCGGGAGCGGGAGAACCTTCCTCAGCAAACGAGGAACCCGCCGACAGGGTAAGCTCCAGCATGGGGGCCAGGGCGGCCCTGTCCAGGTGCTCCTGAGCCTGCATGAGCCTGTTAGCCAGCACCAGGGCGTCACCCGCGTGCCCTTCCTGCCACAGCGCGAGCGCCAGCCACGCCTGCCCGGCGTGTGAGAGCTTCAAGCTACTGTTAGCGCCCGCGTAGGCCATCATCGAACGTGCCTGCTCCAGGTCGAGCATGCCGTACAACGATAGCACGTAGAAGCCGAAGGCTCGCTCCTCCAGACCTGCGGGGCCTGCCTTTTCATCCACCGGACGGCTCAGTTCGGCGGCCAAGTAGGTCAGGCCGCGCTGGACGACGCTGCCATCCACGGCCACATCATCTTGCGAGAGCGCAACATTGGGAGAGGACATGGACAGGCGGCGCATAGCGAGAAGCACCTGGCTCGTGCCCATGGCCTGGCTCTCAGCGTCGGTGTCGAGGGTCGCGCCCCAGCCACCGTCGGCGTGGTGGGCGGAATAAATGTCTTGCAGTAGCAGAGACCGGGCGAGGTCCGTCTGCTCAAGCTGCGCCCTGCCCGCGCCCTGCGTGCGCCGGAAAGCCGCGTCTACCGCAGGGCCGGACGAAAGGCGAGCCGCCGACAGCGCAATGCCCTGTGCGGGTTCCTCGGGCGAGGCGGGCAGTTCCCCGGCGACCTGGGCGAGGGCGGAGAGTAGCGAGGTGGAGACGCGAACTTCCAGAGAAACGTCGCCCTGCCGCAGCCCGGAGGGTACGTGCACCTCTATCTGCTGCTCACCCGACAGCAGCCCCGAAAAATGCGTGGTGGTGTCGGCGCTGCTTATAGTCGCCCGCACCGGCAAGGTGCTTGCAATCGAGCTATGCGCGCCCGTTTGCAGCTTGAAGTCGAGGGCTGAGACGCCGGGCGACGCGGCGCTATAACGCCACCCAAGCCTGCTCCAGCCGCCTGGAACTATACCGGCAGCTTGTACTTCGGGGCTTTCCCGCACCAGTCCGCCGTCCACGCTGGCGTAGAGGCTGGCGCTTACTGGCTCGTTGGTCGGGTTGTGCAACACCACCGACACTGTCTGCGGCTTACCCTTCTCGATCTGAGCGGCGGGAGGCAGTTGCAGCGCCGGGCCGGGCGCTACTCGCAACACTGAGGAGGCCTGGCTGTACGTCCCATCTTGCGTGGCCGCCTCGGCCATGACGTACCAGAGGCCCGGTTCGGTGGGGGCTTGCAGAGTGGTTGAGGTAACGTCAGTAGCCGGTATGCTGAGGGTCGGTTCCCAGCCCGCCGTTGCCTGCGACTCATTGCCGCCCAGCCTGCGCAGCCACACGGAGGCCACCCCCGACAGAGGCTGCCCCTCCGAGTCGAACAGGAACAGACGCAGGGGCAACTGCTCGCCGGGCGACACCGTCTCAGACGACACCACCCGCAACGTCACATCTCCGCTCTGCTCTACGTTAAGCCGCAGGTGCCGGGTCGCACCCGACCCCACCCTCGCCAGGACAACGCTGCCCCCGGCGTAGCTGCCCGGCAGGTTGACGGTCACGTCCCGTAGTTCAGAGAGGGGCACGACTTCGGCTTGCCGGTCTCCACCAGGCGATTGGGCGACCACTAACAGATCGCCCGTCGCCCCGCCACCCGCCAGGCCGTCAAGCTGCACCAGCCGGACCGCTATGCTGCCGTCCTGCCTGGGTCGCGCAATGGTTACGAGGCCCATCAGTGGTGCGACGAGTTGGGGTAGCTCTATGCGTGGGGTGTTCTCAGGCGCGAAGTCGAGGTACTGCCGGGCCGAGCCGCTAGTGCCGTCCAATTCGGCTTCAACGCTCAAATAGAGGCCCGGCTCGTTGTAAAGGGCGGTCCATTCGGGCAGTGGCAGGGTGAACGTAGCGCGCCCATTGCTATCGACGGTGGCAGGTACCGGCTCCGAGGTCCAGCTATCCCCTTCAATGCCCAGCCGGGCCGACACGACCGCGCCCCTGGCAGGCTGGCCCCCGGCAGCTAGAACGCTCACGGTGCGGGTAATCGCCAGCCCAATAGGCGAGGTATATTCCTGCGCGGGGGCTACGTACACGCTCAATGTGTCGGCGCGAGGCTCGGCTACTTGTAGTGAGAAGTTGCGGTGCGCCCCATTCGTCTGCACCAACAAGCTGTAGGTGCCCGGCCGCGCCTGCGGCGAGAGCGTGAACGTACCCGCTACCCCGCCCACGTTATCAGGTCGTAGCGTCAAAGACGATAACGTAGCCCCATCCGGCGTCTTTAGCCACACTAGAACGTCCTGCTCGATCCCTGGCGTGCCGGGGGAGGCAGGTTGGTACCCGCGCAGCAACACACGGAAATTGACAACCTGCCCAGCGAGATATACCGGCTGGTCCGTCTGGATGGAGGCGGCGAGGGTAGAGTGGTCCTGCGCTTCCGCCGTCGCAGCCCAGGTCTCCGAGTCAAGCACGAGCGCGGCCAGGTTGCCGTCCAGGTCGCGCGCTATAGCCAGGGTCGCACCCGCCGAGTTGGGGCCGGGCTGCCATAGACCGTCCGTGCCCGTAGCGCCTTTCTCCAGGAGGTTGCCGTCGCGCGAGTAGAGCGAGATTTCGGCCCCACCCCAGGCGCGCCCGGCCTCGTCAGCGGCCCACAGAGGCGAGATGTGCTGCGGGTCCAGCCTGGAGAGGCTGCCATCCGCGACCACCACCAGTTGCCAGTCGGAAGCCTTACCCTGAGGGGTGGCGGCCTGGGCGTGCAACAGGTAGGTGCCCGGCGCGAGACCCTCAAGCACCAGTGGCTCCGAAGTGGTGTCCTCCTCCGGTGATACGGAGCGCAAAGTGCCGACGCGCTCCAGGCTCGACAAGAGACCCTCCGGCGGCTGCACCGGCCACTGCCGGGCTTGCGCTCCCAACTCCGAGAGCCTTTCCCCCGGCAGCCTGTACACTGCCATGACAGCACGCTGCAAGAGGGCGCCCGTTTCTCCTTCCACCTGGGCATATTCGACCATAGCGCGGGTGCCGCTCTTCACGACCCTCACCCGGTCGCCCAGTATTCGTAACCTGGGGCCTGGGTGCGTGGCCTTATAGGTGAACTCGTACGCCTTGCCGAGGGTGTCACCCGCCGACGTGCGAGCCGATGCCCCGACCCGCAGGGAAACAGCGCCTTCCGGCATGGGCGAGCGAGGCGACACGGTGAGGGTGCGTCCCTCCGCGTCCCAACTGAGGTCGGAGGGCAGCAATTCGCCGGAAGGCCCATGCAAGCTCACCCTTTCGGCGGTGCTTGCCCTGTCCATTGGCGCGTCAAAGGTGAGGCTCAACGTGCCGGTGAGGGGCAACGCGGTGCCACTGCCGAGGGCGAGCACCGTGTGAGGGTCCCTGGTGTGGAACGACCACTGGAGGGGCTTCTCGATTGGCGTGCCGGACGTAGAGCGCGCGCTGGGGCTGAGGACGGCGGTATAAGCTACCCCCCGCAGCAGGCCCGGCTGCAAAGGCACGAAGCTGACTTCATTATCGGCGGACCACTCGAACGTACCGGCGAGTGGCGGGTCAATGGAGAGCGCTCCTTCCACAGAAGCGCGGTCCATCGGCTGGTCGAAGAGCATTTGCAGCGCCGAGCCGGTTGGTACGTTGGCCGAGCCTGCGGCGGGCAGCATATGGACGGGGTTGGGCACGGCCAGGCTGCCACCGACCCCGCTGCCGTTACCGTTGTAGGCCGGTAGCGGCTGGACGTCTACCGAGGTGGCGCGCTCGCCATCGGGTAGCTCGAAACCGATTTTATTGTAGCCCCATATGGGAGGCAGGACGTTGAGGTAGTAGCCCAGGCTGAGCACGGCTACGAACGTAGCCGCAGCGGTCAGGGCTATCGCGCGGGGATTCGGGTCGAGACGCAACAGCAGACCGGCGGCCCCAAGCCTCAACCCGCCCGCCAGACTATGACGCTGAGGCGGTAATGGGGTCTTTATAGCTGGCGCGGGCGGGGCGGCTCCCTTCTTGAGCACAGAGCCAAGCACGGCGCTGCGCACCCGGTCGGAGGGACCTGCATCTTCGAGGCCCTTGAGCAGCACGTCGGTCTGGCGCGCCCTGGAGAGCCAGGCGGCACAATCGCGGCAGGTCTGGACGTGAGCGAGCAGTTCCTGTCGCTGGCGCGGGGTGACCTCGCCGTCGATATAGCGCGAGATTAGCTGGCGGTAGCGCGCGCAGCTCAACCTTTACTCTCCTGTTTGCCCTTACCGCCGTCGTGCCGGGCCAAGTCGGTGTAAATCTGCTGGAACGACTCGCGGGCGCGGGCCAGGCGGCTAAACACCGTACCCTTCGGTATCTTGAGGATTTCGGCTATCTCCTCACAGGAGAACCCCTCCACCGAGCGCAACACCAGGCACACGGCGAGGGCGGGCGGCATCTCGGTGACCGCACGCCGCACGATCTCGGACTCAATCAACTGCGGCGAGAAGTCCTCGTAGGTGAACTCGCTGGACTTGTCGCTCTCCTCCAAAATCGGCATCCAGGTGATTAGCTTGCGGCGGCGCAGCACGTCAAAAGCGGCGTTGGAGGCGATGCGATAGAGCCAGGCACTGACGTTGGAGTCGATTGCAATTTTGGCTATGCCCTGGAAGGCCCGCAAGAAGGTGTCCTGCGTGATGTCATCGGCCTGTTCGAGGCTGCCGACGAGTCTGTATACGTAGCGGTGAATCTGGGGCGCGAAATGCTCGTAAATGAGCACAAAAGCCTCTTCGTCGCCGCTACGTGCCTTTTCTATGATGGCGACATCCATGGCGAGCCTCACAAGCAAATAGGGGGCCGAAGTAGGGCATGCCGGAATACGGCGGGAAGAAGAAGCGCGCGGTATTCTGCGTTACGATTATATGAAGGATGTAAGGGGGCGTCAAGGCTAGTGGGTGATGGAAAGGCTGGCACCCACAAAGGAGACTAGGTGTTTCTAAGTTCTGCCAATTCGATTACCAAGTGAGTATATAAGCAGTGCCAGAGTCGATATACCTAGTAGAGCCTCTACACTTGTTAGCAACTTTGCGCAGTTGCTTCTTGGCACTATGTCAGGCAAGTTCATGGTTGCAAAGGAAGCAAGGCTAAACTGAAGATAATCGATAGGGTCAAGGGGCCGACCATTACTAGCCTCTAATCCTTGTGTCCATAGGAAAAAGAGTGGAAACACTACTATAATCATCAATGCGCAAAAGACGACCCGCAAAGGGCGCTCTCCATATCCACAGGTGATCTCAGAGAGTGAGTCCAGCAACCATTTTGTTAAGTGTCTAATAAGAAAGAAGGAAGGCATTAGCATTTGCTGACCTTTGCCAGGTATTTGCTGTGAGACCAATTCGGTACTAGCATAAAATCGGCGGGCACGTATCGGATTATGCGATCGACGTTCCATTTGTCGTTCTTTGAAGTGCGCCCAGCTGGCGTCGTCGTAACGACCCAAACTCAAGAAGTTATTCTTGAGAGATAAATAGGCTTCCTTTGCCCCATAATAGTCTCGCTCCCGTTCTTCCCCAACACCACCCCAAAGTTGCTGCCTACGTATGTACGTGTAGTTCAACTTCGCTCCTCTGAGAAATACGCCCTCTAAGGATCGGACTGCTGATAGATCCACATCTGAGACATCGGCATTGATTAGTTTTGCACCGGTGAGATCAGCATCCTGCAAGTCTACCTCAGATAAGTCAGCCCCGGACAAATCGGCTCCTCTGAGGTTGGCTTTGACTAGACATGAGTGGCCTAAATCGGATTTCTGAAGCTGAGCATCACAAAAGGTGGTTCCAGTGTAATCTCCCCTCCATATCAATGCATCACGGAATATAGCTCTGTCAAGAAGAGCTCCACTTAGGTTGATCCCACCAGTCGCGGTGCTAAACCAAGCGGGAGGGGAGTCATATAATGACCCGGATCGCTCCATTTCTACTCTTAGCTCGCCAGAGCTAAGGTTTATCTTGCTGAAGTCAAGACCTGAGAGGTCTAGATTTTGTGGTCCTTTGTTCTTAGCAATGATAAATAAAAGATATCCTCTGGTTATGCGACCTCCAGATTGTCTAAGTATTTGATCTAGGTGGGAAGAACAGTAGCTAAGCCCTCTCTTGGCACGAGCTTCGCATAGTGAACCATTCCGTCTCACGCCCTGACACTTTGCCATAATTGTACCCCACCGAAAATACCCTTAATTGCACAACAGCATAGCTACAGGTAATGGAGACAATAAGCACTTCGGAATGGTTAGAGCTTACGCGTGAACTAAGCTTTCAATAGAATCCCACCAGCTGCTATTGTTGCGCTTCTTGTGCCAATACCAGTATTCACAGCCCCATAGTAATATTGTTCCGTATCCGAGTTGGGCTAACCTTACAGCTAATTCTGTAGCCATTTCCGGCGTAGAACTGAGATAATCTTTCTGATCAATGGCGACTAGCGAGCCATCTTCCCATGGCTCTGCCTGAGACTCAGCTATCCAAGCCTCCTTGTTACTCAGATGGAGCTTGTGCTGCCAACTCGCTAATCTACGCCAGAATGCAGGAACAGGTTCGTCATAAGACGAACGACCTGACGGAATCCTGGTATAAACGTTTACTCCGACAGCATCAGCCATATCCAAAGTAGCCTTGAACGCCTGAGTAATGGGTTCTGAGTTCTCTACGCCGAGGTTTATTGAGTTGGTTAGCAATATTCCCTGTCCTGAGTTCGACAATCTACGAACTAAATCTACCTCCTGTTGTACGAATTCGGGGCTAAGATAGCGACCAGCAGTCACTCCCAATGCATTCAGAGCTTCATTTTCCACCTGCCAGTACCTAATATTGGATCTCCATTTGGTGTGCTCAACAACCTGTTCAATGAAATCCAGTGTGATACTTGCCAAGACAGGATCGGCATCTATCGGCTTGTCTGTGATACGAGTATCAAATCGTTCCTCTATCCACGCAGGAAAATGGTACTCAGGCCATCGGGGAGCCTTCATTCCTACAGTCAAGACCACATCTAGTGAATACTCGTCAGCTGTATCAAGCAGCCAATCCAGAATGTCGAAGTAATATACACCTTGTGAAGGTTCTATCTCATTCCAATAGCTGCATAGTCGGATAGTATCCAAACCTAAGGAGCATACTTGCTTGAAAGTTTCCATATAATCTAGTTCCAGATACTTGCATTGTATCTGGCTGAAAGTAGTTCCCAAGCGTTTAGGACGGGGTACTTGCAATTCCGTTTGTAACCATGGAAGCCGCTCAGGCAAAGAGTATGAGCCACCATTGGCAGCTAACAAGAGGAACTGAATAAATCTTCGAGTGGATAATAAGCTTCTCATAGTTATAGTTCTCAATCATCTCTATAGACTAAGCTAGGAGGGGCTGGCTGCTCTTAATATACTTTTCGCTCTATATTACATGCACTTCTATTTTACAACATTGTCCTCTAATTATTATTGCCAGAGTTATATATCTAGGTCTTTCTTCTTTAGTTAGTGAGTTCACCGATTTATTGGCAAGGGGCACAAGAAATGTACGCCAGGATCACCTCGGAAGCTGCCCCATAATGCGTGCAAGCTCACCGGAGTTTCGCAACCGCTCTATCGTGGCGTTGACGCTACCGGCGAGGGCGTCGGCGCGGGCGGGCACGGCCACCACGAACGGCTCGTTGGTCAGCGGCGGCGAGAGGATGGTGACGCTGCCTGGGTGCGTGGCAAGGTAGGTCTGCGCGGAGGTATTGTCGGTGATGGCGGCGTCAACCTCCCCGCTAACCAGCGCGTCCAATGCTTCCTCCGGCGAGTGGTAGGTAGATTGTAGCTGCATACCCGGCGTGGTGCTACGCTGCAAACGGCGGGCCTCGGTGTCGGCGTTGGAGCCTAGCTCGACCCCTACCTTCCTCCCGTCCAGTGTCCCAACCGAGCTAACAGCGTTATCGCCTGCCCTGACAACCAGCACCTGCCCCGACTGGTAATAGGGCACCGAATAGCGCACGTCGCCCTGCCTTTCCGGGATTGGAGGCAGCGCCGACACCAGCATATCGACATTGCCTGCTATCAGCGAGTCGTACAAAGTGTCGAGTGCCAGCGTCCTGAACTCCACCTTGACACCCAGGTCGCGGGCAATCCCCTCGGCCAGCGCGGCATCGTAGCCCGCTACCCGCCCCTCCCGCAACATATCGAAGGGCGGGTAAGTGGGATCGATGCCCACGCGCAGGGTACCGCTCTGCCGGATGCGCTCGAGATAGCGGTCGGGCGGCTTCTGCTGCCCCAGCCACACCAGCGCCGATAGCGCGACCAGGGTGAGGGCAAGGGCTGTGTTGAGGAAGAAACGTGTCATATTCGCGTGGTTATCTTCGTAGCACCAGCAGGAGAGCCAGGCCACCCATGACGTTTATGTCCTCTGTGCCCTCTATTCTCCCAACAAGCTTCTTCATTATCAGACCCACCCTGTAGACCTGACCTTCGGGGGTTACGTACCCCGACAGCCCCGGCCTATTGATGTATTCGTGGTCATAGTTCAGCAGGTAGCGGTCGTAGATGCTGCCGTTCGGGTACACCCAGCCTGCCAGGCCCTTGAAAGGTCCGGCCCACAGGTAGACCTTGCCGCTCTTATTCACCGACCACTTGAGCCTTTTAGGCTGTCTCAGCCAACGAGGACGATAGGTGTAGCCATCGCCCGCGACCCAACCAACAAGCCGTTCTCCCCAGATCGACCGGCTGTAAACCCGGATGAGGGTACCTTCCGGTGCTGCCATTACGGGCTCCTGCCCTCAGCGTACTCCTGCACTTCGAGGTACACCGCGTTGGGGATGAAGTCGGAGGTGAGGAAGGAGTAGTTGTCGAAGTAGGTATATTGCGGGCGGGGGAAGCGGGAGGCCCACAGGCAGACGGCGCGCACCCACGGCCACCTCTCCTCGGCCATCCGGTACGCCGCAACCGTATATTCCACCCTCTGGTACGGCTTCACGGCGTATGACCAGCGCGGGCTATCGTTCCAGCCGCCCTCGGTGATGTAGACAGGCGTGTCTCCGTCACCGTGCTGTTGCATCACGCGATAGATTTCCTCAGTGCGCGCCCAGTTTACCTTCTGGGGGCTTGCGGGGTCGTCGGGCGGGGCGGTGAGGCCGTAGGAGTGGACCGCCACGGCGTCGAAGTAGGGCGCGGCCCCGGCCCAGTAGAGACGCTCCAGGTAGAGCAGGTCGCTCATGGCGTTGGGGCTGCCCTCGCGCTCCGTATTGGGAGCCAGTCCCGCCAGCATCACGACAGCTTCGGGATCCGCTTCCTTGGCGCGGGCGTACACGACCTTCAGCAATTCGGCATAAGCTTCTGGGTCGGGCGGACGCTGGCCCCATTCGGCGGCGGTGTTCGGCTCGTTCCAGATGATGTAGTGCTTGATGCGGCCCTTGAAGTGCTGCACGAAGGCGAACACGAAGTCGGCGTAGTCGTCGTAGTGCTCGCGGTCGAGGTAGCGCCAGGTGGTGTTCTCCGGCCTGGCCCAGTTGGGCACCCCATCCACCCGTGCCAGCAGCGTGATGCCGTTCTCCAGCGCGGCGTCGGCCACCAGGTCGGCATGCTCCCAGTCGAAGCGGTTGCGGTCGTGGGGCTGGATGTATGCCCAGGGGAAGAACTCGACCGCGTAGCTGCCGCCCATCTCGCGCAGCATGCGGAACTCGCGCCGTATGTCTTCCAGGTCCGGCTCGTCGGTCAGGCGGGTGTGCAGGCCGATTTTAGATTTTGGGTTTTGGATTTTGGAGTGCGGAGTTGGAGTGGGTGTTGGGGAAAGGGTGGCGGTGGAGGGAAAGCGTGGGAGGAGGCCCACCAGGAGAATCAAGACGCACGTAGCGAGCGCAAGAAAGGCAAAGGGGCGGGCTTGTGTCCCACCCCTCATGCTCGTGCTTCCAGAATTGGACTTATCTAACAAGATGTGCTACCTGTTCTAGTTGGGCCTTCTAAAGCACCTGTCCGCAAATCGTCGGACGCGAGCGACCAACCTACGCCCTGTCATCCTGAGCGCAGCGAAGGATCTAAGATGCCACGCCTACGGCTATGTTGAACCTTCAGCGCCGGTGTACCCCATGCTCAACAGCGTCCCTACCCACCTTCTTGAGATCCTTCGCTGCGCTCAGGATGACAGGGTGGGCCTTTGGTCCCGTAATAGCATATGCTACATAAGTGCGCTAGTATGCCCTGGCAAAGATAGCGTGTACCTGGCTCTCCATCCCGCAGACGACGCAACGCCCGCTATCGCCGGGTTGGTCGAGGGGCATGCAGCGGTTGGTGGCTTTGGTGGCCTCCTTGATGCGGTCCTCGCACTCGCGCATGCCGCACCAGAAGGCGTCCGCGAACTGCCGCTCCTCGATAGCCTGGGCAAGCTCTTCCATGCCGGCTACGTGGCGGGTGTTGCTATGCCGGAACTCCAATGCGCGCTGGTAGAGGTTCTGCTGTATCTCCTCAAGTAGCTGCGGCACCCGCTCGGCCAGCGAGTCGATGGTGGGGTACTCCTTGAACTCCTTGCCGGGCTTGTCGCGCCTCGCCAGCTCCACCGTGCCGTTCTGCACGTCCCTGGGGCCTATCGCCATGCGCAGGGGCACGCCGCGTAGCTCCCACTCGTTGTGCTTCCAGCCGACCGTCTTGCTGTCGTCGGCGTCCACCTTCACGCGCACGCCCGCGACCTTGAGCGAGTTGGCTACCCTGTCAACAGCGGCCATGACTTCCGCCCTCTCCTCGTCCTTGCGCCAGAGGGGCAGCACCACAACCTGGTAGGGGGCGACGTGGGGCGGCAGCACCAGGCCCTTCTTGTCGCCATGCACCATGATGAGCGCGCCGATGATGCGGGTGGACATGCCCCAGGAGGTGGTCCAGCCGTACACGCGCTCGTTCTGCTCGTTGAGGTACATGATGTCGAAGGCGCGGGCGAAGTGGTCGCCCAGGTTGTGCGAGGTGCCCGATTGCAGGGCGCGGCCATCCTGCATCATCGCTTCGACCGTGTAGGTGCGCAATGCGCCGGGGAACTTCTGGCTCTCGCTCTTCTGCCCACGTATCACCGGGATCGCCAGTTCTTCTTCAAGGAAGGAGCCATAGACTTCCAGCATCAGGCGCGCGCGCTCTTCGCACTCGTCGTGGGTGGCGTGTACGGTATGCCCTTCCTGCCACCAGAACTCGGCGGTGCGCAGGAAGAGGCGCGGGCGCTTCTCCCACCGGAACACCGAGCACCACTGGTTGATGAGCAGCGGCAGGTCGCGGTACGACTGTATCCAGCGCGAGTAGATGGGGCCGATGATCGCCTCTGAGGTGGGGCGCACCGCCAGCGGCTCGGCTAGCTCCTCCCCGCCACCTCGCGTGACCCAGGCCACTTCAGGCGCGAAGCCCTCTACGTGCTCGGCCTCTTTGAGCAGGAAGCTCTGCGGGATGAGCAGGGGGAAGGCGGCGTTTACCACCCCCGTGTCCTTGAAGCGGCGGTCGAGGTTGGCCTGGCAGTTCTCCCACAGGGCGAACCCGTAGGGCCGCACGACCATGCAGCCGCGCACCGGGGCGTCTTCCGCCAGCTCGGCCTTCATCACCACATCGATGTACCACTGGGGAAAATCGCTCTCGAAGTCGGCTATACCTTGCCCGAATTCCTTCTGCTCAGCTTTGGCGCACATAAGTACCTCTTGTACCTCGTTCTATTTGGGTTAGTTCCACGAACTATAGCAAAAGTAGGCTTGTAGCGTCAATCGGGGGTTCTGAAACGAGAAACGTGAAACGTGATGCGGATTGCTAAACAGGGTTCGTGAATGCCAGGATGCTCCCATAACAGAACCCTGCTCCCCTATGTCATCCTGAGCGTAGCGAAGGATCAAGTGGGTAGGCGAGAGTCCACAACATTCATGATATTGGTGGCAATAGAAACCATGTGCATCATTAGAAAGGGTCAAGAAGGGGGTACTGATCCTTCGCTACGCTCAGGATGACAGAGGGAACTTGGTCCCGTAGTGCCGAGCCTTCAACATTCACGCACCAATTACCACAAGCCGCATCACGTTTCACGTTTCACGTTTCAGCACCGGAACTGCTTCGCCCCTTTAGGTGTATAGTTAATCGGAGGACGCCATGAGTCGCTACCGCAACGAGGGTGACGGCTTCGACAGCCTGGAAAGCTTCGAGGACATAGGCATCTCCGTGATGGAGGAGCTTGACCCTGAGCCGCAACCTAAGTCCGGCTCGCTTTACGCGCGCGAGTTCGTCATAGGCATGCTGCTGGTGCTGGGGGTGCTGGCCTTCGCGGGCATGCAGTGGTGGCAGACCGAGTACCGGCAGAGCAACTACCGTCTGGGGGAGCAGGCGGCTCGGCAGTTCGACTGGGACGAGGCAAGCGCCCGCTTTTCGGCAGCCGAGGGCTATCGAGACGCCACGAAGCGCGCCGAGACGGCGGCCAACCGCGCGCGGGAGCGCGACGAGCACTACAGCCTCGCCCTGGAGCACTTCAACAACCAGCGGTGGGCCTCCGCGCTCAAGGAATTGCGCGCTGTGCGAGAGGTGCAACCCGGCTACCGGGACGCGACCTCGATGGAGGAGCGGGCAGAGGGGGAGGTATATAGTGAGGCTCTGCTCGGCTCGGTGGTCATGAAACCGAAGGCCGACCCACCTGGCCTGTATTACAGGTCCGAATTCGGCTGGTTGTGGCTGGAGGACAGCGACGAACAGAGCATGCCCTGGGGACAAGGTACCCCCGAGCACATACTGTACGATGCGCCGATAGAAGGGTGGGTGCCCCCCGCCCAGCAGAGCCGTCGCCCCAACCCCTCGGACCTGGACGAGTATCGCAGATCAATGGCCGGACGCAAGCTGATGGTGGCTACGTTCGACACCGGGGGCAATGTGCTGGGTGTAACTTACCGCGAGCTGCCCTTCAATTTGAGCGACTATGACTGGTTCGAGTGGAACCGGGACGGCGTCTGGGGCATCCTGCTGTGGGACGTGCGCGCAGGCAATGAAGAAGGCCATGTGGTAATAGACCCCTCCCCGGTGCGCCAGAAGATCCGCAACATCCAGCAGATTACCTACCATGCCTTCGGCAGTAAGATCATGCGCAGCACGAACCCTACTTTCTACGGCATGAACGTGGCGCTCATGGACTACAACCGCAACGGAGACGAGTTGCTGGTAGCGAACTGGACCCGGCACGACGATGGGACTTTCACGGTGGCACTCTATCTTAACTCGCTTACCAAAGGCGAGAACAAGCTGCTGTACAACCATGAGGGGGGCTTCGTAAACGCCAGCTTCAGCGACGAAGGCAGGTATGTCTTCCTGACGACCTACAACTCGGTAGGGCGTATGCTGGAAGACCACATGCTCATCATGATCGATAAGACCGGGGCTGAACCGGCGCGTGTAGTGATGCAGCAGAATGGGGTAAGGGCTATCAACGGCGTACTTGTAGACAGCCAGCAGTATATGCAGGCCCGGTTACTGGAGGGTGGTCCCTTCGCCGGGAAGATGTTGCTTACACAATGGATATCGTTCACCAACTATATCAGCGTGGTGGACCTGGATGGCCCCCACGCGGTACATGCTGAGGCAAGCATAACGGGCAACGGCATGATATGGTGGGACGTGGTCTCCACGGAAGGGCCGGACCTGGTGCTGTGGGGCATCGGCTCCGTCAACACGGTTTCCCCACCTTTCCCCGCGCAACAGACGCTGGTGGGGGTGAAAATTAGCCCCGGTAAGCCGCCGGTGGTGGCGCGGCAAGCTATCGCCAGGACGTCTTCGGTCGTCTGGTTGGAGCAGCGGGGGTCGGAGCTTATCTACCTGGTCCACAACCACAATCGCCGGGCGCAACTCAGAGCGGTAGAGTTGTACGCCGTGGCACTCTCCGACCTGGAGTCAGGGAATATCCCGGCAAAGTTACTCCACAGGTACGAGTACCGCGTGCCTATAGACCAGCACCGGTTGCCCTTCGGCGGTTTCAGTTTTCACTTCGGCCCCGGCATGTTCGCCTACCTGGACCAAACCACCCTTCGAGCCGTGACCTACGACGGGCAGGTGAGCCTCCCGCTTGAGAGCGACGTTGCCGAACTGTTCAACCTGGACCTGGCAAGCCCATAGCCTCAAAGGTGGCACGCGGGCAGCACCACATGCCTTCGAGTTGGGCCTGCAAAGCCATATTATGTCTGTGCCTGGGTAGGTTCTGTTTCAGTTGCAGCAACCCTACTCCCCCTGTCATCCTGAGCGCAGCGAAGGATCTCAGATGCTGGCCTTGCTGCTCCACTGAACCCTCAGCACCATCCGCCACGCGTCCGACAGCATCCCTACTCACCTTCTTGAGATCCTTCGCTGCGCTCAGGATGACAGTGGGAAGAGGGTCCTGCTATCACACATGGATAACAGCCGCGGCGGGGACTCTTTGGCGGCTGGTACGGTGGCGAGCGGCGGTATATACTGTATGCCGATGAGCCGCAACCCCAGTCGCCTCTCGGCGCTTGCCTCCTTTGGCCTGCCTTTGCTGGCGCTGGCCGTGTGGGCGGGGGTCGTGATGCTCCTTGCCTACCAGGCGCGGCCCACGTACCCGGTAACCATGGACCGCTCGTTCGACCGCCATTACCTCACCGACGGCTGGCACCAACCCGAACAGAACGAGCAGTTCCCCTTCCGCTGGATGTCCGGCTACGCGACGGTGACGTTCCCGGCAATGGGTCGCCAGCCGCTCAAGCTGGTGATGCACATGGGCACCACCGGCCTCGATCCCAGGCCGGAAAAGCAGGTGCGGGTCACGGCTCGCGGGGCGTTGGTCGCCCTATTTACAGTGCGCGCCTCCATCGACAGGTTCGAGGTGCCGGTCGCGCCCGAACTGGTCAGCCGGGCCACGGGCGACCTGGACCTGCTCATCACCACCGACAGCTTCCAGGCTCCCGGCGACCGGCGACAGCTTGGACTGGTCGTTACAGGACTTGGCCTGGAGCCGGGCGAACCCGCCGGACTAATCCTGCCTCCCGCTTACCATCTGCTCTATGTAGCGGGTACAGGTATGTGCCTCTACCTGGTGCTTCTCCTGCTTGGGATAGGCACTCGCATCAGACTGGCCCTCAGCATGGCCGCGATCCTGACTATGGGGCTGGTGTACGCCTTCGCCCGGCCCGCTATCGCTTTCTACGCGGCTGACCTGCTACTGGCGGCATCTCTTACACTTAGCGCCCTTGCCCTTGCGCGGCCAATCGTGACATGGGTATACAGGCGTGCAGGGCTACGAGACTTCACGCCCACGAGTGGCGAGGGGCGGGTGCTGTTTGGCCTGTTCGCCTTCGGGCTGATGCTGGGCTGGGCCGGGCTGCTTTACCCGCAAAGCGAGCCGCACGACTTCCTGTTTCACCTCCACCGCTTCCATGAGGTGCAAGCCGGTAACCTCTTCTTCGAGAACTACGTGGTGTCGGGCGTGGGCCAGGGATTCTACCCACCGGCGATGTACGTGCTGCTCCTGCCCTTCAGCCTCCTGGTGCGCGACCCCTACAACCTTTTGTTGCTGGCCCCTACCTTGTTCGCCCTAAGCGCCGTCTTTGTCGTCTTCTACCTGGCGAAGCGATATTTGAGCGACTACCGTGATGCGCCCATCCTGGCAGCGGCGTTGTACGTGGTGCTGCCGATAAATCTGCTCGTCATCTGGTGGGCGCACGAGACCAACCTGTTCGGGCTGGTGGTGCTGCTGGCGGTAGTTGCCTATGTGCTGGCGGGTTACGAACGCATATCGCGGCCTGGGGTGTGGCTGGGGCTGGCGGCGCTCGCGTTCGTGCTGCTGCTGTCGCACCCTGGCGTGCTGGTGTGGAGCGTGACGCTGCTCACGGGTATCGTGCTGGCGCTGCTGGCACTGAGACGCTTCGCGGGCAACGGCAGCTACAGGTCCGTGCTGCTTATAGCCGGGGCGTTCGCGACAGCCGGGCTGCTGGCCTTCGTGCTGTACTACTCGCGCTATCTCAGCTCGTTCGGGCAGGCCGCCGTTGAGCGCGGGGAAGAAGTGGAATTCACCGATACCCTCGCCAACGTGGGCGACGTGGACCGGCTGCTGGACATGATAAGGCTGACGTTGTACCACGGGGTGATGGGCGACTACGGGCTGCTGCCCCTGTTACTGGTGCCCGTGGGCTTGTGGCTACTGTTCCGCAAGCCCACGCCTGCCACGGAGCCAACCGATGTTGCTTCGCCCCTTGAAGCCTCGCAGGAGGCACGGCAGCGCTTCCGGTGGGTGATGCTGGTCTGGGTGCTCGCGGGCCTGCTCTTCCTTACTGTGAGCTTGTTGACCGCGCTCCCCATCCGCCCCATGCTCTTCATCTGGCCGCCGACGGCACTCCTGGCGGGTCTCAGCCTGGCGGCCTTCGTACAGGGCAAGCAGCGGACGCCGGAGAGTGGATGGACCTGGCGCAAAGCCCTCGCAGGTGTAGTGATAGCGGGGTTGGCGGCACTGAGTCTGTACCTGTGGGCGCTGGCGAACTTCCTCGACATGAGGGAGCCGCACGTCTACCCGCTGGTGTTTTGAGGTGGTATAATATCCACCACGTTGGACTTCCCTACTACAGTGGAGAGGCTGCTTGCGACCCTGCGCGATGTGCCGTCCCGCGAGTGGGCGGGCTTGTTCGCGGGGCTGGTGTTGCTGTGGGCGCTCTCGGAAGTGTTCGTGGGGCGGCTGGGGCTGCACGCGCTTTCGCTGGAGAGCGACCGGGGTTCGGCGCTGGCGGTGCTGGCGAGCGCAGGCGTAGCGGTGCCCCTGGCGATGGGAGCGAGCATGTTGCGGCTGCTGCCTGTCGGGGCCGATTGGGTGCGCTGGGGCGGGCTAGGCGTCATGTTCCTGGGGTTGGCGCTCCGGGTGTTCTCCATCCTGTGGCTGGGGCCGATGTTCACCCGCTTCGTGCAGATACTCCCCAGCCACCGCCTGGTGACCAGCGGCCCCTATCGCTTCGTGCGCCACCCTTCCTACAGCGGCCTGCTGCTATTCTTCACCGGCCTGGGTATCGCGCTGGGCGATTGGCTGTCGGCGGCTATCATGGTCGTGGTGCCTGCGCTGGGCGTGCTCTACCGCATCAGGGTGGAGGAAGAGGCGTTGCTTGGGGCGTTCGGGCAGGAGTACCGGGCGTACATGGGTAAGGTGGGCGGTCTCCTCCCCGTACCCAGGCGCATGCTGAGGTGAGGGTATGGTCGCCTTGCTGGCGCTCAACACAATCCTGTAAGTAATAACGTTCCTGGGCTTACCTGGCCTGTATGCGTCTATCAAGGCCTCAACCGAAGGACGCAAGTATGAGCGACGAACCAAGGAAGAACCAAAAGCACCATACAACACGACTTCTGATCCTCCTTCTCGTGCTATTCTTACTTGTCCCGTTACTGGGAGCAGTTGTGACCTTTGGTTACGTGTCCGCAAGCAGGCAACCGATTGTCTTGGCTGCCGGCAGCATCGAGATCAACATTGTACCTGGGGTGACACCTGGGCAAAGTGGAGGGCGAGCAATTTACTCCAACAACCTTAACAACGCCCCCATTGTCTTAGGTCAGCCACTTGAGCCCGGCCCCGGACAAACAGTAGATTGCATGACGCAGTCTGGGCGTGGGTTCAACATAGGAGACGTTCAAGTACAGATATGGGAGTGTAGCGCAAACCCTTAGCCTTGAGGACTCCTCAGTAATGTCCGAGACGAGCCTCTGAATATACGGCTATTCGTAGCCAGAAGGGCGCATGACGTGGCCGAAACCCCCCTCCGCCAGCAATACCTCAACATCAAGAAGCAGTACCCCGACACCATCGTCTTCTTCCGGCTGGGCGACTTCTACGAGACGTTCGACGGCGACGCCGCTATAGTGTCGCAGGTGTGCGATGTGGTGCTCACCGCCCGCCCCACCTCCAAGGACCAGCGCATCCCGATGGCGGGGGTGCCCTACCACTCGGCGGAGGGGTACATCGCCAAACTGGTGCAGGCAGGCTACAAGGTGGCAGTGGCCGAGCAACTCACAGCCCCCACCGTGGACCAGGAGACCGCCGCCCGCCGCATCCGCCTGGGCAAGAAGGAGTCGGCCCTCACCGCGAATTGGGCCGAGTCGGGCGTGCCCACGCACCAGGTAGGCAAAGGCCGGGAACTCGTGGAGCGGGACGTGGTGCGCGTCATCACCCCCGGCACCGTGACCGAACCCGGCATGCTCGACGCCCGCCGCAACAACTACATCGCTGCGGTGGTAAGCGACGGGCAGGCCGCTGGTATAGCCTATGCCGACATCACCACGGGCGAGTTCGCCACCACCGAAATCCGCAAGCCCACCGGGGAGTTGCCCATAGCGGTGCAGCAGGAGATAGACCGCCTCAAGCCCGCCGAGTTGCTGGTGCCGGGCGACGATATGGAGGGACAGCCGGGCAGCATGGCGGCGTACAGGCTTTGGGCTAGGCAGGACGATGGACGACGGACGATGGACGATGGCAAGAACGAGGCGAACGGGCACCGCCGCCAGAACGGTCTGTCTATGCCCCACCAGACGGAGACCGACCCTCACAACTGGGCGCTGGACCCGGCACGGCAGCGGCTGCTCAAGCATTTCTCCGCGTCGTCGCTGGAGCCGTTTGGGTGCGCGAGGCTGCCGTTAGCGATAAGAGCTGCCGGGGCGCTGCTGGCTTACATAGGCGACACCAACCGCTCGGCACTGCACCAGCTTACCCGCCTGGTGACCTACTCCACCGAGCAGTACATGACGCTCGACCCTCACACTCGCCGCAACCTGGAGATAGCCGATAGCCCCGGCGGCCGGAGGAACTCGCTGCTGGCGGTGCTGGACGAGACCCGCACGCCGATGGGTTCGCGCCTGCTAGGCAGGTGGCTCAACCAGCCGCTGCTCGATATAGCACGGCTGAAGGCGCGGCAGGACGCGGTGGAGGCCTTCTTCGACAACGGCACCCTGAGGATGGAAGCCCGCTCCCTGCTCAACAACCTGCCGGACCTGGAGCGCCTTTGCACCCGCGCCGTGCAGGGTACGGCAGGCCCCCGCGACATGGTAGCCATCAAGACGGCCCTGGACCGCCTGCCCGACATCCACGCGACCCTGGCGCAGGTTACAGGCGCGGCGGGCAAGGTGATAGCGCACCTCTCCAACCGCATACAGCCGTGCGAGGACCTGTCGGACCTGATTGGCCGGGCCATAGCTGACGACCCGCCCGCCATCCTGGGCAACGGGGATGCCATACGTCCGGGCTTCAACGCGGAGTTGGACCGGATAAGGGCCATGTCGCGGGACGCGAAGGGCTGGATAGCGGGCCTGGAAGCGCAGGAGAAGGAGCGCACGGGTATCAAGAGCCTCAAGGTAGGCTACAACAAGGTGTTCGGCTACTACATCGAGGTGTCGAACGCCAACGCTGACGCGGTGCCGCCGGAGTACATCCGCAAGCAAACGCTGGTGGGCGCGGAGCGGTACATGACGCCGGAGTTGAAGGACTACGAGAGCCAGATACTCAACGCCCAGGAGCGTCTCAGCGAGCTTGAACGGGCGGCGTTTGGTGAGGTGTTGGGGCAGGTGGCCGCCTCCGCGCCCAGGCTGTTACAGGTGGCCGAGGCGCTGGCCCTGCTCGACGTGTTCAGCGACTTGGCCGAGGTGTCCGTGCGCTACTCCTACACCCGCCCCGCGCTGGACGACGGCTCGGCCCTGCACATACGCGAGGGCCGCCACCCGGTGGTCGAACGCTCGTTGCGCGACGACCTGTTCGTGCCCAACGACACGCACCTGGACAGCAAAGAGGCGCAGATAGTGCTGCTCACCGGGCCTAACATGGCGGGCAAGAGCGTGTACATCAAGCAGGTCGCGATAATCGTTTTGATGGCGCAGATAGGCGCGTTCGTGCCCGCTGAAGAGGCGCACATCGGGCTGGTGGACCGCATCTTCACCCGCGTAGGCGCGCAGGACGACATAGCCACCGGGCGCTCGACCTTCATGGTGGAGATGGAGGAGACCGCCTACATCCTCAACCACGCCACCGACCGCTCGCTCGTAATCCTGGACGAGATAGGGCGCGGCACCTCCACATATGACGGCCTGGCAATCGCCCGCGCGGTGGTGGAGTATATACACAACTCGCCGCGCCTGGGGGCCAAGACGCTGTTCGCCACCCACTACCACGAGTTAACCGAGCTTGAGAAGATACTGCCCAGGGTGCGCAACTACAACGTGGCTGTGAGCGAGGACGCGGACAAGGGAGTGGTCTTCCTGCACAAGATTGTGGAGGGCGGTGCCGACCGCAGCTACGGCATCCACGTCGCGCGGTTAGCCGGGCTGCCCCGCGCCATCCTCCGCCGGGCCGAGGACGTGCTGCAAGACCTGGAAACGGGCGGCACGAAGGAGTCGCGCCGCAAGACGATGCAGAAAGCCCCCGAAGCCCTGCAAATCCAGATGGCGTTCGACTCAGCCCCCGCCCCCGACCCCCTACGCGAGCAGCTACAGGAGTTGCGTCCCGACGAGATGTCGCCGCTGGAGGCTTTAGGTGTGCTGTACGAGTTGCACAAGAAGGCTAAGGAGAGAGAATAAGATATGACAGACGCCGGTAATACAATCCAAAAGTTAGAGATTGTACCTCTCCGCCAGGCTTTTCCTCATGAGGCGTTACATTTTACTGTTTGGCTTGAAGCAAATATCGACGCACTGACGGATCGTTTGGGTATAAAGCTCACTGATATTCAGAGAGAACAAGCGGTGGGGGACTTCAGCGTAGACTTAGTGGGCCAGGGTGCTGATGGGCGGCGCGTTATTATCGAAAATCAGTTGGAAAGAACTGATCACAGTCATCTGGGTCAACTGCTGACCTATCTGGTAAATCTAGATGCAAGCATTGCAATTTGGGTAGCATCTGAGACGAGAGCAGAACACGCAAAAGTAATCAACTGGCTTAATGAATCTACGCCAGCAGACATTTCCTTCTATTTAGTCAAAGTAGAAGCGGCCCGTATAGGGACTTCTCCCTATGCACCGTTGTTTACTGTTCTTGCCCGTCCTGATATCCAAACCAAGGAAATAGGCGAAAAGAAAAAGGAGTGGGCAGAGCGACACTTTAGTAGATATGAGTTCTGGAAGGGCTTATTGGAGAAGAGTAAGGCCAAAACCAAGCTCTTTGCCAATATATCTCCCGGCAAAGATTCGTGGATTTCCACCGGTTCTGGTAAAACAGGTATTGGCTTTATATACCACATCAGGCTCGGGGAAGGCACTGTCGAGCTTTATATAGACTACGACCAGAATACAGGAGAAAAGAACAAGCAGATATTCGATATACTGTACAGCCAAAAGGATGTTATTGAGCAGGAGTTTGGCGACTCTTTAGAATGGGATAGGAATAACAGCAAGAGGGTGTCGCAGATAAGGAAGAGGTTCAACAACGGAGGACTGGCACTACCTGATACCTGGTCTAACCTACAAGACGAAATGATAGATGCGATGGTTCGGTTCGACCGTATCTTTAGGCCCAGGATTGCGCAGATCAAAATCTAGACAGTTAGATGAAGCTGAAAGTCATGGTACATGAAGCCGAGGAAATTGGGTACTGGGCGGAAGTACCTGGCATTCCGGGCTGCACGACCCAAGGTGACACTTTAGAGGAATTGCTACAGAACCTGTATGAGGCTGTCGAAGGATGCCTAGCCTTTGACGTAGAAGCCTAAAGGCTCCAACAAATATAGGGTGCTTGGGATTGCAATATGAATGAAGTCTCTTTGCGGGAGGTGACGGAAGCCGACCTGCCCTTTTTCTTCGAGTTCCAACTCGACCCTGAAGCCAACTATATGGCCGCCTTCACCGCCAGAGACCCCTCCGATAGGGACGCGTTCATGCGGCACTGGGCGAAGATACTGGCGGATGACGGCATTGTAAAGAGGACCATACTTTACAACGGCCAGGTGGCGGGCAGCATCGTGCGCTTCGACCAGGAAGGCAAGCCGGAAATTGGTTACTGGATTGGAAGGGAATACTGGGGTAAGGGTATTGCCACGAGGGCGCTGTCAGCGTTCTTGGAGGTCGTGACGGAGCGCCCTCTATATGCGGCTGCCGCGTGGGATAACGCTGCTTCAATACGCGTGCTGGAAAAGTGCGGCTTCACACTGACGGGTTACGGCACCTGGTTCTCCAACGCACGCGGTGAAGAGATCAAGGAAGCTCACTTAGAACTGAAGTAGCTGTTAGGGCGTTAGCTCGCCCGATGCAGCTAGTACGTACGTGCGGGGTGCAAGTGCAGCATCGTAATTGACTCCATCTCCAGCATCTCCAGGAACGGGTGGCAGGAGGGGTCGGACATTATTTGCTCTGCCGCGCTCAGCGCCTCTTCCAGGCTGGTCCAGTAGATCAGGTCCAGCCATTGCCCATCTTCCGACTTGAGCACTTCGCGCCTTATGAAACCGCTAAAGCCTCTTAGTGCCGTCATGGTGGCGTCACTAGCCAGCAAGAAGGCTTCTTCGTCGGTGCCTTCCTTTAGCTTGAACAGGGCTGCTTCGAGGGTGTGGGTGTTGCTCATCGTACATCTCCTTGGGTAATCGAATTCTCAACCCTATCTTAGCAACAGCCACTGACAACCCTATGTCAGTCTCTTCGCCAGCTTTTCGGCTTCCGCCCTTATCCGCTCGCGCAACTCCAGCGGGGAAAGCACCTCGGAAGATGCGCCCCAGGAGAGCAGCCAGGGTAGCATCTCCTGGGGCCGGTCCACCACGTACGTCATTACTACCCCCGCACCCTCCGGCGATTCTTGCTCGCTGACAAACCCAAAATGCTGGCGCTCATGCACCCAGCGTAAGACCTCAGGGGCAAAGCGCACCTGAACGGCGACCATTTCTTCGGCCTCGGCTTCCTGGACTACTAGGTTCGGCTCGAACTTTTCTTCCGACAGCCGCAACTCGTCTATCCTGTCGAGCCTGAATGAGCGCACGCCCTGGCGCATGCGGCAGTAGCCAGTGGCGTACCAGGCCCCTTGCGAATAGGTCAGGTTGTCAGGCTCCAACTCTCTGTCCGTCACTTCGTTGTTGCTATAGCTGTGGTAGCGAAGATGCACCACCCTCCGCTCGGCTATTGCTTGCAGGAACATAGAGATAGTGGGATCCTCAAAGTCGAAGCGGACCTCGGGCTTGTAGAACCGCACCATCTGCGTGAGGGACTCGACCCTATGCCGGGCCTCCCCCGGCAGAACAGCCGCTACCTTCGACAGCGCGTGCTCGGCGTGCCTCGGCAAATTGCCCGTTGCCTGGCTGACCAGCAGCCGCGCCCCCAGGAAAATGGCAGCCGCTTCATCGGTGGTGAAGACAAGAGGCGGCAGGTAGTAGCCCGGCATGAGAGCGTAACCCTTCGCGGGTAACGAGACCACCGGCACGCCACTTTCGTACAGTGAGGCGATATCGCGGTAGATGGTGCGCTCGCTCACCTCGAACCGCCGCGCGAGGTCCTGCGCGCGCACGGGTGACTTGCCCTGTAGCATCACCAGTATGGCAAAGAGCCTGTCGATACGATTCACTTCACATCTACCCTGCGCGCTTTCTGAGTTCCACCCGCTTTATGGGGATGCCGTGCTGCTCCCAATAAAGCTGGTAGCGCGACTTGACCCCCGGCTCGAACCCAATATACCGCTCGGTGTGCGTCTTCTCGAAGCGGCGGTCCGCCTCCACAAGCTCCAGCAGCCCCTCGAAAAGCTCGGCGTTGTCGGTGACGAAGCTCAGTATGCCGCCGGGCACGAGCGCCGAGTGTACGTTGTCCATCAGGGTCTCGTTGAGCAGTTGGCGCTTGCGGTACTTGGGGCGCAGGCTGGGGTCGGGGAAGTGCACGTACACCGCCTCCAGCGACTCCGGCTGCATGAGGGGGTAGAGCCACTGCATAGGGGCCTTGATGAAGCGTATGTTCTCCAGCGACCGCGCGGCGGCGTGCCCGGTTGCCACAATGAGCGACTTCAGGTTGATGTCAATACCCACGAAGAGCCTGTCGGGGTGCTCGTGGGCCAGGCCGCACAGGTACTCGCCCGTACTGCAACCAATCTCTATCGAGAGCAGCCCCGGCCTGCCGAACAGGTCTTGCGCCGCCAGCCTGGGGAACTCTTCGGGGTTGGCGTAGAGGTCGCCGGTGCGCCACTGGAGCAGGTACTTCTCCAGGTTGCGCTCGTCCGATGGATGCGCTCGTATGTGGCGAATGAGGAAGGATCGTCGTGGCATAGGGGTATTTTACAGGACGACGCCTCAATCATGATTGATGTGCGGCCGCATGGGAATGCTTCACTTACAATCCGGCCAGGATGACATCAACGCTCACTACATACCGGGTAGCTAGCGGATAGGTCAAAGGTCAAGTTTCTTTAGAAGCTGTCTCGAGAACAACACTGTCGAACATCTCCACCAAAGCTCCACATTGTCATTTCGAACGCAGTGAGAAATCTCGTCCTCTACCAGGATGTTGCCTCTTTCTTGCCGTACCTTGTGACTGGAGGAAAGGGGTTATCATGTGCTGAAGGACGAGATTTCTCACTGCGTTCGAAATGACAATGTGGAGCCATGTGCTCATAATCCATTCTGTCGTTGTTGAGACGAGTTCTAGACATACCTGCTTCTCAAGCAGGCACTGCATGCTCATAGGCATAGAAGATATAATCTTGCGACGTTGTCTTGACGCCCAGGTCGTTGAGCATTCTGAGCAGTTGCGCGCGGTGGTCCGTGCCGTGATTGACCACGTGAATAAGCACCTGCCACACGATGAGGTCTCTGTCTTCGTCCGGTTCTTCTATGGGCTTATCGAACAACATATCGTCTCGTAATTCCGCAAGATAACCGCGCACACTCTCCTCAACGCTGTCCCACCGCGCCCGGATGATGTCACGGTCGTCAAAGTTGGCGGGGGGAAACGGTTCTGAGGGTTCGAGACCTCGCAGTTCGTTGAACCAAATTTCATCTACGCTCATGAGATGAACGATTTGGTCGCGAACGGACCCATGAGAGTAGCCCACAGGTTGCGCGAACTGTTCATGGGATAGTGGAGCGACATAGTTATCCCATATCTTGCGGTTCTCCCTGAAGTGATAGTCGTAGAAATGGTGGAAGGCCTGTGCATTCATGTCGTGGCTTACTCCCCAGTATGAGGCAAGGTATTGCTGCTATGTGCGTTGCTGTTGGCCGCCTGGCAAGCGGTGGCCCTTACTATTCGGCTACCTCTGCATCGTTTTCACTATGCGCTCTATCTGCTTGACGTGCGGCCGTTCGTGGGTTGCAAGCCAGTGCGCATAAGACCACACGGTCCGTACGAGGGGCTTTCCCGCGCCCATAACTGTCGCCGTACGCGACCAGTCTCCAGGTGCCAGCGGCTCCAATACAGCCAGCAGGTTGGCGCGCTGCGCGGCAAAGGCGTGCAACGAGGACTGAAAGTCCTGTTCGAGATAGTCCTTATCCCTGATCCAGGTGCGGGGATTGACCGCCCGTATTGTCGGTGCGTCCTGGGCGAGGATCACAGCCATGCAGTCGCCCCAAACATCAGCACACGAGCGCAGGTGGGCGAGCACATTATTCGCGGACCACTCACCGTAATTAGGGCTGGTACGCAACTGAGCCGGTGCCAGACCGTTGGTAAGCGCGGCGATGCGCTGCGGCGTTTCAGCGAGCATCGTCAGGATCTGCTCGATGCTAAGTGATTTACCGGACACGTAACGTCATCCTTTCGTACAAACCAAGAAATGCAGGCTCTTACGCATAATGGAGCAAGCTTGTTGTTCAGAGTACGAGCGCGCCTTCACGGTCTCTGGGTGCGCTCGTATGTGGCGAATGAGGAAGGATCGTCGTGGCATAGTGGTATTTTACAGGACGATGTCCGTTAGACCATAAGCGATGTTAGCTGAGCCATCAGCTATCGTGCAATTACCACCCCAAAGACCTGCAAATATCAGCGCCGCGCTCCATCTCAGGGAAAGGAAACTCGCCTCGTTCTATCGCTCTCAAGACTGACTCCGTTCTGCGCAGGATGTCGCTTGCCTCCTGTGGCTCCCATAGCCGCCGAACAGCAGGACCAGGACGACGTAGCTTACGCGCTGAACGCTTTTGGAACGTGCTTGCACAGTCACTATATGGTCCACTGGCCGTGAGTGATGTGCACCAGGTACCAGTTGCCGTCGGTGTGCTTTTCGAAGACGAGGTAGAGGGCGTTCCAGTCCATGCCCTCGTACTGCGGGTCGAAGCCGGGGAAGTGGTACTCTACCCCGATAGCCTGCGGGTAGACGACGAACATGTTGTTGATCGAGTTGCCATGCCCCTTGAACTGGTTGTAGCTGATGTTGGGAGCCGTGGAGAAGTCGTGGTTGTAGATGAAGCGGTCGTAATATTCTGCAAAGGTCATATCCATCGGGTCGCCGGTGCCGTCGAAAGCGCCCCAATGGCGGACCGTGTCGTCGGTGAGCGCACCGGCAAGCTCCTCGCGGGTCAGCGTGAGGTTGGTTTCGTCAATGTACTGGTAAGGCGCGAAGCCAACTCCCTTGTCCGGGTGTACGAGGTCGGAGAGCTTCTGCATATCCTTGTTCTTGAGGGCCTCAATCGCCTCCGACTCTCGGCCCGCTAAGGCTGCCTCTGCGTCGGCGGGGGACATGCTGGGCTGGCCTTCGTTTGGGAGCGGCTCGAAGGTGGGTGCCGGCTCTGACACAGGTTCAGCTGTCGGGCTGGCAGGGACTAGCGTGGCCGGCAGCTCAGGGAAGGTGGGTGCCACTGTCTCTACCGGCGTGGTGGGCTGAGGCTCCTCTGTCGGTTCGGTAGTGGGCGAAGCGACCACCGTTGGTGACGCCGCCGTAGGTGTGTTGGTAGCGGGTACGGTGGCAGTATTATTTCCGCAGCCTGCCAGCATCAGAAGGAGAACAAAGCAGCCCGGTATAAGATTGAAGCGCATTCTCGTAAGCATTTTGGTTCCTTATTCCTGAGTAGGTACGTTACCTGTCCACTCTCATTGTAGCACTCTTACTGTTGCTATTGTATTAACGTAGTATACCCCGTGTGAGTTTCGGGTTGGGTGCCATCAAGCCGTTCTGTGCTATAATCTCCCGAATCTATCTCATACTCGTTAGCCCACACGACCCCACACCAGGAGAACCTTCTATGCCTCCTATCGTCCAGAAGCGACGCATAAAGATACTTGCCGCCATCCTCATGTCGCTGGCCGTGATGTCGGGCAGCCTCGCCGCTTACGCCCAGCCCGCTACCCCTACCCCTACGCCAACTCCGCAGCCCGCGCCGCCACCCGACATGATCTCGTACGTCACCGACATCCTGCCGCAGCGCGAGCGCAACCTGATGGTGATGCGGCTCGACGGCAGCGAGCAGCGCCAGCTTACCAGCGGCTTCAAGGTCTGGTTCGCCTCATGGTCGCCCGACGGCAAGAAGCTGGCGGTCACCACCGAGGGTGCAGAGATATATACGCTCAACGCAGACGGCTCGGACCTGCGCAAGATCGCGGGCGGTGCCTACTCGCCGCCGTTCTGGTCGCCGGATGGGCATTTTATCGCCTTCGTGGGAGGTGAGAAGTTCGCCATGCCGGTAGCGCGCGGCCACCTGCGTATCATACCCGCCGCGGGTGGGCCTGTGTGGCTCGTGCCGGGCGGTGAGGACATACCGTCGCTGCCGCCAGGGGCCGCCGCGGTCGCCTGGTCGCCGGACGGCACCAAGATCGCGACGGGTTGGCCCGGACGCATTCTGCACATCTCCGGCGGCCCCGGCTCCGAGGTCCTGGTGGAGCAGTTCAAGGGCGACGGGCAGGGCAAATTCGTTGTAGCGGGAGGTTGGGCACCCGATAACCGCCACCTTGCGATGACCGACGGTATCGACTACGGCATCCTCGACATGCAGACCGGCGAGTTCGTGACGATAGCCCGCTCCTTCCGGCAGGCAGGCATCGCCAGGCCCGGTGTGTCGTGGTCGGCGGGCATTCGCAAGGTGGCCTTCGCCATCAACAGCGCCGCGCAGGACGGCCAGCGCCTCTTCCTGGCCGACTTCGACGGCCGCAACCCGCAGCTTATCCTCTCGCACCCTCGACCGGCGCGCTACACGGGCCAGGTGAGCGACTACGGCCCTCCCTTCTTCTCGGCGGACAGCAAGACGATGCTCATGCGCGTTTCCCGCACGACTACCCAGGGAGGGCAGTTGATCTACACGCACGAGTCGTGGCTGGTGCGCACCGACGGCTCCGGCGGCGAGAAGCTGGTGGACGGCTTCAACGCCAACTGGCGGCCCAGGACCCGACTCAACCTGCCGATGGCCGGCTTCTGGTTCGCGTGGCGCACCACCGACCTGCCCGTAGCCAACCAGCAGGCCGCCCGCCCCTACCTGTGGGGGCCGACCGCCATCTACTCCGGCACCGAGACTTTCGTGCAGGCCCCAGGCGGGCAGATGTCGGTGGTCTACTTCGACAAGGGCCGCATGGAGATAGTCAACCCATCGCCGCCACAGCCCACGCGCTATCTCGTGACTGCGGGCGCGCTCGCCAAGGAGCTTGTAACGGGCCAGATTGCCACGGGAGCGAACCAGGTCGAGGTGCGGCAGCCCGCCGAGGTGCTGGTGGCGGGCGATAACCCGGCTGCCGACGCACCCACCTACGCCACCTTCAACAAGCTCGCGGCTGGTACCGACGCGGGCAGGGCGCAGGACCGCACCGGGCAACCCATAGACGCGGTGCTCGGAAAGGACGGCACGGTCACGCAGGACGCGGCGCTCGGCGGCACGGCGAAGGTGGGAGAGTTCTTCCCGCAGACCGGCCATAACGTGCCCGAAGTCTTCATGAGCTATCTCAAGGGGCAGCCGTGGGACTGGGTGTACATCGCTGGCTACCCCATCTCGGAGCCGTACTGGACGCGCACCGAGGTAGCAGGGCAGCCGCGCAACGTGCTGGTGCAGATATTCGAGCGGCGGACGCTCACGTACGATCCCGCCGAGGTCCAGCAGTA
Source organism: Chloroflexota bacterium (assembly GCA_030913985.1). Classification (GTDB taxonomy): domain Bacteria; phylum Chloroflexota; class Chloroflexia; order QHBQ01; family JADMIH01; genus JADMIH01. The sequence goes on along the minus strand of JALZHI010000010.1, from coordinate 2,582 downwards.
CCAGGTGCAGTTCGGCAACGTCGGCCTGCAATACTACAACTGGCGCTACGTCCAGCCACAACAGGGGGCCCGACCGCCCCAACCCACCGCCAGCCCGCCCTCCGGAGTAGCACCCGTGCCCCCGGACGGCCCACCGGCGGACATAATACCCCCACAGCCAACGGCTGCTCGTTAGAGACGTTCCCCTAACGGTCCGTTGCGACACATATACTAAGAAGGAAGAGGGCACTGCGAATGGTGCCCTCTTCCTTTGGGCGCACCTGCAACTTCTGGAGAACCAAGCCCCACTTTGTCATACTGAGCGTAGCGAAGAATCTCGTCCTTCAGCACGTTGTAGCACCTTTCCCCAGGCATTCTCTTCCGTAAGAAAGAGGAAACATAGGGGCGAGGGACGAGATTTCTCACGGAGTTTACCCTGAGCGTAGCCGAAGGGTTCGAAATGACAAGGGCTGGGCTTGGTTCCACAACAATGCTGTGTTACAACTATGGGACCATATCACCAAGGAACTCAGGAGGCACCCCTTTGTCTAATCCGCAAGTGGCCCCGTACGGGTCGTGGAAGTCGCTTATCACCACCGATGCTATCGTGGCGGGGTCGCTGTCGCTGGGGCAGGTCGTGCTCGATGGCGGTGACGTGTACTGGAGCGAGGGGCGGCCCGTCGAGAAGGGTAGGGTTGCTATCATGCGCCGCACGCCGGGTGGAGAGGTGACGGAGGTTACCCCGCCCGAGTTCTACGTACGCACCAAGGTACACGAGTACGGTGGCGGCGCTTACACGGTGCGTAATGGCACCGCTTACTTCTCCAACTACCAGGATGGCCGCCTGTACCGCCAGGAGCCTGGCGAACAGCCTCAGCCCATCTCGCCCGCCGATGTGGACTTCCGCTACGCCGACTTCGTGGTGGACGCGACTCGCCAGCGCCTCATCAGCGTGCGCGAAGACCACACTATGGGCGGGCCGGAGGCTATCAATACGATAGTGAGCCTGCCGGCCAGCGGCGAGTGGCACGGTGGCGAGAGCCAGCAGACGGTGCTCATGGCCGGCAACGATTTCTACTCCAACCCGCGCGTCAGCCCCTCAGGCCGGCAACTGTGCTGGCTCGCCTGGGACCACCCCAACATGCCCTGGGACGGCACCGAGCTATGGGTGGCGGACTTCGATGAAGCTGGCATGCTGGTCGATAAGCGCTTGGTGGCGGGCGGGCCGGACGAGTCGGTCTTCCAGCCTGAGTGGTCGCCGGACGGCACGCTCTACTTCGTGTCGGACCGCACGGGCTGGTGGAACCTCTACCGCCTGCGGGATGGCGAGGCCGAGCCGCTACACCCAATGGAAGCCGAGTTCGGCAGGCCGCAGTGGGTGTTCGGCACCACAACCTACGGCTTCGAGCACGCCGGACGCATCATCTGCGCCTACGCCGAGAAGGGTGTGTGGCGGCTGGCGAGTCTCGATACCGAAACGCTGGATTTCGCGACTATAGACACACCTTACACAGACGTTGGTGTTTCGCTCAAGGTGATGCCCGGCCAGGTAGTCACCGACGCCAAGTCGCCCACCGAGCCGCCTTCTATCATCCAGGTTGACCTCGACAGCGGGCACCTTACCGTGCTACGACGCTCAAGCAGCCTGGACGTGGACCCCGGCTATCTCTCCATCCCTGAGTCGATTGAGTTCCCCACCGAGAACGGGCTGACCGCTCACGCCTTCTTCTACCCGCCCACGAACAGGGACTATCAAGCGCCGGGGGATGAGAAGCCGCCACTCATAGTTATCAGCCACGGCGGGCCGACTTCGCAGACGGCGGCCACCCGCGACCTGCGCATACAGTTCTGGACGAGCCGGGGCTTCGGCGTGCTCGATGTGAATTATGGCGGCAGCACCGGGTTCGGCACCGAGTACCGGCGCAGGCTCAACCGGCAGTGGGGCGTGGTGGACGTGGACGACTGCGTGAACGGGGCGCTCTATCTCGTGCAACGGGGCGATGCTGACCCCGACCGCCTCATCATCCGGGGCGGCAGCGCGGGCGGCTATACCACGCTGTGCGCGCTCACCTTCCGCGACGTTTTCAAAGCCGGGGCCAGCTACTACGGCATCTGCGACCTGGAAGCCCTGGACGAGGAGTCGCACAAGTTCGAGGCGCGCTACAACCACAGCATGATCGGCCCGTACCCCGAACAGAAGGAGCTTTACAGGCAGCGCTCCCCGATACACCACACCGACCGCCTGAACTGCCCCATTATCTTCTTCCAGGGCCTGGAGGACAAGGCGGTGCCGCCCCGCCAGTCGGAGATGATGGTGGAGGCGCTACGCCGCAAGGGCCTGCCCGTGGCCTACCTGGCGTTCGAGGGCGAGCAGCACGGCTTCCGCAAGGCCGAGACGATCAAGCGCACCCTAGAAGCCGAGCTCTACTTCTATTCCCGCGTCTTCGGCTTCGACCTGGAAGAGGATGTGGAGCCGGTGGAGATTGAAAATCTGAAACGTGAAACGTGAAACGTGATGCGGCTTGTGCTGTTTGGTTCGTGAATAGAGGCTGCTGGTTAGTTTGAACCCTATTCCCCTTGTCATCCTGAGCGTAGCGAAGGAT
>JALZHI010000108.1 GCA_030913985.1 Chloroflexota bacterium | reverse complement strand
CGCTAGCACTATTCAACAGCATTCCTAGCCAGCTTCTTTAGATCCTTCGCTGCGCTCAGGATGACAGGGTGGGGCTTGGTTCTTCAAGTACAACGGGATGGCCTTCCCAGATGGAGTGATCCAGAGTGCCTTTGTCTACATCAGAGTCCTCATGTTCTTGGTGTGAGCCTTGGCGTCCTAGGCGTGATGTGTTTCCGTCTTATTCGCGGTGCGTCTAACGGCCTACTCTCAGTATTGCAAAGGTTGCGTGAGACGATGCCGCATGTGGCCGATGAGGTGCGTGGGGTACTCCAGGTAAGATTAGGGCAGCATATAAACACATGCTATTTACACTAAAGCACGAACTAGAAAGGTTCCTCAAAAAACAATGCATCCTAAGAACCTTATCAAACCACTGGCGGCGTTCGCCGTCGCCGGGCTGGCTCTGTTCCCCACACTCAGCCACGCGGCACAAGCCGCCGACTCGGGAGCCGGGCTAAAGGCCGCCGTGGAGCGACACGTCGCCCGGCAGGCACCCGGAGTTTTCATCGAACACGTGGAGATCGCGCGGGTTGTCGGCGATTATGCCACCGCTCGCGTATACGCGGACCTGGAGAAGAACCCCACCGGCATCGCTACCGTTATCCTTCACAAGCAGGATGGCCAGTGGGTGGGTGTAGGTGGTCCCGGCACGGCATTTCCTCCCGGCGAGCGTGTGGGCGCGCCGGACAAGCTGTTCGATTTTGAAGACCCCTACACCGAGGTGAACGGGCAGAACGCTATCAATCGCCTGAACGTCGAGCGCAAGGAGTTCAAGAGCCAGTTCGCCAGGTTCGAGTACCCCGACGGCGCGACGATAGTGCCGACCGACGGTGCGAAGCGGGGACTGCTCATCACAGGCCCGCAGATTGACACCGATATGTTCCACGGCCCGGCCTACAGCATCACAATCGTGGAACTGGGAGAGCAGTCTAGCGTTGATTTCGATGCGTGGGGCTACGACCGCATGCAGGCCGATATTGCCGGTCGCGAGGCGGCGAATGGCGTGGGTGGGCCTAACACGCAGCCTGAATCGGCCACGTTCTACGGCCTGGAGATGTCGCTGGTCTTCCAGGTGGACTGGTTCGGCGGCGACTCGACGCAGCGGGTGTTCTACGTAACGCCTCGTGGCGGCGGGCCGGTCCTTCAGGTCGAGACACGCGTCTACCCGGAAGCCAACAACCCCGGCGCTATCGAAGCCTGGAGCGCGGTGAACCTGGTGCTCCATACGCTAGAGCAGCCGACCGTAAACGCCCTAGAGCCATCAGCCGGCATGCCGAAGTCCGGCAGCTTTGATGCTACAAGCCTGCTCCTGACAATGGCAGGGTTCAGTGCCATAGCCGTGGGCGCGGGCCTGGTGTTGCGGACCAGGCTCAAAGCCCGAAGCCCCAACTAATCACTTAGACAACAACCCTCCTCCTCAAAAGAGAGTGCGCCTTAACCGGGGCATTCTCTTTTTGTTGCAAGCGAGGCTTGATTCTAAGATACTACTGTGGTACCTAGCACAGAAGTTCTAAATGTGTATAATGGATGTGTAAAACTATACTACATGTTGTGGAAACGGCTCTGAGGGTTTCCACATGCTACCAAATGTTGTGTATAACCCTATTGACTCACCGCATCTTGTGCCATAATATGACTCTGCACAACATCTTGGGTGCAGACTCTGCATGACACAATATATAGTGGCTAATTCACCCAGGATGGAGATTTTATGAAGTGTCCCTATTGCCACCACGAAGATACGCAAGTCACCGACAGCCGCCTGGCCTCAGACGGCGAGGTGGTGAAGCGCCGCCGCCAGTGCAAGCATTGCAAGCGCCGCTTCACCACGTTCGAGCGTATCGAGCGTATCGGCGTGAGCCTGGTCAAGCGGGACGGCAGGCGGGAAGAGTATAGCCGGGAAAAGCTGCGCCAAGGCATGGCACTCGCCCTTACCAAGCGCAAGGTGTCTGCCGACCAACTCGAGGCGGCGGTGAACGACATCGAGGCTCAACTCTTCAACCTGGGCGCTTCGGAGGTGCCCTCTACGCAGGTAGGGGAGCTGGTGATGCAGAAGCTGCGAGACCTGGACGAGGTGGCGTATATCCGTTACGCCTCCGTCTACCGCAACTTCGCCGATCTTGAGGAGATGCGCGAGGCAATGTACGGCTCCCACGACCAGGGGGAGGCCGCCGAGCCTGGGGCTGCATCTGAGGGCAACATCACAGGCATACCCGAAGCCAACGGCAAGCCCGATAAGCCGAACAAGGCCAAGGCATAACGGGAACGGTAACGGATACCGTAACCGGAACGGCAAGGGTAAAGGTAAGGCTATGGAATCTAGAAAGGTCAGGGATAGCGGCAGGCAAAAAAAGAAAGGCAAGCCCGCAGTGGGCTTCAAGGAGTCTCGAATGCACATACCACGCCATTTCACCGACACCACGGACCCCTACGTAAAGCTGAACTTCGTGCCACGTACGTCCAAGATCAACAACCCGGACGGCACGACGGTGTTCAAAGCCGAGAACGTAATGGTGCCTGACACCTGGTCGCAGGTCGCCACCGACATCCTGGCCCAGAAGTATTTCCGCCGCGCCGGTGTAGCCGCCGTGCTCAAGAAGGTGCCCGAAGAGGGCGTGCCGGAGTGGCTCTGGCGCTCTGAGCCGGACGAGGCCGCGCTTGCCAGGCTGCCCGAGAACGAGCGGTACGGCGGCGAGCTAGACTCGCGCCAGGTATTCCACCGCCTCGCGGGCTGCTGGACCTACTGGGGCTGGAAGGGCAACTACTTCACATCCGAGGACGACGCGCGCCACTTCTACGACGAGATGTGCTTCATGCTCGCCGCGCAGTACGCCGCGCCCAACTCTCCCCAGTGGTTCAACACGGGCCTGCACTGGGCCTACGGCATCTCTGGACCCGCCCAGGGGCACTACTATTTCGACCCTGTAGCGGGCGAGTTGAAGAAGTCCACCTCCGCTTACGAGCGGCCCCAGCCTCACGCGTGCTTCATCCAGTCGGTGCAGGACGACCTGGTGAACCCCGGCGGCATCATGGACCTGTGGGTGCGCGAGGCCCGCATCTTCAAGTACGGCTCGGGCACCGGCTCCAACTTCTCGGCGCTCAGGGGCGAGAACGAGAGCCTGTCGGGCGGCGGGCGCTCCAGCGGCTTGCTGTCGTTCCTCAAGATCGGTGACAGGGCGGCCGGCGCTATCAAGTCGGGCGGCACCACTCGCCGCGCGGCCAAGATGGTGATCGTGGATATCGACCACCCCGACATCGAGAAGTTCATCGACTGGAAGGTGGCCGAGGAGCAGAAGGTGGCCGCCCTGGTGGCAGGCTCCATCCAGTGCCGCAAGAACCTCAACGCGATTATGCAGACGTGGCACGATATGGACCAGGCCTCGGAGGCCGACAAGACCGCCAAGACCAAGGCGTACAAGAAGGCAGTGCGCGCGGCTCGCCAGGCGGGCCTGCCGGACGGCATCATCGCCCGCGCTATTGGCTTGGCCGAGCAGGGTGACACCACCTTCGACTTCCCCATCTACGACTCCGACTGGGAGAGCGAGGCTTACTTCACGGTCAGCGGGCAGAACGCCAACAACTCGGTGCGCATGTCCAACGGCTTCGTGGACGCAGTGCAGAAGGACCTCGACTGGGAGCTAACCCGCCGCACCGACGGCAAGACGGCCAAGACGGTCAAGGCCCGCAACCTGTGGGACCGCATCGGCAAGGCGGCGTGGGCCTCGGCGGACCCCGGCGTGCAGTTCGACACCACCATCAACGAGTGGCACACCTGCCCCAACGACGGCCGCATCAACGGCTCGAACCCCTGCTCCGAGTACATGTTCCTGGACGACACCGCCTGCAACCTGGCCTCGCTCAACCTGATGCACTTCCTGGGCAACGACCCGGACAAGGTGCTCGACATCGAGGCTTTCCGGCACGCCAACCGCCTGTGGACGCTGGTGCTCGAAATCAGCGTGGCGATGGCGCAGTACCCCAGCGCCGAAATCGCGCTCCTGTCGCATCGCTACCGCACACTCGGCCTGGGTTATGCCAACCTGGGCGCGCTGCTCATGCGGCTCGGCATCCCCTACGATTCTCCCAAGGCTTACGCGTTGTGCGGCGCTATCTCCGCGATTATGACGGGCGTGGCTTACACCACCTCCGCCGAGGTCGCTTCCGAGCTTGGCCCGTTCGAGCGGTACGAGGCCAACCGCGAACCGATGTTACGCGTAATCCGCAACCATCGCCGCGCCGCCCACTACGCCGCCGACAAGGAGTACGAGGACCTCACGGTGAAGCCGTCCGGTATCTCCCCCTCACATTGTCCCGCCGGTCTGCATGCCGCTGCCAAGCAGGCGTGGGACGAGGCGTTGGAGTTGGGCGAGAAGTCGGGCTACCGCAACGCGCAGGTGACCGTAATCGCGCCCACCGGCACAATCGGCCTGGTGATGGACTGCGACACCACCGGCATCGAGCCTGACTTCGCGTTGGTGAAGTTCAAGAAGCTGGCCGGCGGCGGTTACTTCAAGATCATCAACCAGTCGGTGCCGCCCGCCTTGCAGTACCTGGGCTACAGCCCCGAGCAGATCGAGGACATCGTCAACTACGTCGTGGGGCACAAGACGCTCGCCAACTCGCCCGCTATCGACCACGAGGCGCTACGTGCGGTGGGCTTCGATGATGCCGCTATCGCACGCTCGGAAGCCGCCATGCCTTCGGCCTTTGACGTTAGCTTCGCGTTCAGCCCGTTCGTGCTGGGCGAGGAGTTCTGCCGCGAAACGCTGGGCCTGACCGACGAGCAGATCAGCAGCCGCGAGGGCATCCTACCCCAACTCGGCTTCAGCAGGGCCGAAATCTCGCTTGCCAACGACTACGTGTGCGGCACTATGACGGTCGAGGGCGCGCCGCACTTGCAGGACGAGCACTTGCCCGTGTTCGATTGCGCCAACCGCTGCGGTCGCATAGGCACCCGCTTCCTCAGCCCCTCTTCGCACCTGCACATGATGGCGGCCGCCCAGCCGTTCATCTCCGGCGCGATCTCCAAGACGATCAACATGCCCAGCGACACCACGATAGGCGAGGTGGAAGATGTCTACATGAAGTCGTGGCGGCTGATGCTCAAGGCGGTGGCGATCTACCGCGACGGCTCCAAGCTGAGCCAGCCCCTCAACTCCATCGGTGGATTGGAAGAGGAAGAAGAGGAAGAGGAAGAGACGGCGGGCGGTATACCCATCACACAGCGCGTGCAGCAGCTTGCGGCTGTGGGCGCGGAGTCGGCGGTTCAAGAAGTTCGCCGCCTGAAGCTGCCGAACCGCCGCTCCGGCTACACCCAGAAGGCCACGATAGCGGGGCACAACGTCTACGTGCGCACCGGCGAGTACGAGGACGGGCGGCTGGGCGAGATCTTCATCGACATGCACAAGGAGGGCGCGGCCTTCCGGTCGGTGATGAACTGCTTCGCGATAGCGGTGTCCCTCGGCTTGCAGTACGGGGTGCCGCTGGAGGAGTACGCGGACGCCTTCATCCTCACCCGGTTCGAGCCGAGCGGGCGCGTGATGGGCAACGACCACATCAAGAACGCCACCTCGGTGATCGATTACATCTTCCGCGAGCTAGCCATCTGCTACCTGGACCGGCTCGACCTGGCTCACCTGCCGGAGGGCTACGAGGCGAACCGTGGCGACACGGTACCCGACCTGACCAAGAAGCCGCAGGTGAACATCGGCCCCACAACCGTCACCGGCACCTCGCCTCACCTTCAGCCTCTGAAGAACGGCAACGGCAACGGCAATGGCAACGGTCACACCAACGGGAACGGCCACAGCCACACCAACGGCCACGCCGAAGCCGCCAAGGTAGAGGCCCCAACCGCGGTGCTGACGCAGACGATGGTGATGGTCAAAGCCGAACCGACCCGGAGCGAGCAAGCCGCCGAAGCCAAGCTCAAGGGCTACGAAGGCGAAGGCTGCCCCGAATGCGGCAACTTCACCCTGGTGCGCAACGGCACCTGCTTGAAGTGCGATAGCTGCGGGAGCACGACGGGTTGTAGCTAACCGTCTGTTGACTTTCTGGGACGTGGAGGTAAGGCACACCATAACGCTCTACCTCCACGTTTCTGCGTTACGTGGATCCAGGTGGACTCTGCTGCCTACGAACTGAAATGACTACTGTGCCATACGTCTTAGTCATTAACAGTAGGAAATATAGATTGCAATTGCTGCCACGAACGTGTGCCGAATGGTTTCATCAGCCTGGTTTGAGCGGAGAAATCTGAGGCCCTACATAACTTAGGAGATACGTTGATGGACAATGACCTTGTGCTCGTCCCTTCTCCAGACCAAGCACAGCATTCTAGCATGGCTTTATTCACTGAGCACACTAGGCGGACGCTCCTCCTAGAAAACAAGTTGACTGAAGAGGAATTCAAGAGACTTGGGTTGCCCTGGGCTGATCTAGAGGAGATAGCCCGCAGACACAGCGAACGTACACGCGAGTTAGAGTCAGTAGCAAATTTCATAAGTGCCACATTGCAACGTGCCCCGTCGCAACTTGTGCACTCGACACGTGTACGTATAAAGGATCCCTTGCACCTTGTGAGCAAGATAATCAGGAAGCGCAAAGACTATCCTGATAGAGTGTTTACCCCCGATAACTATCAAGACCAAGTAACGGATCTCATAGGTGTGCGCGTTCTTCACTTAACTCGTGAACGTTGGTTGCCTATCGACCAATTTATCCGAAAGACTTGGGATCTCAAAGAAGGAGAATCTGTTGTAGCTCACCTAAGGGAAGGTGATCCACCTGAATGGGAGGAAATGTACGAGAAAAATAATTGCGTAATAGATAAGACTAAGCCCTATCGCTCGGTGCATTACCAAATCACAGTTGCTCCGACCAAGGTTGTCCATCAGGCAGAGATACAGGTACGTACGCTTTTTGATGAAGGTTGGAGCGAGTTGGATCATGAGTTGCGTTATCCGGTAGGCACAGAGGATCCAACTGTTCTTCGGTGGTTGCGACTTCTAAACTTGCTCAGTGGAGCTGCCGATGAACTGGCTGCCTTACTCATGTACTTCATTGAGTCTCAGTCAATGCAAACAAAGGAGCGTGAGCAATTAAGCAACCAAGCCCAGACACTTGAGGCGAAAATGAACGATCTACTAAAAGAAAAAGATATTGACGCTGCTAAACTAGCTGAGTTGCGCAGTACCAACGACCAGCTTAGAGCAGCGAACAAGAAGATACGTGACATAGAAGGTGTTAAGACGTTTGTTGATTGGCTAACCGGGCCGCACCCCTTACTCGAAGTACTTCAGCAACAGCAAGAGGCTACTGCAGGTGCATTAAGTGACATTCTTGATCGGACTAACACAGCCACTCTGACTGCTGCAATAGATTCCCAAATCAAGGTTATGTCAGACGCCCAGCAAAACCTTGTGCGGGCCTTGCCCACTTTGCCTCAAAACGTCGTCAATCCTTCTAAAACACCTCGCGTGAAGGCGCGTCAACTGTCTACAACTACACAGAATGAGACCTCGGAAAATGCACCTGATACTAAAGGCAAGGGAGTGGAAGCCGACGACGTGAGCGTTCGTGAGCAGAAGTAGATTACTACTGGAGAGCGGTTTTATCTGCTTACTGGCACATCATTCCATGAGTTTCCAAATGCGTAGCCTATTTCTAACAGCCAAGGCACTCATTGGCATGATAATGCGGATCATAATTGCGAGAACCCTATAATCCTCCCTTGTTTTCTGCTATTGTCTCAGCTATAATGCCGTAGAACAAACGTTCTACCACTCCGCCCCTGAAACCCTCCAACACATATCCCCATAAGGAGCAAGACAGTGGCACTCAACTACGTTTCCGTCGTTTCCGTCAACGTCACCGACCAGGACAGGGCGATAGACTTCTTCGTCAACAAGCTCGGCTTCGAGAAGACCATGGACGTGCCTTACGGAGAAGGCGAGCGCTGGATCGAAGTCAAGGCACCCGACGGCCAGACCACCATCAACCTCTACAAGGCCTCTGAGCCGGGCGTGCAGCCGGGCCAATTCAGCAGCGTTTCCTTCTACTCCGACGACGTTAGAGGCACCGTCGAGGACATGCGCTCCAAGGGCGTCGAGATCACCGAGGACCCTAACGAGCAGCCCTGGGGCGTGCAGGCCCAGTTCAAGGACCCCGACGGCAACGGCTATGTTATAGTGGGCCGTTAGTTAGCTGTTCGTCCTCACATGGGCGCGTCTAGCATAGGGAAGGAGTCTCACTTGCAACCACTCGAAACGCTGTTTCAGCACAACCTCTGGGCCAACATGCGGCTGATGGAGGCTTGTCGCGACCTGGACGACGCCGTGCTGGACGCCACCGTTCCAGGCACCTACGGCACCATACGCGATACTCTAGTCCACATAGCGCGTGCGGAGGCCGGTTACTATCGCAGGCTCACCGGCAAGGAAGTAGACCGCACCGGATGGGGCGAAGTGCCAACCCTGGAGCAGCTTGCTGAAGCACTGCGGTTTACGGGGGAGGGCCTCATCCGAGACGCGCCCCGTGTACAGGAGTCCGACACGCTTCAGGTGGAGTGGGAGGGTGAAAAAGTCGAATTCCCCACCGGCATCATCTTGCTCCAGGCCATCAACCACGCGACCGAGCACCGCTCTCACATCGCCACCATACTCACCCAGCAAGGTATCACGCCGCCGGAGATGGATGGCTGGTCCTACATGTGGTCGCTAAAGGGCAGATAATAGCCGTTCGTCAGCCGTACTCACAAGGAGCGACCATGAGTGACGACCTTCGCGAGGCCCACGAGCAGCTAAAGGCGTACGCGCTCAGCCTGCCAGGCGCATACGAAGACCACCCCTGGGGCGAGAGCGTCGTCAAGGTCAACAAGAAGATCTTTGTGTTCTTCGGACTGCCCGAACACCTCGACAAGCGGCTCTACCTGGGGTAAAACTACCTGAGACCAGCCCATACGCGGTTATGATGTCCTTCGCCAAGGCCGCCGGTTACGGTCTGGGCAAGCACGGCTGGATTAGCGCCGAGTTGACGCCGGACGACAGCCTGCCCCTCGATATGCTGCTGGAATGGATAGAGGAGAGCTATCGCGCGGTGGCACCAAAGCGGCTCGTCGCGGAACTTGAGGCGCGGCACGCCAGCGTTACGTGATTTTGTCCGCCACATCGGGAAGGCGCACCCTCCAGCGAAGGTCCAGGAGGTTACACAATGACTAACTCAGGCCAGGCGACCGGCGGCACCATAGAGGCAGCGGGCGGGCCTCTCTACTACGAAGTGGCGGGGGAGGGACACCCGCTCTTGCTCGTCCACGCGGGCATAGCCGACCGCCGCATGTGGGACGACCAGTGGGGCGAGTTCTCCAGGCGCTACCGCGTAATCCGCTACGACCTGCGCGGCTACGGCGACACCCCACTGCTCGACCGGGGCTACAGCAACCGCCAGGACATACACGACCTGCTCACCCACCTGGGCGTAGACAAGACCTACATCATCGCCGTATCTCGTGGCGGCCAGATCGCGACCGACTATACCCTGGAGCACCCTGAGATGGTGGCCGCGCTGGTGCTGGTCGGCGCAGGCATCGGCGGCTGGGAGAACGAAGCCGGTCCAACCTCAGAGGAGAAAGCAGGCGTTCGAGGAGATGGAGGAAGCCGAGACGAAGGAAGACTGGGAGCGCGTGGCCGACCTTGATGTGAGGGTGTGGGTTGACGGTTTCGGGCGTCCCGGCGGGCAGGGCGACCAGCGGGTGCGCGAGAAGGTGCGCCAGATGTGCATCCAGAACTACCGCAAGCCCTACGGCAGCGGCCAGCCCGTCGTGCTCGACCCCCCGGCGGCGGGGCGGCTCGGTGAGATAAAGGTGCCGGTGCTGGTGCTGGTAGGCGAGTACGACACCTCCGGTGCGCACGCGATGGCAGATGCATACGCCGGCGGCATCTCCGGCGCTCGGAAGGTGGTTATTGAAGGCACGGCGCACGTTCCCAATATGGAGAGGCCGGAGGAGTTCAACAGGTTGGTGCTGGATTTCCTAAGGAGCGTACCTGCGCTGAGGTTGTAGACGCAGTTACCGCTCATGTACCACAGGACATGTTCCCCTAGATCAGGATTGTCCACCGGTAATCGATGTACGTTCAGTCTTTTGTTAGGAGCTTTAGAGACCATGAATCATGGCAGGACACCTTTAACAACTGCTCAGCCAAATACAGGCGTTAACCAAATACCTCCGACGAACAGTAGTGTAGTACCTGCTAAAGAGCCGTCCGAGTTAGACATTGTCTTAGCGGAATACGAGACTCTCCAAGAGCACAGGCTTTTCTATTCTAGTTTCGGGGAGAACAGACTAAAGCTGTATCTAACTGTAATTGGTGGCGTGTCAGCAGGAATCGGGTTGGCTCATCAATGGTTGGGACAAGGAAGTGCTGACGTTGCCTTTTGGCTGAGTACATACGCTTACGTTGGGCTATTGCTATTTGGCTTCTTGACATTCAACCGGACAATACATAGAACAAAGCAATTAGATGTACTTGATCGTGGCCTCGCTCGACTTCGTCGCTATATGATCCAAAGCTATCCAGACTTGGAGGATCATTTTGTGCGTAAGACTCACGATGACTTCCCTTTTCACGGGCGCGGTTATTTCCGGCAGGGCCATACTCTCTCTACTCTACCTGGTCTCATTGCATTGATTAACACTATGCTCACAGGCGCGGGGCTTCTACTTTTCCTTAAGTTTGCTTGGCATTGGCCTTTAAATAGAGCGATGATACTCAGTGTGGCCGTAGCGTTTTTAGTTTACATAATTCAACAATTATATTATCTACATCGGATTGCTAAATCAGAGAAAGAGAATCCCCCTAAGTTTTTTTCAAGCACATAGCCCAGAGCTACTCAATCAGCTTCATATGGTCGTCATTCCGGACACGCACTGCCTCTTGCCGGGATTGATACTCTCCTTATTCCTTGTCAGCCCTGAATAGAACCTTCATGCCCATAAACGTTAGCATAAGCGGCATCATACGTCCCATATTTCGGCCCAACCCCCTAGCCTTCTAAGATTGCTCGGCATCAACTAGCTGTCTTGTGGAAAACTCAAAGATCCTCCCCTGCGCATAGTGCGCGTGATTTTGCGTTACAGCTAGCATCTCCACCATACATCCACCGCCTTTCCCCACGTTATGCGCATAATCCGCACAAGTCCCATCCTGTGTGCTAATATGGTCTTGTAACGACCTCGCAGGCACAAAACCAGCAGGCGTTACACCGACCAGGGGAGCGGCAGGGTGAGCCGGATGGGTCCGTAGCTGGAAGCGCAAGCCCACAGCCAGGGACCCAAGAGCCAGAGTAGGGGAGCACGGAGATGTTACAGGCCCAATCGAACCAAATGCCTTCTATCGCCGACCTGCTGGTGCGGGGCAAGCAGGCAGCCATGAGCGGCCAGCGCGAGTTGGCCCGCGAGACGTTGGCCCACGTGGTCTACCTCGACCCCGGCAACGCCGAGGGTTGGCTCTGGTTGTCCGGCGTCGTGGACCAGCCGGAGCAGGTGCGTTACTGTTTGGAGCGCACCCTGCGTATCGAGCCGCACAACGCGAGAGCGCTGCGTGGCATCGAGTGGCTGGACTCGCGGCAGAAGGAGATCGATGAGGCCCGTGCCGCCGCCGAGCGGGTAAAACCCTACTGGCAGACCTCCAAGCCCAAGCCGCTCCTCAACCTGATCAAAGGCCAGTCCGGTGCCGCCTCGGTAGGCACTGCCGTGCCCCTGCCCCGCTCCGGCGAGCAGTCCCAGCAGCCCGCAAGCTGGACTTCGGTGGCCGCGAACATCCCGAACACTCGGGTGGCTCGCGCCAACATGCCGACCGCTCCCGTGTCCGGTGAGACGCTGGACCGGCTGCAGCGCAACCCCCAGGCCGCGCCCGTCAACGACCGCCAGTACCGCGAAGAGGTGCTGGAGACCGACGACGAGCTAGCCCCGCGCTTCGTCACCAACATCGCCCTTCACAACCTGATGAAGGCGGTGGACAAGGTGACGGGTGCCAGCGGCCTGGCGGCGATGCTGCGCATGGCCGAGCTGGAGGAGCTTGAGGGCCTGGACCTCGAACCCGACGAGACGCCCGCCATCAACTACACCCGCTTCTCTGCCTTCTCGGAAGCGATGGAGGAGTTCTACACTCACGCGGTCGACTCGATGGAGTACAAGGTGGGTCGCGAGATGTTCCGGCAGGAGCTTGCCATGAAGGGCAAGATGGTAGCCATGAAAGGCATCACCTTCAAGCTCATGTCGCCCGACAAGAAGCTGCGCACCATCCTCATGGAGCTTGCCGACGCGCACGCCCGCATGGGTATGGAGGCCTACTTCGAGGAGCGAGAGGGCGGCTACCTGTTCGGCATCGAGACCTGCCCCTACTGCTACGGTCGCCTCACCAACGCCCACTGCAACGTGACCACCGGCTTCCTGGCCGCTGGGATCGAGTGGGCCACGGGCCGGGCGCTCGAACTACAGGAGGTATCCTGCCGGGGACTTGACGAAGAGTTCTGCGGCTACTGGATACCCGTGTAGCGGCAGCTAGGCTGGGCGTGCCGAGGACTGGGATTGGAGCATGACCTGCTTCGCTCCCAGTCCTTGCCGTCTGTGCTGCCATGAGATTGGGGTGGCTTCGCCTCTAAGCTGAGTAAATGGACTTGGTAACATTAGCAGGTCAAGCAGCAGAATCGCCAGCCGACGCCTTGCATTGAACGGTTATTCAGCATCATGCGAAGGACGCCGCCCAGCGATTGATGCAGGGATACAGTAGAAGGAACAGCAGGCAAAGGACGACGCCCGGCGATTGAAATCGCGGGCTACACGATGCAAAGTCTGCCGAAGGGCAGACTGGAACGCCGTATAGAACCTCATAAGATCTGATGAGATGAACCAGTCCCCGGAGGGGACTTTGCCTTGTGTAGCCCGCGATTTCAATCGCCGGGCGTCGTCCTTCGTACGATGTTGCAACCCGCCACTACTGCCGGGCGTCGTCCTTGCTACCCTGTTCCTTCTACTGTATCAATCGCCCGGGGTGGTCCTTCGCATGACGCTGCACAACCGTTTAATCGCAGCACCTCGTCCGGTGACAGTGCTCATATAGCATCTCAAGCCCTTTCGGACGCAACTTGACGGCTCTACGCACGTTACTCTCACAAGCGGCACATCTATGTAGAACTGGTAACAGGAACAGACACATAAGCACAGGGTATGGCTCATGCATCACAGAAATCCCCCAACCACCGCAAAGCGCACCTTCCTCCCCATCTTCACCGTGCTCGTGCTGCTTGCCACGAGCCTCATACCCGCCTCCGCGCGGCAGGTGAACATCGCCACACCGCAGGCCACCGAGGAGTTGCCGCAGCCAGTATGGATCGCCCCGCGCGGTGGCGAGCCGCTGTTTGTGGTCGGAGCTAATTACGAGGGGCCGGTGGACCGTGCCTGGCTGATGTGGGAGGACGACAAGTTCGACGTTGGGCTGATTGAGCAGGACTTCTCGCGTGCCAGCGCCTTTGGCATCAATACCCTGCGCATCTTCGTCCAGAAGCCCCTACGCGACGACATCAACGCCGGTGACTTCTCCAAGCTGGACGCGGTCACTTCGCTCGCCCGCAAACACAACCTCTACCTGCTTGTTACCTTCACCGACTGGGCCGAGCCGGACCTAGCCAGGGCCGCCGCCCTGAACGGCAAAATAGCCGCGCACCTGGCGGAAGAGCCATCAATACTGGCCTATGACGTGAAGAACGAGCCGCAGTTCAGCGACGTAATAGGTGCTATCTACTCCAGCGTGAGCCTGACCGTGCCATTGCAGGTGCCCGACACCGTTTCCACCTATGGCGAGCGCGTGACGAGGGCCGACCTTGCCAGCTACAGGCAGAGCAGCGAGGGCCGGTCCGTTATCCCCGCCCGCATGACCGAGGACCAGGCTTATTCGGTAGCCAACTACTACAAGCTCTACCTGGAGTTGCTGAACGCCGGGGCCGCCTGGGTGAGGGACCACCCCAACACCACGACGCTCGACTACCTCGACTCGCCGGAGGCTGCATCCTGGGCACCTTACCTGCGCGCCCTGGACGAGACGATGGGTGCCTGGGTCTCCTCCCAAATCGCCACCGTGCGCGCTGCGGACCCCGGCAGGCCGATCACCACCGGCTACAGCAACGTGGTGCTGGCGAAGATGCCGTCCAACCGCCAGCTTGACTTCCAGTCGGTGCACCGCTTCACCTCGCACGGCTACGCTGGCCTGAACGGCACCTTCCTGGTGCTGGAGAACCTGCGGCGCACCTTCGCGGGGCAGCCCGTGATGCTGGAAGAGTTCGGCTACCCGGGGGCCGTGCGCAACGGCAGCGGCGTAACGGGCTACGACCCGCGCACCACGGCCAATCTTGAGAGCGCGGTGTGGGTATACCTGTACAGCCGGGGCTTCGCGGGCGGGGCCAAGTGGATGCTCAACAACTTCCCGGCGGGCGACAACCCAGCCGAGAACTCCTACGGCCTGTTCGACAACGACGGCAAGCCCAAGCTCACGGCCTACGCCCTGCGCCACCTGTCGGACCTGTTCGGCAGGCACTCGCCTGGCACCTTCTCCGACTTCCGCTCGGAGGCTTCGTCGGCGGTCAACTTCGCGTACAAGGCTCACGACGCGCTGGTTGCTGGCGGCAAGGTCTACACCAGCACCAACCTGACCTTCCAGGCTAACGCGCCATCGCAACTTGTGGTGGGCACCAGGGGCGGCACCATTACCCTGTTCGCCACCGACGTAGCCACCTCCGAGTTGCACCTGCCGACCATATTCGGCATCGCCACGCAGGACCTGGGTAAGGTGGTGCTCACCGGTAACGACCCCGCCGGACGGCCAGCCGTGCCTTCGCAACCCACGCTGAACGGCGACTGGCTGAGGATCAACCTGGCACCGCTGTACAGCTATCGCCTCTCGGTGGTGCCCAGGGCCGTGGAGCAAGCGCCCGCGCAGGTTGATGCCAACACGGTCTACTTCCCGCAGACCGGGCACAACCTGACGGGCGAGTTCCTCAAGTACTGGCAGGCGCACGGCGGGCTGGCTATCTTCGGCTACCCGCTGACGGAGGCGTTCACCGAAGGCGGCTACACAGTGCAGTACTTCGAGCGCAACCGCTTCGAGCTACACCCCGAGAACCAGCCGCCATACAACGTGCTGCTCGGCAGGCTGGGTGCCGACCTCACCACGGGCCGCACCTTCGCGGGTGTCGCGCCTTTCGAGTCGTCGCCCGGCCACGTCTACTTCCCGGAGACCGGCCACTCGCTGCACTTCGGCTTCCTCGGCTACTGGGAGCGCAACGGCGGCCTGGCGCAGTTCGGCTACCCCCTCTCCGAGGAGATCCGTGAGGTCAGCCCCACCGACGGCAAAGAGTACACGGTCCAGTACTTCGAGCGCGCCCGCTTCGAGTACCACCCCGAGTACAAAGGCACCCCCGCCGAAGTGCTCCTCGGCCTGCTGGGTGTGGGTACGATGAAGGACAAAGGCTGGATACCGTGATTTTAGATTTTAGGTTTTGGATTTTGGATTGAGGAGAATTCGAAACAAATCCAAAATCACTCATCCGCCGACATTGTCGTCAGCCACTCCAGGGGCATGCCTGTGGAGCTTCAGGGGAACAGGGGCGCTTAGCCTGGTTCGAGATCTTCCTTGAAGTAATCGAAGTAGCCGGATCGCGACCTCAAAATGTAACCTGGTTTGCGCTCAAGGACGTAGCGTTGTCAGCCTTGTCGTGTCCAGCCTCCGGGCTGCCCATCGTAGCGCCTTGCAGGTGACCTATGTGCAGGTCGTTGAGGCTAAACATGTTTGTCGTGGAGCACTGGCTGTAGTACGCGATGGCCTACTTGTATGCTTTCCTTACGCCTGCCTTGACATGGCTGATAGTTGACCTGTGAACGCCGTACTGTTTAGCAAGCTCGCTGTGTTTGCGACCTTCAGCAAGTTGGACCTTGATTGCGGCGATTTGCTCAGGAAGCAGCTTGTTCCTCAAGTGGGGATTATAACTCTCCAGTGCCCGCCTAATCTGTTGCTGTCTGCGCTCACCCATGAACGGCAGCAGTCGCTCCATCAACTCAACCGCTGGTCTGCCGCGTAGGTGAACATAGTAATTCGGCTTCCAGCCCATCACACGGGAGCGCTGCTGCCTGACCTCATGATATGCCACACCCCACAGCGCCGCTACCCGTGCCACCACATCCTCATCTGTCATGGTGAGAGCAATTCGGAGGCTGTTGGGTGCAGAAGGCGGACCTGCCAGGAACGACCCCTCACCCTCGAGTAATCCTGCTAGCCAGTAGAAGTCTGGATCAGTCATAGCAGATGGCGCATGTAACCTGCTCTATCACGCCGCACAGCGTTGTAGTGGCGGTGTATGCGCAACAAAAAGAGGCCTCCATCAATAAGGAGGCCCCGGTGGGGGTGGCTGATCGGACTCGAACCGACAACATCTTCATCCACAGTGAAGCGCTCTGCCATTGAACTACAGCCACCACAACGATTTTCGACTTCAGATGCCGATTTTATACCACATGTTGCGGAACAAAATCAAGAATCCGAAACCTAAAATCGGTAGAGTTGGTAGGGGTCATCATGTGCTAATAAGCCGAGTTTTGTACTGGTGACCATCTCTCTCAGGCCCTTGCGGACCCGGCTACCTCGTCGCCTTGGTAGCTGCTCTCGCCTCCGACCGTCTTGGCGAGCCACCTCTCACGCCATGCATAGCACGACGCCGCGGTCGATTCGGAGATTGCTGCAGGGAGGATTGCCCTTTTCACCCCACTCCGGAGAGTGGTATCGTCTCTGTTGCTCTCACCTTCAAAGAAGGTGCCCATCTGGACTGTCAGGACCCACGACCGGCCCCGCCCACGCTTTCACGTGGCACCCCGCTCTATGCAGCTCGGACTTTCCTCTACACTCGCGTGCAGCGGTCACTGGCACACAATGGCCTTGCCCAACTCTGTTGTCGTGTTTGGTTTGTTAAGGTAGCCACCGTTCACACGGGGCGTCTCACGCACAATTATACCATACGGGCTGTGCTTTCGCCAGTCCCCTGCCCGACTCCTCGCGCCCGCTGACCTGTCCCGGTTCCACGCCAACAGGAAGGAAAGCCCGAATGAATAGCCTGCCTCTCACACTCAGGTGGTTGACCGGAAACCGATAAAGCTGAGGGTGGCGTGATTTGCAGCTTTGGTCGCGCTTATCTTGTTGGTTCGGGGGCGGGGATTCGATCCATAACGTGCTGATTCAACATACCTGCCCTACTATATAACTAGCTATCGAAATGACTAATGTGGTAAGATTACGTAACGCTCTCAATCCTGTACTTGATAGTCGTCTCTCCAGGACGCATCGCTCGGCATGTTTTAGAGCAGTGACCTATTGATGTCTGCAATCTCATTATCTTGTAACCGTGAACGGTACATCTTAACGTGGCATGGGCGCACTGGCATGATCAAGAGGTGTCGTTCTCATCATTCTTAGCAAGGAAAGCAAAGAAAGCGAGGAACCTGTGAGGGAAGCAAAAGGCAAGCGGTGGGCCTGGCTCTCAGTGCCCGCGGCCTTAATTCTGCTGTTTTTAGCATGGGCCGGGTTTGCGCTTGGGGAGCAGTCTGCAGGCGCAGGCGTTCTAGCGGCCCCAGTGCGTGCAGCCCAAGGGCTGGCCCTGGGTATTCCGGCAGGCTCCGGGGCGTATGGACAGGCGTATGCACCGGATGCAGAAGCTACAGCTACTCCCACGAATACGCCCACTGCAACAAGAACAGCTACCAATACCCCAACCATCACCAACACCCCGTCGGGCACACTAACGCCCATACCTACAAACACGCCCACAGAGACCTCAACCCGGACGAATACTCCTACAGTCACCAACACACCCACTATTACACTAACGCCTAGCCCTACGGCCTGCGCCACCGAAACCACGGTAGCCGGTACTATTCTCAGCAGCGACCCTACTCAGGTGGGGCGTGTGTTACGTGATGAGATCCCGAGCACTTGCGCGGCTCCTACACCAAAGGCGTTCCCTGGACAATACGATTCTGTTGCCCGTAATTACGACGTTCACAACTTCACGAACACCACCGCGGCTACGTTGTGCGTGAATGTGAGCTTGACTGGCGATTGCGGCATGGGGGACATCTACAGCGTCGCATACCTGGGCAACTACGATCCCACGAACATAGCAAACAACTATGTGGCCGATTCAGGAGTTATCACCGGATCGACGCATACGTACGCGTTCAACGTACCTCCAGGGTCGTCCTATGCCATTGTAGTGCATGAGGTAGACCCGGACTCTGTTGCATGTGCGTATACACTTACCATTTCAGGCACGGGTTTCAACTGTGCCACCGCTACTCCTACACGCACCTCTACTTCCACAGTGACCTCTACAGGCACATCTACGCCGACTGCGACTGGCACATCTACGGCTACGGCGACTGGCACAAGTACGGAGACATCTATACCGACTGCGACTGCTACGGGAACCGCCACTGAGACAGCTACACAAACGGTCACCGAAACGGTCACTGAGACCGCTACGGGAACAGCTACACAAACGGCTATGGCAACCACGACCAGCACCAGCACAGAGACTGGAACGGCAATCGCTTCAAGCACCGGTACGTTTACGGCTGTACCTACGAGTACGCTTACACCTACCGCCGTCAGCACCAACACGGGGACAGCTACTACAACACCACCTCTGGCGAACACTTCTACACCCACGGTGACCCGAACCATGACGGCGACGCCAACCCGCACTGTTACGCCGTTGCCAACAAGCACAGGCACAGGTACGGCTACGAGGACCTCTACGAGGACGAGCACCGCTGTCGCTACGAGCACGCGCACGGCCACACCAATGGCAACAGCCACAGCATGCCCCATCCAGTTCGCGGACGTGCAGCCCGGCGACACCTTCTACACCTTCATCAGGTGCTTAGCATGCCGCCAGATAGTAGGTGGGTACCCGTGTGGAGGACCTGGTGAAGCGTGCAACGATGATGACGAGC
>JALZHI010000107.1 GCA_030913985.1 Chloroflexota bacterium | reverse complement strand
CCCCCACCCTCACCCCTACCGCTACGAGCACGCCTCAATCAGTGCCCGTGCCGAAATTGGTAGGTCTGCGGGTGCAGGACGCTATCGTGGTAGCGCGGCAGAGCGGCTTCCAACTGATCGAGTTGGAGCGCATAGACAGCGTGGAGTGGCCCGAAGGCGTGGTGGCCCAGCAAGACCCCCCCGAAAACTCCATCCTCAAGCAGACGAGCCAGGTAGCCGTGCGCGTCAGCCGTGGCCCACCCGCGTTCAAGCTGCCCAACCTGACCAACACCGACCCTAACGAGGCGCGAGGCGTGTTGGAGAGCACCGGCCTGCGGGTGACAATCGCCTACGAGGGCAGCGATACCGTGCTCAAAGGCATAGTCACCAGGACCGACCCGCCAGCCGACACCAGCGTCAAGTCGGGCCAGGCCGTGACCATCTACATCAGCCTGGGCAGGAGCCAGCGCGTGCCCGACCTGCGAGGTACCGAAAACCTCGAACTCGCACAACAACGCCTGGAAGCCCTCGGCCTGTCGGTAGGCTCCGTCACAGAAGAAGACGACCCGAACGAGAGCGTCCCACCCGGCGCGGTCCTACGCACCGACCCCGCCGCAGGCACCGAGATAGAAGAAAACGGCGTAGTCAACATCGTGCTGCGCCGCAGGCAATGAGAAGGAGTCGTAACACGTAACGCGTAACACGTAATGCTATTGAAGCTTTTACGTGTTACGCGTTACGTGTTACTTTAGGGGAGCGTAACTTGATCGAAGCCCATGAGGTCGTGTCCGGCGTGTGGCTCTTCCAGGGGGATGCCTCCGGGCGTAACTTCCTCGTGCTGGTGGGCGATACAGGGGCGGTGGTCGTGGACCCCGGCCTCCCCGACGCGGTAAATCGCTTCGTGGCCGAGATGGGCGGCGACTTGGAGGCGGTGGTGCTGACCGGCAGCGCGCGGTCTGACGAGCCGGTGCCCGGCCCCACCGAAAGCCCCGCAGCCTGGCCCACCCTGCCTCTACTCTCCCCCGATATGTTCAAGGGTCGCACTCCACTGCCCATTTCCATGCCGGCCTGGGATGCCATACCACTCTCCGGCACCCACGCCCGCATGGCCCTCTACGAAACGAAAGAGCGAATACTACTGGCGGGCGATCTGCTACCGGAAGCGAGCGCAGGCATCCCCAACCTCTCAGGCGGCATTGACACCTATCTTCAGGCCCTGGAAACAGTGGAGGCCCTCGACGCCAGGCTCGCCATACCCTCGCGTGGTGCCCCCGCCACCGGCAAGCGCGCCATCAAAGCCCGTATCGACAACGACCGCAACTACGTCAGCTCCCTGGTGCGCCATGTAGGCACCTCAGCCGCCTCCGGCATCCCCCTGGACCGCCTCCTCCAGGTCGCCGCCGACCTCTACGACGACTTCGCCCACCTCCAGGCCCACCTGGAGAACATGCGCTACGTCTGGAATGAGTTGCGGGGCGGCGGGGGCTGAAACGTGAAACGTGAAACGTGATGCGACTCATGTTCCATGTCACGTGAATGTGATACCGCTCGCATGGTGGGACCATACTCCCCTCTGTCATCCTGAACGCAGTGAAGGATCTCAGATGCCGCCCCTACCCCTATGCAGAACCTACAGACCGTAGCTCCTGACGTTCAGCATCATCCCTACCCACCTTCTTGAGATCCTTCACTACGTTCAGGATGACAGAGGGGAGCCTGCTCCCCCTACCCAGGTGAGTCGTATTCACGAACCAACTACATGAGCCGCATCACGTTTCACGTTTCACGTTTCAGCCCCCACTGCCTACTCCACAAACTCGTTCGTGAACATCTCCCTAACATCCAGCTTCTTCTTGATGATGCCGAAGTCAAACAGCGCGTCCTGGGTCTTCGTCCATACGTCCGCGTCCACCCAGCCTGCGGGCTGACTGGCTGCCGGGTCGCCGGGCTTGGGCTGCATCAGCTTGACCGTCTCGGTGAGGATTTGGCGCTGAAGCTGTTGCGTGCTCTCGTTCTTGCTTAGCTCCGGTACCTGCTTTAGCGATTCCTGGAAAGCCCCCTCAGGGTCGTTCACCGTGCTGTCGATGCCCTTCAGCGTGGCGCGCACCACCCGCCGCACCAGGTCCGGGTCCTCACTCAGCGTCTTCTCGTTGGTCGCAAGTCCGTTGGAGGCAAGCTGCGCGTAGTCCGAGACCGGCAGGGTGCTCACCTCGAAGCCCTGGCTGCGAAGCTGCGTCGGCTCGTTGGCGGCATACACCATCGCCACATCCACCTGCCCCACCGACAGGCTGGCTGCCTGCGTGAAGTTGATGTTCTTGATCTGCACGTCCTGCAAAGTAAGCCCCCCCGCCTTGAGCAGCGCCTGCAAGCCTACATAATTGGCCCCGTACGGCCCCGGTATGCCCACCACCTTGCCCTTCAGGTCCGCCGGGCTGCTGAGCGTCGGACCCTTGCCCACGATGGAGGCCGCCGCCACCGGGTACTGCCTGTACCACGTCATGACGTACTTCACCGGCACTCCCGCTGCCCTAGCCGGGATCAACTCGTCGCCCGACACCGCCGCGAAATTGACGTTGTTCGCCCCAGTGCCAAGCTCCCCAACCAGGTCCTGCACAATGCCATTGCGCAACGTAACATCCAGACCTTCATCGCGGTAGTACCCCTTGTGCAACGCCACGTAGAAAGGCGCGAACTGCACGTCCGGTACGTAGCCCAGCGCGATAGTAACTTTCGTGAGCGCGGCGGGTGTGCCCTCCACCACAGGAGATGCTGTCTCTCCTGACTGCGGTCCGGGCGTATTCGACCCAGTCTGCGGAGCGCCACAGCCAGACAGGGTAAGCGCAACTGCCACAAGCACCGCTATGTGTTTGCCAAGCTTGTTATACATTTCTATGTATTCTCCTGTATCCTCATTACTTGTTCGCTGTAACCTTTACTAACCACTAACCACTAACCACTAACCACTGACCACTAACCACTAACCACTACTCCCAGCTAATCAGCGACTTCTCCAGCAGGCTAACCCCCAGGTAAGCCACCACCGTAAGGAAGGCCAGCGACACCAGCCCCACGAAGATGAGCGTCGTATCGAACAGCCCCCTACCCAGGATGAGCAGGAACCCCAGCCCCACCCCTGACGACACGAACTCCCCCACCACCGCGCCCGTGATCGACAGGGTAAGCCCCAGCTTCACACCCCCCAGCAGCGCCCGCAGGCTTAACGGCAGTTCCACGTACCAGATCGTCTGCCAGCGGTTCGCGCCCGATATTCGCGCTACTTCAAGCATCGACCTGTCAATCCCGCGCAGCCCCACGATGGCGTTTACAAGCAGCGGGAAGAACACGATCAGCGCGACAATCACCACCTTGCGGGCCAGGTCGTCTTGCAACCAGAGCACCAGCAGCGGCGCGATGGCTACCACCGGCAACCCCTGGCTGACCGCGATGTAGGGGCTAATCACCCGCTCGAGCCGCCTGCTGTGCGCCAGCAGGTAGCCCAGCGGCAAGCCCACCAGCAGCGCCAGCACAAAGCCCAGCCCCGCTTCGAGCGTGGTAGTGCCGAAGTGCAGCCACAGCGAGCCGTCAAGCAGCATGCTCCAGGTCCGCTCGGCCACGTCCAACGGGGCTGGCAAAATGAACGGCGGGTAATTGCCCACGACCACGAGCGCCCACCAGACCACCACCAGCCCCACCAGCGCCACCAGCCCCACGAAGGCCCGCAGCAGGGTAGTGCGTACGGCCCGCGCCCTGTCCGGCTCACCCGGCGCGAGCAGGACGGCATCCTGTTCCGGGTGCCCGTTCCTCGGCCCGATAGGAGCTTCACTTATGCGGTTGTAGCCACTCACGTTCTGTGGCGCGGGTGTCTCTGTCTCTGCGTAGCCCATAAAAAATCCCCGGTTGCCTTGCAGCTACCAGGGTAGAGGATAGGAATAGCGAACAGCCCCATGCGCGAACACCGGGATGACCCGGCCTTCGACCGCGCGGCCCCGCCTACAGACATGCCACCGCGCGTGCGGCTCGTTCGACTTTCTTCCATCCGGACTGTACCGTCGGCCCCGGCTTCTCACCGGGTCTGCCTTGCGGCTCGCGGGCTTGGCAACTGCTTTCTACCACATTCGCCTTACCGCCGGTCGGGAATCTCACCCTGCCCTGAAAGTCTGCTTAGCTATTCTGTTATTCCACCTTCCAGTATAGAGCACCCCCAATGTACCGTCAAGCGACCCGCGCCAGCCACCTTAGTAAGAGACGGAACCGCCAAGACGCCAAGGACGCCAAGGACGCGCCAAGGTTTTATTGATTATTCACCGCAGAGACGCAGAGGACGCAGAGGTTACGCAGAGATAGTGGTTGTTCGTCAAAGGTAAGGGTTACATCGTGCTGTACGATGCTGCATGACAAAGAACACCTTCAACTCTTCCCCGCGTAACCTCTGCGTCCTCTGCGTCTCTGCGGTGCAACCGTTCAACCGTTCTTCTCTTGGCGCGTCCTTGGCGTGCTTGGCGTCTTGGCGGTTCCGTCTCTTACTAAGTGGGCCACCAAGCATGGTACTTTCGGTGCTACCATGATGGCTGTCGAGCCTAGTACCATTTTCCCGTTCCTTAAGGGCCTCGCTTGCTGTTACTATGATGGGGGGCGTTATGAGCATTTCGCGGGTATATTTGCGCCCACAACTCCAACTTCTACCCCTATGCTCGCGGCACGCCCGGTAACCAGGCACGGCACCCTCATGGATACACACGAGAAAGAAGAATTCGACCTGCAAGGGCGGATCGGTCTATTCAACCTGACCGATCTGTTGCAGACCCTGTCTTTCACCCAGAAGACGGGCACCCTCACCCTCATCCAGGGCTGGAATACGCGCACCATCTGCTTCGAGCAGGGCCGCATCAGCTACATCGCCGCCGCTACCCGCTTGCCGAGCGTGGTTGACCTTCTCATCCAGGCCGGTAAGCTCAACCCAATGCAGCTTCAGCGTTACTTCGGTTACGACTGGAAGCGCGTGCTCGGCGTCACCGAAAAAGAAGCACCTATGCAGCCCGAGCGCGAGTCCCCGGCCAGCATGAGCGCGACGGTCGGTCGCAACGGCGGCCACTTCAAAGCGCCCACCACCGGCGGCCTCAACGATCGCGCCAGGGGCCGTGACGCGTACGCCGACGCCTTCAACCTCGACTCGGGCAACACCGCTCCTAATATGGAGAACTTCGACGACATCGAGGTGTTCACGCCCCCCAGCGGCTATACCGGCAACCTCACCCAGCAGGAGCGCAGTGGCCCCGATCCCGCGCAGCTACTCTTGCAGCACCGCCTCGTCACGATGGAGGACCTGAACTGGTGCGAAGAGCAGATGCTTGAGGCCACTATCTACACCCTGTTCCTCTGGCGCAATTGTCGCTTCACTTTCCAGGGCGACCTGCTCGTAAAGGCCGACGGCACGCCCGTGTCGGTGAGCGCCGAGAAGCTCATCATCGAGGGCACCCGCCGCGTGGACGAGTGGATCAAGATCGCTCCGGTGGTGCCTTCCGTGCTAATGGCCTTCCGCCGCCTGCCCCGCCCCGCCACCGGACCGCTATCTGACGAAGCCCGCGACGTGCTCACTATAGTGGATGGCGTGAGCGACGTGGCGACCATCGCCCGCAGACGACAGCGCACCCAGTTCGAGACTGCCAAACTGCTGCACGGACTTACCCGCCTCGGCCTGGTCGAGCCTGTGCCCCCCAACAAGCACCGCGTCATGGAGCTATTCCGCTACACGGTGGAGGCCATTTATATCAAGCTGGTGATGTACGGTTATTCGCGCAAGGCGATGGAGTTCGAGTACGAGCTAAACCGCTTCTGCCGCGAAAACAAGCTCAAGACCCGCATGCACGTCGGCAAGATTCGCATGACCGACCAGGAACTGCCCATCGACACCATTGCCCTGCTCGACCTTTACAAGCTCTTCATCGCTATCGAGCAAAACCGCTTCGCCAAGCTCTTCCCGCCCGAAATCCGCAAGGGCCTCACCGAAGCCCTCTACCAGCACATGGACCCCGAAAGCCGCGCCCTCATGCGCATGTACGAGTTCTACGCCCTCGAAGGCCTCCTCGACATGGCGGAACTAAGAAGTAGTGCTGAGGACTGAGGACTGAGGACTGAGGACTGAGTGACGAGTGGTGGTTATCAAACATGGTCTAACAAAAAAGCGGCTGGCGTTCGCACCAGCCGCTTTTCATATTCCTCAGGTTCTATAACCGCCACTCGGCACTCGGTACTCAGTACTCGGTACTAGTAAATAGGCAGGAGGAACTACAACCTCCTGGCCAGTGCACCCAGCCCCCGTGGCCTCCTGTCTGAGACGGCACCATCTTACAAGACGGTATCTGTTAGGTCAACATTTAGCGGGGCTTTTCATATGCACTAACCGCTAAAAATAACGCATATCGTCATACCCTCCTCGGTTCGTTGTTGCCATCTATAGCCGCCGCAAAGAGCAGGAGGTGTACTGTAGTTGCCGACCAGGCCGTTCTGCAAGCCCCCGAGCCTTGGTGTAGAATAGCAGTGACGTTGTACCACTGCTTTTTCTTTGTTCGGGTCAGGGGCGTCATGCCATGAGGTTGGTTGGAGGTCGGGTACTCAAGGGGTGGAGGGCGGTTGCGGTCCCTCTGCTTGGCCTGGCGCTGTTGGTGTCCGCCTGCGATACCGGCGGCTCGTCAGCGCCCGGCGGCATTGCCAACGCCACGTCCCCTCCCGCCGAGACATCTCCCGCAATCGACCTCCCCGACGCTCTCATGACCGAGGTGGTGGCCGGCTCAGGCAGGCAAACGCCGAGCGCCGTGCCCGCTGCCGTCAGCGAAGACGACCGTGAGACTATCTACGGCCTGGTGGTGCTCAGTCTTGTCAGGGGGGAGGCGGCCACCACCGTCTACCTGAACCCGTTCCTGGGGCAGGGCGAGCGCCTCGATGAATCCGAGCACGCCAGGCCAGTGGGCGAATCGTTGAGCAGGTACATGGACTCGGTGGATGGGGAGCGGCAATACTTCATGTCCGAGTTCGCGGACGCGGTAGGCCCCCTCGAAGAGGGCGGCAAAGTGAAGGATGGCGGGGTGTTCGTCACGTTGGGCGAAATCATGGCCGCTCCTGAAGGCACCGATATAGTGGCCGTGCGGGGCAGCATCTTCCGGGGGATAGGCGACGCCGAAGGCAACCTTTACCGCTTCCAGACCGACGACACCGCCCCCGACGGTTGGAAACTGCTGGACGTTCAACAAGAATGGAGCGACAACTGAAGCAGGGTAAGTCTCTCGCTTCCTTAGCTATGTCTACCAGGACCAGGAAAAGCGATACGGCCATATCTCCCCTCGTGCAGAGGCTTCGGCATGTGCTGCCCACCAATAGGGTGCACGCCACCCCTGAAGACCTGGCGGTGTTCGGCTACGACGGCACCTGGGCCAGCCACAGGCCCGACGCCGTGGTCTCCCCCCTCACGGCGGAAGAGGTCTCGGCGGTGGTGCGCATAGCAAGGGAGATGGACCTGCCGGTGGTGCCTCGCGGCGGCGGGACCGGGCTGGCGGGTGGCTCCGTGCCCACACAGGGCGGCATCGTGGTCAACACTACCATGATGGACCGCGTGCTGGAACTGGACCGCCTGAACATGGTCGCGGTAGTGCAGCCCGGCCTCATAAACGCCCGCCTCCAAGCCGAAGCCGAAAAGCTGGGGCTGTTCTACCCGCCCGATCCTCAGTCGCTACGGCAGTGCACAATCGGCGGTAACGTGGCGACCAGCGCGGGCGGCCCACGCTGCCTCAAGTACGGTACCACCAAGGACTACGTGCTGGGCCTCCAGGTGGTACTGGCCGATGGGCGCATCATACGCACCGGCGGCAAGATGATGAAGGTGCAGACCGGCTACAACCTCACCCAGCTATTCGTCGGCTCCGAGGGCACGCTTGGCGTCATCACCGAGATTACCCTGCGCCTCATCCCCAGGCCGCGCTACCGTGGCACCGTCATGGCGATATTCGACCGCCTGTCAGACGCCGCCGAAACGGTGAACCGCGTGCTCCAGGCCGGTATCGTGCCCCTCGCCCTGGAGATGATGGACAACCTCTGCATCCGGGCGGTGGAAGCCTATAAGCCCTTCGGCCTGCCCCTGGCCGCCGAGACCATCCTGCTCATCGATCAGGACGGCAATGACAGCCGCGTGGTACAGAACGAGCTAACTGAGATTGCGACGCTTTGCCGCCAGGGTGGCGCAATGGAGGTCCGGCAAGCTGAGACCGAGGCCGAGAGCGTGGCGCTGTGGGCGGCCAGGCGAGCCGTCTCTCCCGCCATTTCTCGCCTCAAGCCCAACAAGCTGGGCGAAGACATCTCGGTGCCACGCGCCCACATCCCCGATATGGTAGCCAAAGTGACGGAGATAGCCACACGTCACCAGTTGGTGATACCCCTGTTCGGCCACATCGGTGACGGCAACCTTCACCCCAACATCCTGTGCAACCTGCGCGACCCCGAAGAGATGGCGCGCGTCCAGCAGGGGGCAAGGGAGATATTCGAGGCGGCAATCGCGCTCGGTGGCACGCTGTCGGGCGAGCACGGTATCGGCTCACTCAAGCGCGAATACCTGCACAAGAGCCTCGATGCCGCCAGCCTCGAAATGATGCAGCGCATCAAGTGGGCGCTCGACCCCGAAAACCGGTTCAACCCCGGCAAAGTCTTCCCCGCCGCATTCGACGGCATCTCCCCTGTTCGCCCTACCGGCAGCTAGGAGACGGAACCGCCAAGACGCCAAGAACGCCAAGGACCACGCTAAGAGTATAGAGGTTTAGAGGATACAAAAAGGACCAGAGTACATATTGTCGTACCCCGGTCCTTCTGCATAGAACACCTTGCTTCACCTTGGCGCGCTCTTGGCGTCCTTGGCGTCTTGGCGGTTCCGTCTCTTACCCCTCGCGCCTAGTAATCTATCTCAGCCCGCAGGCCCCGCTCGTCCGGCGCGTCATCTTCATCGGTGCTTGCTGAAGTGCCGGGCGTGGAGTCCAGGTCCGATATCTCAATTCGGCGCGCCCTGGAGCTTGTGGCAGTGAGGGGGCCGGTGGCGGAGGGAGCGGTGCCCCAGGTGCCCGGAGGGCCGCTTGTGGTGAGGGGTTGCCGCGTGGAGGCGGGCGCGTCCCTATCGGATAGAGCGTCCTCTATGCCGTCACCGATTGCCCCTAGCAGCGAGCGCACGGCGAGAAACCCCTCTCGCATGGCAGCCCTGGCGTGTCTGCGCGTGTCCTGGGGGAACATCGAAGCGGTCATCGAGGCTACCGCACCCGGCACCTGCACCGTCAGCCGGGCAAGCTCTCCCACGGTGCTGCCCACGCCGGTACGTTGCCTGGTGCTGTTGAACTCCTCGTCCCAGGCTGCCTCTTCAGCCGAGCGTGCCCCTGTCGCCTGGGTATCCGTGTATCTGTCGTCCATAGCGTTCGCTCCTCTACTCAGCTTTAACGATGCGGGTCGATATTAGTCCGTCTGGATGATGCGTATTATAACATCGCGTATGCGCAAATGCACCAGCGTTTCCGGTCTACAAGAGCACCAAAGCCACCGCGCCACACACCAGGGCACCTGTCACTGTCGCAGCCAAATTCACAAGGTCGTTGTTGACCCATGCAAAACCTCTCGTGAGGGTAGTGCGCGTGCCACACCGATGTACCTTGCTTTCAGTCGGTTTGTCGCAGGTGGGGCAATAGTAACTCGCCTGGATGGTCGCTCCCATAAGGCTGTCCGCGACCGATCCTGCCGTGCCGCCAATTAGCGCGATGCCCACCACTGCCACTAATGAACCCACCGGAAAATACATGCCTTCAGGAAAGCGTCCCAGCAAACCGGCAACCAGCCCTATAAAGAGCGCCCCGGCAGTAGCCGCCGCGCTGCCCAGCAGAGTGACAGCCCCCGATGTGCCCGCCCGTACCCGCGCCCCGGTGGTAATGAGGCGGGGCCCTTGCTTGCTCAGCACGCCCACTTCCGTAGCCCAGGTGTCGGCAGTGGCCGCCGCCAGCGCCCCAACGAACGCCCCGCTGAAGTAGACGGACGGGAAGAAGTAGAAGAGGAGGACCGCGAGCGCCGCCACGCCACCGTTAGCTACGACCTGCGCCGCATCCCGCCTGCCGCCTTTGTCGAACGTCTCGGAGGCCCTATGCTTGGCAGGGTCGCCCGCCCTGTAGAAAGAGAGCAGGGTGGACGAAACGAAGAAGGCCACCAGCAGCAGGGCAGCCGACATGCCGCCGAATCCAAACACCGTCCCGCCGACCAAGCAAGCCGCAACCGCACCCGACGCCGAGAGCGCCCGCGCTCGGTACCCCAGGTAGCCTATAGCAGCAGCAAGGAGATAGGAAAGAAGAAAGGACATTTGGAATTTCGAATTGCGAATTTGATCTATTTTATCGTAAGCCAGCCGCATGCCCGTTAGGCAACTAAATTCGCAATTCGCAATCACAACTCCGGGTTTCCTGCTAGCGTTCTAAGGCTGGCGACCAGGCGGTTAGTGTCTTCGGGGAGGCCGACGCTGATGCGGAGGTGGTTGGCGAGCCAGCGGTCGGATATGCCCTTTACCAGGATGCCGTCGTCCTGGAGGTGGCGCTGGACGAGGTGGGAGGTACCACGTGTGAGCTTGCACAGGAGGAACGGCGCGGCTGAGGAGTAGGGCTGCATCAGGTTCAGCTTGCGTAGCTGCCGGTACATGCGCCCGCGTTCCAGCCGCATGCGGCGCACCCGCTGTTGGAGGGTTTCCAGGTCGCCCAGTGAGGCAAAGGCCGCCAATTGCCCGGCGCGGTTCAACGAGCCGGGGGGTGTGAGCCTTTGCAGCCGGGCAGCCGCCCTGGTCGAGCAGAGGGCGTACCCCACCGGCAGGCCGTGCAGGCCCGCCCACGGGCTGAAGGAGCGCAGCACCACCAGGTTGTCGAACTCGGCCACCAGGGGCGCTACCGTGCGGTCCGCGAATTCGAAGTAGCTCTCGTCCACCAGCACCCACACGCCCATTTGCAGCAGCCGCACTACGGCGGTGGGGGGCGTGATGTTGCCCGTGGGGTTGTTGGGCGAGGATAGCACCACCATTTTGATGTTCGATTGCCTGCGCATGGTGGTCAGGACGGCGTCGGTGTCCACCTCGAACCGCTCGTCACGCGGCACCTGCACCAGCGTAACCCGCGCCCTGGACGCCGCCAGGTTGTGTTGCGGCAGCGAAGGCGGGCATACGATAACGGCATCCCCCGCGTCGAGGAAGGCGTGCAGCATCCGCTCGGTCAGTTCGACCGTGCCCGCCCCCGCGACGATACGCTCCGGCACGAAGCCGGTGTACTCGCTTAGCGCCCCGCGCAGGTCGGTGGACATCGGGTCGGCGGGCAGGTGGTACTGGTCGGACGACCCGAGTATCTCTTGCACGCGCAATGAGCAGCCGTAAGGGTTCTCGTCGCTGTGCAGGCGGATATACTGCCGCCGGGGGTCGCGACTTGCCTGGGGCTGCTTGGCTCCCGCGCCTTGCTTATGGGACTTTTGGGGGCGGGGTTGTAACTCTTCTGTCATCTAGGCGTGGCTTCTAGCGTGTGGTAAGATAACGGTCAAATCCTGGCAATACTGCGCCTGGCCCCTGCTATAACCTATGGAATACGCAGGGATTATAGCATTATAACCCAACCGCGCTCCCCAATGCACAACCACTCCTGACTTGTGGGAAGGAATCATGGAAGAGTACACGTCCATGCCCGCCGGGCCAATCAGCCATAACGTCGAGCTATACACCGCTCGCCTCTTCATACAGGGTTCGATATCCGGCCCCTTCAAGCGCACCAGCGACCTCATCAATCGGCGCGACCGCGACTTCTTCACCGTGAACGGCGCTACCGTCACCCCACTGGGCCAGACGAGCACCAGCCCGCAGAATATGGCAACGCCTGTGTACGTCGGTCGAGAACACATACAATTCGCCGCCACCATACCCCAGCAAGCTCAGCAGCCTCAGCAGCCTCAGCAGCCTCAGCAGACCCCGCAGACCCAGCAGCCACAGGCCGCCGGCCAGACGCAAAGCCTCGGCCCCGGCCGCGAATACTACGTGCATAAGAAAGCCGTACCCTGCTACGCCTTGACCGACACCTTCATCATCTACGGCCAGTGCCACCTGCTTGCCGGGGCCACCCTCGAAAGCCTCCTCCAGGGCCACGACCCCTTCATCCCCATCACCAAGGCCACGGTCTACCTGATAGTGCGCCCCAACACTCCCTGGCAGAGGGAATTGGTCGTCGTGAACAAGGAGAAGCTAGAGGTCTTTTACTCGGTCTAAGGGTGGATAAGCAGCACGTGAGGGTGTTTGGAACCTATGGGTGAACAAGACTGGTTGTCGATTCAGTAAAAACCCGCTAGACTGAAGGTATCTTCCGAAACGACCTCTATTGTGAGGAGAGTGAACCCTGATGAGTGATACCCGAACTGTCTTCAAACACGTCGACTACGAGCTCTCCGGCTTACTACATTACATCGACATCGGAGACATTGGCTTACCTGATATACAGCGCCCATTCGTTTGGCCTGCTACTAAGGTGCGAGACCTCTTTGACTCTATGTATCGGGGCTTCCCTGTAGGGTACCTTCTCTTCTGGCAGAATGCGGGCATTAAGGGAGCGCGTGCCATAGGTGTTGGCCCAAAGACTCATAGTGTGCCGACACTGCTCATAGTCGACGGTCAGCAGAGGCTTACTTCTCTCTATGCTGTATTACGTGGCAAACCTGTTATAGATCACAACTACCGTGAAACCCGCATTGAGATTGCTTTCCGACCTCGTGATGCCAAGTTCGAGGTAGCTGATGCCGCCATTCGCAAAGACCCTGAGTTCATAGCTGACATCTCTACTGTCTGGTCTTCTGGAAAGGGTAGCTACAACCTTATAAAAAAGTTTCTGGTGGGGTTGGCCTCGCGGCGTGAGGTATCTGAAGAGGAGCACGATACGATCAGTGAGAATCTAGACCGTCTTTACGACCTTCAGAAATATCCATTTACCGCTCTTGAAGTAGCAGCTTCTGTAGACGAAGAGGCAGTAGCCGACATCTTCGTGCGCATTAATAGCGAGGGTGTTAAGCTCAATCAAGCTGATTTTATACTAACGCTCATGTCCGTATTTTGGGAACAGGGGCGCGTTCAACTTGAGCAATTCAGTCGGGCTGCAAAGAATCCACCTCAAGGCTCATCTGCGACTTCGCCTTACAATCCCTACATCAAGCCGGCGCCCGATCAGTTGCTACGTGTTGGGGTCGGTCTTGGCTTCCATCGCGCGCGACTCCAGCATGTATACAGTCTCCTGCGTGGAAAAGACCTAGACACTGGCATCGTCGCTGCCGAACGTCGAGAGGCCCAGTTCGCTATTCTCCAACGCGCCCAAGACCGAGTGCTCAACCTGCAAAACTGGGCTGAGTTCTTCAAGTCACTGCTACGCGCCGGCTATCGCTCTGGCGATATGATCACGTCTGAGACTGCCCTTCTTTACTCGTATACTCTCTTCCTCGTGGGAAAACACGAATACGGCGTGGACCACTTTACCTTGCGTGATGTCATCGCCCGGTGGTTCTTCATGACGTCTCTGACAGCACGCTATTCTGCCAGTCCTGAAACCATGATGGAGCAAGACCTGGCCCGCCTGCGAGAAGTAAAAAGTAAGTCCGATTTCGTAAGTCTGTTAGAGCGCATCATAAGTGATACTCTGACAGAGGACTACTGGAAGATCACCCTTCCGAATAATCTTGCTACCTCCTCGGCACGCACACCCTCGCTTTTCGCGTACTACGCGGCGCTTATCTTGCTCGATGCACGCGCATTGTTTTCAAAGGTGAAGATTGGCGACCTCTTGAATCCGGCGATGCAAGCGCAGAAGTCCGCAGTGGAACGCCACCACCTCTTCCCGAAGGCATATCTTACAAGGGAAGGCATCTCAGGAACCATGAATACAAACCAGATAGCTAACTTCGCTCTAATGGAGTGGTTTGATAATATTTCTGTGTCGGATACCCCTCCTGCCGTCTATTACCCACAGTTTGCGAGCCGGTTCTCTACTGAGGAGCTAGAGCGTATGCGCTACTGGCACGCTTTACCTCAAGGTTGGGAGCACATGGATTACTTTGATTTCCTCGCAATCCGTCGTAGGCTCATAGCTGGAGTGATTCAAGATGGCTTCACCCACTTATACGACTAGAAATCTCTGTTCCACAAACATAATGGGTATTCCATACTCGTTTCAGGGCAGTTGAATATTGAATATTGTGGCGACACAAAGCGGCTCACGGTGTGCGTAGCACCATGAGCCGCTTTGTTTCTTGTCCTACGTTGAGGATTTGCCGAGGCACCATTATCGGTCTACCTTGATCTATCGGATCATCCCCTTAGCTTCGCTCCCAACTCCCGCTCCAGCGTGCGGGCGATGCGCTGGCGGACGCGGGCTACCTCCTCCTCGGTGAGCAGCTTTTCGGTCGAGTTGAAGGTCACGGCGAACGCCATGCTCTTCTGCCCCTCAGCTACCTGCTGGCCGGTGTAGATATCGAACAGCGTAACGTCCAGCACACTCGCCCCGCCCGCCCGCTTGATGGCCCCCGCTAGACGAGAGGCAGCCATATCGGCGGGCACCACGAAGGCCATGTCCTGCCGCACCGGCACGTAGGGGCTGATCTGGTTGTACATGTGGCGCTCAGGTACCGACTCAACCAGAGCGTCCACGTCCAGGTCCCACGCCGCCACTCGTCTGGCGGGTATGTCCCATTCCGCCAGAACAGCCGGGTGTAGCTCACCCACTACGCCCAGGTCACGGCCCCCCGCGCGCAGCATGGCGACACGTCCGGGGTGGAACAGCGGCGCGTCGGCGGGCACCCACTCCACTCCTTGCAGGTGCAGGTGGCGCAGCATCTCCTCCACCACACCCTTGGCGTCGAAGAAGTCCAACTCCTCCCCATGCCAGGGCTGGGACGCTACCCCACCCGCCTGCACAAAGAGCGAGCGCGGTTCTCTCGGCCCCGACATCAGCCCTGTGAGGCGGCGCAACTCCAGCGGCAGACGCTCCTCGCCCTGCACCGGCTGCCAGTTGCGCAGGCGTGGGTACTGCGCCCGCTCCCGCTCGATTTCGGCCCGCCGCTGCTCCACCTCCTGCTCGGTGCGCGTCACGAATATCTTGCCCAGCTCGAAGATGCGTACCGGCGCTTCCGGCATCAGGCGCATGTTCATGAGCAGGGTGTCCAGCATGTTCGACAGCATGGTAGGCCGCATCACGTCCTGCCTGCTGCTGGTCGGGTTGACGATGGTCACCGGCGGGCGAGCCGCATCCCAGGCCCGGTACCGGGGCCGCTCCTCCGCGCCTTCCGCACCCTGGCTGCCTATGCTCTCCTCCAGGGCCGCCAGCCTGCGCAACGACTCGCTGTGCGTCACCGAGTAGGTGAGCACCTCGTCCATGCCGAAGGCCAGCATCATGTCACTTATGTCCTCGGCACTCTCGCGGGAGTGGTTCACCTCCGGGCGCGGCAGCCTGCCCTCAAGCATCGTTTCGGGGATGATGTCGTAGCCCACCATGCGAGCCACCTCTTCCACCACATCGGCGGGTATGGTCACGTCGTTGCGGTACGAGGGAACGTCAATGAGCATGGTGGTGTACTTGCCCACCGCGTCGGCGTTGTGGGGCAGGTCCACCTTGAACTCCAGCCGCTCCAGCATCCTGGCTATCTCCGAGGGTGGCAGGGGTATGCCCAGCAGCCTCTCCACCTCATCGGTGTAGAAGTGGATGCGCCTCGGCTTCGGGGGGCGCGGGTACTCGTCCGCGTAGCCCTCGGCTATCGTGCCGCCGCCAAGCTGCCGCATCAATTCCGCCGCCCGCTTCATGGCAGGCACGGTCAGGGTGGGATCGACCCAGCGCTCGAAGCGGTAGGATGCCTCGGACGGCAGCTTCAACAGGCGGGCGGTGCGGCGCACCGTGCGCGGGTTGAAGTGGGCCGACTCCAGCAGCACCGTGGCCGTGCCCTCAGTGCCAATCTCGCTGTTGGCCCCGCCCATCACGCCCGCGAGCGCCACCGGCTTGTTGATGTCGCAGATGGCGAGCATGTTGGGGTCTAGCGTTCTGTGTACGTGGTCGAGCGTCTCAATCTGCTCCCTCTCCCTGGCGCGGCGAACGATAATCTTGCGCCCCTCTACCGCCTCGTAGTCGAAGGCGTGCAGGGGCTGGCCCATCTCCAGCATGACGTAGTTGGTGATGTCCACGATGTTATTGATGGGGCGCATCCCCGCGAGCGCGAGTCGACGCTGCATCCACGCCGGCGAAGGCCCAATCTTCACGTTCTGTATGACCGCGCCGGAGTAGCGAGCGCACAGGTCGGAGTCGTGTATCTCCACGCTCAACATCTGCTGCGCGGGCGGCCCTTCCGCGTGCCACTCAATCGTGGGATAGCGCACCTCGCCCCCGAACAGGGCCGCTATTTCGCGGGCTATGCCGATCATCGAGAGTATGCGCCCGTTGTTCGGGGTCACATCTATCTCCAGCACAGTGTCGCCAAGCACCTCCTGCGCGGTGAGGCCAAGCGGCGTTTGCGGGTCGAGCACGATAATGCCCTCGTGCTCCTCCGACAGCCCAAGCTCGGCCTCCGACATAACCATGCCCTCGGTCTGGATGCCCCGAATCTTTGCGGGCTTGAGGGTGGACCACTTCGGCGGCTCGACGTGCTGGTCCAGGTACTTGCACCCCACCAGCCCCAGCACCACCTTCTGCCCCTGCTCGATGTTGGGCGCGCCGGTCACCACCGTGATGGCTTTCCCGGCCCCGTACTCCACGGTAGCCAGGTTCAGCCGGTCGGCGTTAGGGTGCCTCTCCAGCCGCGCCACCACGCCGGTGTAAATGTTCTCCCACTCCGCACCGATACGGACTATGTGCTCCACCTCCTGCCCCGCGAGCGTAAGGCGGCGAGCCAACTCCTCCACCGGCACGTTTATATCAATGTACTCCCGTAACCACGAGAGCGGCGCTCTCATCGGCATGATCTTCCTCCGTAACTCGTAACACGTAACTCGTAATATTTAGAGTTCGTAGCTATCGAGGTTCAATTCAACAGTATATTCTTCTCCGGTTTCTTTCAGTGACGAGCTTCGTTGCTCAGGCACTATGACGAGGAGTAGTCGGATTATCTCACTAATTAGTTCAATGCGATGGTTGGCAACTCTATCCGACAATATGCCTCGGGCTTTGTAGTACCAGTCTCGGCTCTCACGTGCGGACCCCAGTGCATACTCATAGAAGCGCGCTCGATCTTTGCCTGTGCCTCTGCTGAAACCTTCTGCGATGTTGGCGCTGATGGAGCCAATCGCCCTGTAAAGCTGGTCTGCCAGGCTATTCGCCCGGCGGTCAGCCAAGATTTTATTGAGGTCCTTCCAACCCAAGTCGCACGCAAAGAGAGCCAGCCGATAAACTCTAACGTTCCGAAGTCGGTCCGCGCGAATAGCCTCATGGACTTGCTGCTCCCATTCTTCGTACTTCAAGGCTTTCATATCCTCTTTACGAGTTAAGTGTTACGTGTCACGTGTTACTCGTTTAGAACTGCTGCAAGAACCGCAGGTCATTCCCGTAGAACAGCCGGATATCGTCAATCCCATGTCGCAGCATCGCTATCCGCTCGAAACCGGCCCCGAAAGCGAAGCCGCTGTAGTCCTCAGGATCGACACCGCCGTTGATGAGCACCTGCGGGTGGATCATGCCCGCGCCCAGGATTTCCAGCCAGCCGGTGTACTTGCACGACCGGCAGCCGCTGCCATCGCAGTTGATGCAGTCAATCGCCAGGTCCACCCCAGGCTCCACGTAGGGGAAGTAGTCGCAGCGGAAGCGCACCTTGCGGTTGCTGCCGAAGATGGCGCGAGCAAAGGCGGCGAGCGTGCCCTTCAGGTCCGCCAGGGTCACCTTCTTGTCTATCGCCATACCCTCCATCTGCGTGAAGTAAGCCTCGTGCGTGGCATCCGTCGCCTCTGAGCGATACGTCCGGCCCGGAATGACCAGGCGCACCGGAGGCTCAACGCGACGCATCAGCCGTATCTGCCCCGGCGACGTATGAGTGCGCAGCACCACCGGCGGCAACTCGTCCATGCTGGCCCCAGGCTCGCGCATGCCCAGCAGGCGGTCGTCCACGTAGAAGGTGTCCTGCATCGAGCGTGCGGGGTGCTCCGGTGGGATGTTCAGCAGCTCGAAGTTGTACATATCAAGCTCGATGTCCGGCCCCTCGTATATCTGGAAGCCCATGTCGCGGAACGCCTGTATCACGTCGCGGGCGGTCTGGTTGATAATATGCCTGTGCCCGGCTGGAATTGGCCGCCCCGGCAGCGTTATATCGACCGCCTCTTCGACCAACCGTCGCTGCAACTCGCCCTGCCCGATGCGCTTCTCAGCCTCAGCGAACGCCTGCTCCAGCCCGGTCTTAGCGGTGTTGATAGCCTGTCCAGCCGCCGCACGCTCCTCCGCAGGCAGGGCACCCACGCCCCTGAATAGCCCCGTCAGCAGCCCCTTCTTGCCCAGGTACTGGCGGTTCCACTCCTCCAGCCCCGCGCTATCCCTCAAGGGGGCAAGCGCCTCAAGCGCCTCCTGCCTGGCCTGCTCTATTTGTTCCTGCAATGTCGCCATAAACTACTCCTTCGGCACGCCCAATCTCGGCTTAAACAAAAAGACCGCGCTGCTCGCCAGGGACGAGGCGCGGCCACGTGGTACCACCCTGATTTCGGCCCGCAAAGCCTTGCAATGCAGACCGCTCCATGCTCGATAACGGGAGCTACCGGGGAAAGCTAGTGAGATTTGGGAATTGGGATTTCGGATTGCGGATTTGTTGGATACCTACTAAATCCGAATTCCGAAATCCCAATTCCCAAATTCCGTTCACCTTCCGGCTCGGGAGTGAACTTGGGTCCGTGTCGTGCGAGGTAGGCTCTCAGTCTCTGGCCTGTCCTTCCCTGTGCGCCTCCGCGGACTTACTCTCTCCGTCGTTGCCTTTGATTGTTGCTGTAGTGTTGTTGCTGCCGGTCTCGGCGACCGACGGTTGTAGCCTCTATTAGTAACCGAAGTCGCACAACCTTGTCAAGCGTCCGCAGACCTATTCCCGACCACTTCGATAGGCGCAACGTTTGCAACCCGGACAGTACAAGCC
>JALZHI010000106.1 GCA_030913985.1 Chloroflexota bacterium | reverse complement strand
GCGCTAGAGCAAGCGACGGAGTCTCTATTTCCGCGTGCAGTCCTCCCTCCGCAGCATGAGGGGGGTTAGCGCCTTCGGGATGATAAGCGCCATCCTCTTCGGGGCTTACTTTTACCAGCAGTACCTCTGGAACGTCGAGTTGCCGGTGCCGGAAGGCCAGATTGGTATCGCCTTCACCCGGCAGGTGGGCAACAGCCTCGCCCGCGACACCTTGGCCGAGAGCCTGAGACTGCGCCAGATGGGGCACGGCGACCAGATCGTGCTGCGCGACCTGCCCGTGTCCTTTGACCCCAAAGACACCGCACAGGCGCAGCGCTTCGCCCGGCGCATACACGCGCACGCGGTAATCATCTACAACGAAGTGAGGGCTACCTCCGGCGGTGGGGACGTCGCCATGCGCGTGCCCGGTGTCGCCTCTCCCGCTCAACAGACTGCCGACGAGCGGAGGTTTGTAGCCTACCTCGTGTTTGCCGACCCGAGTCTCGGCATCGAAATCCCGGTGACGCAGGAAGGTGCCGGGGGACAGCCGGGCGACCTCTCCGTGCGCACCAAGGAGGGGCTGGAGGTGCCCCGGCTGGAAGGCACCGATACCACCAGGCTCATGGAAGCGGCGGCGGGCGTGCTCATGTACGACCGAGACCGCTACCCCGCCGCGCTCGCTCACCTGCAACACGCGGTCGCCAGCGGCGGGCTGGGCAACTCCAGCGACGCGCTCATCCACCTGTACATGGGCAACGCATACTACCTGCTCAACCAGAACGACAAGGCGGCAGAGGCCTTCGATAACGCAATCAGGGCGGGCGAATCGATCACCCAGCTTGGCGTGCAGGAGCGACTGGTGCTCGCGCAGGCGTACACCAACCGCGCCCAGCTTTATTTCTTCACCTACGAGTTGGAGGCGTCCGAGACTCTGCTCAGGAAGGCCCTCCGCATCAAGGAGACGCTGGACCAGGACGAGACCGCGCTGGCGAACCCGACCATCTTCCGCCAGCTACACGAAATGGCGGGCAACGCGTACCTGCGCCTACTGGATATAGCACTCATAAACAAGGACGAGGACGCCCGGCAGTTGTGGTCGGGCAGGGTGGGCGAAGAAGCGCAGGCGCTGGCTTCCAGGACTGACGACAGCCGCGCAATGTCGGCGGCCACGCGCTTCCTCTACCGTTCCGGAGCGTGCGAAGAGGCTTACGGCATGGCTTACGACCAGTTGGCAAAGGACCCAAACAACGCCAACCTGCACCGAAGCCTGGCGAGTCTTGCCATGTTGCGCGACGAGAGCGTGTTGAGCCTGGAGGCGTTGCAGGAGCGCAAGGCTCTGCTGAAGATCAATCCGTCCAGCCTTCCCGACCTGCACCACCTGCTGCTCAGGTACTCGCTCAATGCCACCTCGTCCGACACCGGCTACCTCGACAAGGTGAAGGAGACCACCGACGCGATACTCGCGGTGGACCCTACCAACGTGGAAGCCATCGAGCGCTACCTGACGGCGGTGGACGTAGCGGGTACGTTCGACCTGCTGTTGATGCTGACCGACCAGCACAACATGGAGGCGCTAGCGGACTTCTCGCCCTACCTTGAGGGCACCGGGGGCATGGCTGCCTTGATGGACCCGGCGTTCGGATATTCGCCAATGGGCGACACCCGCACCTTGCGCAAGGTGCTCGCGGAGCAGATGCAACACCCCGAGACCATAGAGCGCATGCTCGCCATCAAGGAGGGCGCGCGGCCATACCTCGTGCGCTGGGCAGAGGAGGCCGACCCCGACACCGCCGAGCCTATCATCTACAAGGCCCGGTACGCCCGCAGCATGGACAATTACGTCGGGCTTTATTCCTCCCTGGGCGGGTTGGTGGAGCAGGATGTGCGGGATCGCGTGTGGCAGCGCGCCTTCGATGACGCCACTGCCGTGCTTGAGTCGGACCGCAATCCAGGCCCGCGCCAACTGGCTGAGGCGCACACCAGCCTCTCGACGCTGTACCGGGACAGCTACCTGCAAAAGTTCCTCGAACAGGACAAAGAGGCGGCAGGCGAGATGCTGACGCGGGCGTTGGAGCACTCCAGGACCGCGAGGGAGCTTATTGACGACAATCCTCCCGAGTCCCCTACCCCAGGCGAGCTTAACATCGATCTGATGGTCTACAACGACTATGCGGTGGCCGCCTACTTCGCCACGTTCTACTATGACTGGGTGGGCGACACCGCCAAGGTAGACGAATACACGGAGCTTCACAAGAGCCTTTCAGCGAGGTCGAGCGAGTTGCAGGTCGAGGCCAGCAAGCCCATCGGCCAGAACTACGACTACTTCAAGAGCCTCACCTGCGCGGGCGATAACCTGCTCAAGCAGGGCACCGAAGCCTTGCAAGCGGGCGAGTTCGAGCGGGCCGTCGATCTGCTCACCGATTACCAGGGCAAGTATGCGCACGACCCAGTAGGTGCCTGGTCGCTGGCATTGGCCCAGTATCGCAACGGCGATCATAGCGCGGCGCTTGAGACGCTGGACCGCGCGAGCGAATCCTCCGGCGACCTGCCGACCCTCTGGGGCAAGAAGGCGGTCGTGCTGCTCGCCCAGGGCCGTGCCGAGGACGCCCGGCAGGCTTTCACGGAGTTCTCAGCCAGGTTGGAGAGCGAGCCGATAGAAGTTCGAGTGCGCGAGCTAGTGGCACTTGGACGCGACTTGCAGGAACTCGCCCGCGACAGCCAGGACTCGCGTGAAGGTGTCGTGGCTTTGTTGCCGGAGGTGCAGCGGTACATAGGCAGCCTGCCAGAAGACGATGTTGCCGGTGAAGGCGCGCAGATGATCCTGGCCCTCGACAGCCTGGGCGCGGCCTCCACCTGGGCGGGCGGCTACGAAGGGGCGCGCCAGTTTCTCCAGGCAGCGGTCGAGATCAATGAGGACTATGTGCCCGCGAGAGCTAACCTGGCGCTGACCCTTCTTGCCTCCGGTGATGCCAAAGGCGCGGCGAGCGAGTACGATGCCGTGATGAAAGCAGTGGCTACCTACGCACGCGGCCCTGAGGGAGAGTCCTTACGCGGTGCCCCAAGGAAGGCCGCGCTTGAAGATGCCAGCACGCAGCTTCAGGCGGCTTCAGTCGACCTGGAACGCCTGCTGGACGAGCGGCCGGAGCTTGAGGAAGCCGGTGGGCCGCTGCTAGACCACCTCAACAGGGCCGCATCTTTATACGAGCCATAGCAAACCGACACGCAACGGTTGAAACCGCTTGCTACATCTACAAAGTCGGCATGGCCGACTGCGTCATGTGTAAAGCAGATAAATAGGCCAGGGCATCAGTTTGCAGATACGCCCCAGGTCCGTTTGTTACAGCATTAGAACAACGCCGCCTGAGACGGTAGCAGCATGATCACCAGCCGGTGCCTGGTCATGGAGTGGGAGCATGGTC
Organism: Chloroflexota bacterium; assembly: GCA_030913985.1. Taxonomy (GTDB): domain Bacteria; phylum Chloroflexota; class Chloroflexia; order QHBQ01; family JADMIH01; genus JADMIH01. The sequence goes on along the minus strand of JALZHI010000106.1, from coordinate 15,741 downwards.
GTCAGGCGACGCCCGTCGATTAAAATCGAGGGCTACACCTGGCAAAGTCCCTGCGGGACTGATGCCTCTTATAGGATCCCTTAGGGTTATTTGAGAAGAATCAGTCTGCCTATGCAGACTTCGCAAGGTATAGCCCTCGATTTCAATCGACGGGCGTCGGCCTTCGCACAAAGTAACGTATTAGGGATCAACTAACAGCCCTTGCTGGACATCACCAACATCATGGTCCTGCATGCTCGTCTTTCATGAGGGCAGGCACGGGGCCTGCCCCTGCATAGTATTACCTCATAGAGATGTCAATCTTCATTACCTGCTAGGGCATCAGTTTGCAGATAGTCCCTGGATGATCTAATTTACATCTAACAGCCTATTGCTGACGGCCTCCATTCGGGTATACTAGGGTTACCAGACCCCACCTCACGGCAGGTGCGGCTGGTCGTATTGGGCCTTAGCAAGGAGCTTATTGTGCGCAGCACCACCCTCCAAACAGCACTCGAACTTAACATTCGTTAGCGCGGAGACCGGAGTGTCTCCCGTGGAGGCACCATGCTGCAAGTACAAAACCTTTCTAAGAGCTACGGCGTCAATACCGTCCTCGCCGCAGTCAACCTTATCGTCAACGACGGGGAGCACGTCGGCCTGATCGGCCCCAACGGCTCCGGCAAGTCTACCCTCCTCAAGATCATCACAGGCCAGGAACCACCCGACAGCGGCACAGTAGTGCTTTCGCCGCGCGGGCTGCGGCTGGGCTACCTGGCGCAGTCGTTCAGCGACCTGGCAAACAGAAGCCTCTCGGACGTAATCGCGGAGGCACAGGGCGAACTTTCGGCAGCCGAGCGTACGTTGCAGCATGCCGCTGAGTCCCTCACCACGGCCCCGGACATTGAGGCGGCCATGGAAGCCTACAACGAGGCGCTGACCCGTTACGAGGCGCTGGGCGGGTACGAGCGGGAGCACAGCAGCGCCGCCATTCTGCACGGGCTTGGGCTGGGCGACATCGAGCCGGACACAAAGGTGAGCGAACTGAGCGGCGGGCAAAAGACCCGGCTGGGACTGGCTACCCTCCTCTTGCGGGAGCCTGACCTGTTGCTGCTCGATGAGCCTACCAACCACCTCGACGTGGAAGCCCTGGAGTGGTTGGAGGAGTTCATCACCGGCTACCCGAAATCCGTGCTAATCGTCTCGCACGACCGAGAATTCCTGGACCGTACGGTGACCCGCGTCCTCTACGTGGACCGCGACAGCCACACGGTGAAGAGCTACCCAGGTAACTACAGCGACTTTGTCGAAGCGCGCGAGCAGGAACGGTTGGCGCACGTCGAGGCCTGGACCCGGCAGCAAGAATATGTTTCCAAAGTCAAGACCGACATCGCCCGCTGGAAGGGCTGGGCGCTGGACATCGAGCGGGGCACAACTCCGCGCCAGCCGAACGTCCGGCGCTCAGCCCGCCGCAAGGCACAACTCGCCAAGAGCCGCGAGACCAAGCTGGAACGCTACATGGACTCCGACGAGCGAGTGGACAAGCCATCCCTCAGTTGGTGGCTCAAGCTCGATTTCGGCACGCCACCACCCAGCGGCAGGGCGGTGCTCCACATGGAGGACTTGACCTTCAGCTATCCAGGTGGGCCAACTATTCTGCAAGGCGCTTCGCTCGACATAGGCTACGGCGAGCGGGTGGCGTTCGTGGGGCCGAACGGGGCGGGCAAGTCTACCGTGCTCAAGCTGATCGACGGCACGTTGCGACCTGACGGCGGCACGCTTAAGATCGGCTCTGGCGTGCGGCTGGGTAGGCTCTCGCAAGAGCAAGAGACCCTGAACCCCGAGTGGACGGTGCTCCAAACCGTGCTCAACGAGCGGCCGATGAGTGAGACCGAGGCCCGCAGCTTCCTGCACTTCTTCCTGTTCGAGGGTGACAGCGTATTCAGGCGGGTGGCTGAGTGCTCGCTGGGAGAGCGTAGCAGGCTGCAACTGGCGGTGCTCGTGCTGCGGGGTTGCAACCTGCTGCTGCTGGACGAGCCGCTGAACCACCTCGACATCGACGGGCGCGAGCACTTCCAGCAGGCGCTCGAAGCGTTCGAGGGCACGGTGCTGGTGGTGGCGCACGACCGGGCGTTCCTGCACGACTACCCTGAGCGGGTGGTGGAGGTAAAGGAAGGCAAGCTGCGCGGGTACGAAGGGTACCACTATTATCTTGAGCACAAAGGCTAGGATTATTCGGTACTAAAGTCCGGGCTGTTTGGCCTGTTCATGGCCGCGCCTGGTTGGTAAAATAGCAAGCAGAGCAATAGCCTGCTTGCTATTTTCCTATGCTTCAACCCCTGAAACAACTCAGCCTGGCACGTGGCGGCCGCTTCCTACGAGGGCTGCTGGTCCTGGCTGCCCTGCTTGCGCTAGTGCCCGTCACTGCCCCTGCCTCCTACGCCGCCCCTCCGGCCACTGTAGCCGGGGAGAAGCTGGTGCTGGCGTTCTACTACATGTGGTACGGTCCGGGGGCCTTCGACAGCGGACGAACGGCGGGCGTGCCGCGAGCCTCATACATCTCCGACAGGGCAGACGTGATAGAGCGCCAGGTGAAAGAAGCTAAGGGCGCGGGCATAGACGCTTACATCAGCTCGTGGACCGGCAACGGCACCGAGACGGACCGCAACTTCCCCGCCCTGCTGGAGGCCGCCGCCCGCAACAACTTCCGCGCTACAATCTACTTCGAGACCAACAGCGTGATGCAGCGCGGCGATGTGGTGGCTCAACTCCGCTCCGCGCTGGACCGTTTTGGCAACCACCCCGCCTTCCTGCGCTGGAACGGTAAGCCGGTGGTCTTCTTCTGGAGGCCCGATGCCCTTGGCGATGCCGCCACGTGGAGATCGGTGCGGCAGAAGGTGGACCCCGGCAACGCGCAGGTCTGGTCGGTGGACACCGTGGATGGCGCTTACCTGGACGCGTTCGATACCATCCACTTCTTCAGCGCGGGCAAGTGGGACGCGAACACCGACGTAGCGCGCACCCACAGCCAGTGGCGGGCGAAAATAGACGCCTACAACAAGCAGCACGGCACGCAGAAGCTCTGGACCGCCGGGGTGATGCCTGGCTGGGACGAAAGCAAGGTGGTGCCGCCCCGCAGCCCCGCCAAAGTGATACCCCGCAGAGACGGCGCGCTGTACGAAGAGAACTGGCGTGCGGCCATTGCCAGCAACCCCGAATGGATCACCATCACAAGCTGGAACGAGTGGTTCGAGGGCAGCCAGATCGAGCCTGCCGCCGACTACGGCAACCGCTACCTCGACATTACGCTCAAGTACGCCTTGGTCTACAAGAACGGTCCCAGCCCATGCGACGGCGGTACGCACTTCCCTCAGACCGGGCACACCATCTGTAAAGCTATGCAAGGTTACTGGCAGCAGTACGGGGGCCTGGCGCAGTTCGGCTACCCTATTTCCACTCCGGCAATCGAGCGCAGTCCGGTAGATGGCAAGGACTACATGGTGCAGTACTTCGAGCGGGCGCGGTTCGAGCTACACCCTGAGCACAAGGGCACGCCCTATGAAGTGCAGCTTAGTCTGTTGGGGCGGCAGTTCCACCCGGTAGACCCGCCAGTGGCACAGAACAACAAGCCCGGCTACCGCTACTTCCCCGAGACCGGGCACAACGTCAGCCCCGCCTTCTACAAGTACTGGCACGAGCATGGCGGCCTCTTCGTGAACGGCTACCCGATCAGCGAGGAAGTGCAGGAGAAACTGTCCGACGGCAAGGTGTACACGGTGCAGTACTTCGAGCGGGTACGCATGGAGTTCCACCCTGAGAACCCCACACCCAACAATGTACTGCTCGGCCTCTTAGGCAGAACAGCCCTCGAACAGAAGAACGGACGGTAGCTAGGAGAGACGGAACCGCCAAGCACGGCAAGGACGCCAAGGACGCGCCAAGGTTAAGATGGGTGTTCTAAGCAAAAGAACGAGGATACAACGTTATGTACCCTCGTTCTCTTTGTACTCTCTAAACCCTTAACACTCTTGGCGCTATTCTTGGCGTCCTTGGCGTCTTGGCGGTTCCGTCTCCTTATTTCAGGCTGAGGGAGTTGATTGCCAGGAAGATGCCCAGGCAAGAGACTGCCAGCGCGGAGGCCATTGGCAGGCGGCTGAGTAGCCCCTTGTTGAATTTCACGCGCCCGACCAGCCCTTTGCCCCACACGGTCAGCAGTCCGATACCCGTGAGCACCACCGCCAGGCCGAGGCTGAACGCCAGTATCAGCATGAGTCCCAGGTCCACGCGGGCCAGCCGGATTGAGGCCAGCAGCACCACGAGGGCGCTCGGGCACGGTATGATGCCACCGCTAATGCCGAGGGCCAGCAGGCTGCCGAGCGTTACAGGCTGACCGTTGGCGGGCAGATGTGTGTGCGGGCGGCTGAACGGGCCGTGCGAGTGGGGTACGGCGGGATCGTGGTCGTGCTCATGTTCGTGATCGTGGTCATGGGCATGGGCATGGTCATGGTCATGCTCGTGGCTAAGATTGTGTGCGTGATCATGGTCGTGATCATGGTCGTGGTCGTGGGAGTGATCATGGTCGTGCGTGTGCCCATCGTGGGTGTGAGCTACGGCCAGGCTGGTTGCCCTCGAACGCTGCCAGTACCTGAAGCGCTGCACGAACAGCGAGATGCCCACCAGCATGATGAGCACGCCCGACGCGAAACCGAGCCACGGATAAATGGTCTCCGGCACCACGTACTGCTGCAACGATAACACCACCACACCCAGCAGGAACACCCCGATTGTGTGCGTGAAAGTGACGGTTAGCCCCAGGAAAGCAGCGTGCTTGGGGGTGCCCCTGGTGCCAACCAGGTAAGCGGCCACAATCGTCTTGCCGTGTCCCGGCGAAAGGGCGTGTGCCGCGCCCATCGCGAAAGCCAGTCCGAGGCCGAACAGCAGGAAGCCGAGCGGCATGTCTTTGGTGGTAAGCAGGTTGGTAAGGACAGATTCCTGGTCGCGGATCCACGCACCGAGGTCCAGGCCGCCGTTGCTTTGCTGTGATGCTGCGGAAGCCTGTGCGGTGCCCGCTGCCGCGATGCCAGGCTCGAAGGTGATCTCCGCGCTGTTGACGTTCGGGCGAGTTTCCACCGAGTCGCTGCCATAGTCGGTAAGCGCCTTGCTCACGTCGGTGGTCGGGACGCTGGAGTTCACAATCCGCACGCCCTCACCCGTGGTGGCTACAACTTCCTTCCAGCCGAGGCGGTCGGAGAAATTGTCGTCGCGGTACTGTAAGGTGGTGCTCCCGTTGACTGCCACTTCGCCCTCAAACTTGAGGTCGAGGCGCAGCGTGGGCGAGTCGAACTGGCCGGGAGGGAACGAGAGCGTGGCATCCACCAGCTCCAGCGAAACGTCCTTGCCCGCCACGCTGAGGTGCAGGTTGGAGCTAAGTTCCGCCGACTTGCGGGCGATATACCCCTGCCGCTCCGCGTCAGACAGGCCGGTGCTGCGGTCCTCGCGTATCGTGGCGAGTTCCGTGAAAGCCGGTATCTCGGCCATGTCCACGATGTAGCGCAGGTCTACCCTGTCGGTGCCGACGGTGAGGCCGCTATAGCGGTTGATGCTGAAGTTGCCCATCGGGTGGGCGGCGGCGGGCCGTGGTGCTATGACGGAAATCAGACATACCAGCACGGCCAGGACCGTTACGGCCCTAATACCCTTGTTCATTACGAGCGTACTCCCTTCGCGCATATCGGCCTACTTGTCCAGGAACGCCCTGGCCTGGGGCGAGTAAATGGGGCTGAAGTTCGGGTTGATGTCCAGGGCGATGCCGAGGCTTACGCGGGCCTGGTCCTCTTCACCGAGGGCGTTCTGTATCATGCCGAGGTGGTAATAGAAAGTCGCGTTGCGGGTGCCCAGGCGAAGGGCGCGCTGCTGAGTGCTGAGTGCCTCGTCGTAGCGGCCGTTCTTGTAGAGCGCCCATGCCAGCGTGTCGAGCGTGTGCACGTCGTTACGGTCCGCCGCCGCTGCTTGCGCAAGCTGAAGGGCCTCCGCTAGCTGTATGTCGTGGTCGGCGTAGAATGCCGCTCGCTCGATGTCCACCACGACCCCACCCTTGCCCTGGAGGTCGTAGATATACTCCACAAGCTCGTACTGTTCCGCGGCGGCCTGCTTGTCGCCGGTGCTGGTATAAAGGTCGCCCAGGGCCGCGATGTACTGGGGCAGGGGCACGCTGGCCGTGGCTTGCTTGTACAGGTCAATGGCCCCAGCAGTATCACCCCGCGCCCACTTCACCTGTGCCAGTCCGGCCTGTGCGTGCAGAAAGCCGGGGTAGCCGCCTAGCGCCTCGGAGTAGGCCTTCTCTGCCTCGTCCAAGCGATTGCTGTTGAAATAGAGGTTCCCTAGCTGCACCCGGCACCACGCGGTGTTTTCGGCGGCGGGACCACCTGCCGTAACTGCCTGCTGCATGGCCTGGATAGCGCCTTCCACGTCGCCGTGCAGCTCGCGGGCGTATGAGACGCGGGAATAGGAGCTAAGGTCGGGTCGAAGATCGACCATCTTCTGGAAGGCCGCGACTGCCTGGTCGTAGTTGCCAAGCTCGATGTGTGCGTCTCCTATGACGCCGTATGCATATGCTTTATTTGGTAATACCTTAGTTGCTTTGTTGCCCCAATCGAGGGCCGATTTGAAGTTGTGTCGCGATAGCTCTAGCGCGCCCATACCGGCGAGCGAATTATAGTCGTCGGGCTTTATTGAGAGTGCCTGCTGGAATGACTTCTCGGCTTCCGCGTAGTAGGCCGGGTCGTTGGTCTCGCGTGCCTTCTGCTGGTAGGCCACACCTAGGGAAGCGAGCGCCTGGTAATCCCCAGGCTCCGACTTGAGGCGTGCCTGCATGTCGCCAATCACGCGGTCCGTGTAACCGTCAGTTGCTTTGCCGCCCGTGGTTAGCAGGGCTTCCGCATCTACGGGGGCGGGCACTGAGCTAGCTGATGCCGGGGCTGATATGAACGGCCTTGCTAGCAGACCTGCTGCTATGAGCAACAGCACCACACCAAGGAAGAGCGTACCGCCGCCCTGGAACCCTTGCTTCTTTCTTGCGAGACTTGCTTCCATTCCTACTCCACCTGCCTTCATGTGTTCTATCAAGAGGGTAGAAAGGGCGGACATAGCCCGCCCTTTCCGTGAAACTGAGTTACTTCTTGGTTGTCTCGACGCCCTTGCGTCGGACGGCCCAGCCGCCCATCAGCATCAGGCCACCCATGCCTGCAATAGCAGCCAGGGCCAGTCCGTAGACGTCGGCCAGGTGATCGATCTGGAACATACCGGTCTTCGGCATGCCGGGAGCAACACCTGCGCCCATCGCGTTGTTACCACCACCCTGAGCGCCACCACCGGCGTTACCGGCAGGAGGAGCAACAGCGGCAGCAGCCGCGGGGGCCTCTACGCCGTGCGGCACCGAAGCGGTACCACTGTGGGCCAGTGCGACATACGGGAAGCTGGTGCGGAACGAAACGTCGTTGGCGTCCACGCCATCACCAAGCTGCGCAGCCAGGGGATCGGGGGTGAAGTCAGGGTGGAACAGCGGGTAAGCTGCGCCGGCCACTGCCTTCAGCGAGATGTCGGTCACGTCGTCGGCGAGGCGGCGTCCGTTAGGATAGCCGGCCATGTCGCCACCCACCACGCCAAGCGAGTTAGGCTGGGCTGCGGGGGGCACGCCCATGTTGAGGCGCAACTGCTCCGACGGCTTGAGGGTCGAGGTAGGCGGCTGGGTCGCGCCGGGGATACCGGTCAGGAAGATAGCCACCAGGTCATCGCGGGGTGCCGGAGGCACCTGGATGTTGTAGAGAGCCTTGAACAGCTTGGCAAGCTCGGGGTCGGTCACGCCACCCAGGAACTGGGCATCGCCTTCCGGCTTGGAGCTATTCCACAGGTCCTTGGCTGCCAGGGGCACCACTACTTCGTTCACCAGGGGAGCGCCCAGGCGGCTTACCTGCACCCAGTCGCCGCTGTTAGTCATCGTGCCGTTCTGGCCGAGCACGCGGGTCGTCTGGCGAAGGCTGGTCGACCACACACCTATGACAGCGTTGCCAGCCGTGGGGCCGGAGACTGCCTGCTGGTTGCCGGTCAGGTTCTTGATCGGAATCTGGAGGGCAATCGTCTGCACGTTGTAGCCCTTCAGGCCGTCCACGCCACCACCGGCGTTACCGGGTAGCTTGCGGATTGTAAGCAGGTCGAAGACGTTGAGGTCTACGAAGAACGGGTCGTCGGACTGACCGGCGAACACCTTGCTGCCGTCGCCCAGGTCCTGGATACCGGCGTTGGAAAGCGCCTCGTAGTTAGGGGTGGACTTGGCGCCGACGTTCACGGGGGGAACCTTGAGGTTCTCACCCAGCGTGCGGGTCTGGCCGTCGCGGATCTCGGTGACCGAGTAGGTCTGCTTGATGTTCAGGTTGGGCGAGTCGATGCTCTCGATAGGCCCGGTGTTGTACAGGAACGTGTTGCCGTTGCCGATCTGGGTGCCGAAGTCGAACCTGTAGGTGATGTGCGCCTTGGCGTCGCCGACATTGTCGATGTTGATGTCGTACATCACGTCGTCGCCGAAGCGGAAGTAGTTGGGGCCACCCGCCGGCTCCTCAAAGGGGTAATAGCTGGCGATGATGGTAACGGTGTCAGGTCGGTCGGGGCTGACGAACGCGTATACGTCCGTGCCGTCGGCGGCCGGGTCCTGGCTGATCATGGGGGCTTCCCTGTGGCTGGAGGCTGAGACCTGACCTGCGTTCGCACCGAACGCGGCAGCTCCCACTACCAGCAAGCCTGCAAGTGCTACATTGAGCTTCTTTGCAGTATTCATGTGAATTTACTCCTCTTCGCTGCCGCGTCAATAGCGGAGCGGATTATCTATAATCTTGCCAATCAATTTGTGTTTGCACGGCGCCTGCGACCGGCGCAGGACGTGTGCTCCTTGTTTGAAACCAGTGTCAATCCTGGTCGAGGTCCTCCCCGACTCGTTCCACCTCCCATATGCTGGAAGCACTCGTGAACCGTTCAACTAGAGTTTTCAGGGTGCACGAAGGCAAGGCTCGGTCAAAGGCTGCCCCGTGGGACTGCCTTGTTTTCCAGAGTTTGTCAACTTGTTTTCGATTTGCTGAGTAGTTTACGCTGCCGCTTGCAGATCGGATTAACCCTGCACAAACATTAGGTTTCTCAGGCGTGGGCTAGGCGTTTCCAGGGAGAAAAGACGGATGGGTAGCAAGTGACACTTGCTACCCATCCCTAAAGTCTATTTCAAAACCTCTGCAGGCGTGTCCGCTGCCAGGAACGGCAGAAACGGCGAGGATTTTTGTCAGTGTCTCTATTAAGAGAGATAGAACAGAGGAAGCCTTGGTCTACGATAGGATTATTTTCAGAAGGTGCAGATGTAAGCCTTGTGCTAAAATGAAACGATGAAAGAACTGCAATTCTCAATTGAGATAAATGCCACCAAAGAAAAGGTTTGGGCTACTTTGTGGCAAGACGAAACATTTCGCGAGTGGGCAAGCATCATTGACCCAGAAACATACATGGTTGGTGATCTGAAAGAAGGGAATGAAATACAGTTTATCTCTTCTGCAAGCGGGTATGGCGTAACAAGTTTGGTTGTAAAGCTCGTCGCAGGCGAATTTTTGCTGCTCAGACACCGTGCAGATACGCAGCAAGAGGGGAAACGGGAGCGTGAAAAGGAGTGGACTGGCGGTGAGGAAAGTTACTCACTAGCAGAGAAAGACGGCACTACCACTTTAGCCGTTGCATTTGATGTTCCGCCGGAACTGGAAGAAGAGTTTAAGCTCAACTATCCCAAAGCTCTGGAGCGAGTTAGAGTATTGGCTGAAAGAAAGAAGTGATAGTTTCCGGTTAATACTACAGCGGCACTTAGCGAAGAGAGCCTTGCCGATGATAAGTAAGGTATGATGCGTGTTGAACGCAGCCACCAGTTCGTAAGTAAATTGCGCTATTGTTTCATTTGCTAAGTTGTTATGCCATGCAACTCCCATTGCCAGAGTACTTCACAGACGCGTTCCATACCCTGCTTGAGGTGCCTGCGGTAGGTGCTGAAGGGTAGGTCCAGCATTTCGGCGGCGACTTCCTGCGTGGCGGCGGGCTTAATATAGGTGTGCAGGAGCGCCTTATAGAACTTGGCTTCGCGAGGCGAGCGTTGTAGGTGCTCGCAGGCGTCCAGTATCAGGCGCTGGAGTGCGGCGATTCGCTCTGGGCGGTTTGAGGACGCCCCGGCGCGCTCGATCACCAGCCTCGATTGCAACAGGGGGCTGGACTTGAGCATCTCAGGCCGGGTGTAGCTGCGCATCGCCTCCTGCACCGCCGACTCGAACTCCTCCTCGCTCAGGACCACCACGGGAGACGAGGCGGGCGTGGGTGCGGTCTGGTCGGGCGCGGCGGCAATCTCGCGCTCGGCCAGTAGCGTCAGCCAGGACATAACTGGCACCGCGCGCCAGTCGTGACCGTATACGCCATACCTCTTGCCGCCAACCTCGAAGTCGGCGTGCGCTACGTGGTGCAGGTCCGCATACGCGAACAATGGTGCCCAGAAGTCGAGATCGGCGACCGGGAAGAACGAGTAGACCAGCCCCGGTGTGAAGTAGTGGCGCACGGCGTTGACGAAAATGAGGCTCTGTATGGGCGAAACGGATTGGTAGGTGTCAGCCGCCATCCAGAAGCGGAAGTGCTTCGCCACCTCCCCACTTCGGAGCGGCGCGTTGGAGCCAAGGAAGCGTCGCGCGGCCGCAATAGCAGGGTCCACTTCGGCATCTTCGTTGGATAGCTGTTCGAGGGACAGGCTCATTAGAAAGCCGTTGGGGTTCTGCTCGGCGTCACGGAAGACGAGCACGCCGGCGGGTTGGCGCTCGAACCAGTACCGGGCAATGCCGGCAGATTCCTCCCCCTCGAAGCCGCGTACCATCTCCACGAGCCTCGGCACGTCCTCCGCGCTCATGGCGTTTGGCACCGATGTGCCCGACTCCTGCCATTCGAGGAAGGGCCGCACCACAGGGTTGTCGCGGTGCAGGAAGATGTAATCGAAGAGGATGATCTGTTGTTCGAGGGGTGAGGCCTTTTCCAGCCTGCCAGTGTAAAAGTTGCGCACGCGGCGGTGCAGCTCGGCGTACCAGTTGCGGTTGCGCCAGCGCAGGTCGGCTGACAGGGCCTCGCGGGCCAGGTCGTGCGGGAATAGGCCCAGCGGCGCCGAGTCGATAAAGGAGAGGCCGCGCAGCCAATCGAATAGCTCGTGCACGTCGGGGGCATCCAGCACTTCGCTCAACAGAGCCTCGGTGGTCACACGTACCAGGGCGCAGACCTCCAGCGCCGTCCTGTGAGAGGGGCCGGGCACCTTCTGGACAAGCTGCTCTAACAGGGCCTTCACGACGTCAGGGGTGGCTTCGGCCTGGAAGCGCACGTCACCCTTGTGGGCGAACACGTCCGCGACCAGCGACAGCGCCAGGGGGTGGCCGTGGGTGAAGGTCAGCACCTCTTTGTGGTGCTCGGCAGGGATGTTGCGGCGCGCCAGGTAGTCCTTGCTCTCATCGGGGCTGAGGTTGCGCAGGGCGAGGATGTGTATCAGGTCCTGCCAGCCGGGGTCGGTGTACCAGGCGGGCACGGGCGGGCGGCGGTCGGCAAACACGATGAGCGTATCGTCCGGCAACTGTGGCAGCAGCATCTCACGCAGCCACGTCACCAGGGGTGCCAGCAATTCACCGGTATCGAAAACCAGCACCTGCCGGCCGCCCCTCTCGCACAAAACTTCGATGGGGTTCTCAGGGGCAGACAAGCCCAGGGCGAGGTGCAAGGCCGCAAGCACGCCCTCAGGCGAGGGGTCTACGTTGCGGGCATCCAGGTAGAGGGCCGGGATGCCCATCTCAGCCGCTATGGCGAGAAACTCTTTGAGGAGGGTGGTCTTGCCCACTCCGCCGGGGCCGTAAACGTGCAGCAGCACAAACGGAAGCTCGGGCGCGGCTAAGGCCGACCGGAATAGCTCGCGTTCGTTATCCCTACCCACAAAGCGGCGACGGCGGGCTGCGACGAGACGGTCTGCAAGACGTGAAGTCATGCCTCATCCCTGCTACAAAACTAGGAGCAACTGCAATGAGAGCATTATACTGCGGACCAGGGCTATATACAACTGGTAGCAAGACTATGTAAAGCAGTGGCGCAACAGTGGGCCACTGCCTGGCAACAAGGAAGTTACGACGGGACCACCGGGGCGCTAAGAACGCCAGGAACCCCTCTGCGATATGTATGCTTGAGCATGAAAAAGGGGCACGATGCATCGTGCCCCCACAAGATTAGCCTGCCCATCGTCGGGTTACTTGCCGCTAGCTCGCATAGCAGAGAGGTAGAACATCTCGGTGTACTCTTTCACCTGACGATGCATGGAGAATTTGGGTGCGCAGGAGACGATTGCCTCTTTCATCAGCCGGGTCCACTCGGTGGGCACGCCCCTTTCGTCGCGGGCGTAGTAGGCGGGCACGATCTGGCTTTCTAGGGTGTGATAGAGGGAGGCAACATCGTGGCGGTCCTGCTCGTCGGGGTTGCCGTACTCCTGGCCCTCGCCTATCGCCCAGCCGTTCTTGCGATTATAGCCCTCAGCCCACCAGCCGTCGAGCACGGAGAAGTTGGGCACGCCGTTGAGCGCCGCCTTCATACCACTCGTGCCGCTGGCTTCGTAAGGACGGCGTGGGTTGTTGAGCCACACGTCCACACCCTGGACCAGGTAGCGGGCGACGTTCATGTCGTACTCTTCCAGGAAGATGATCTTGCCCCGCAGTCCGTCGTGCCGGGCGGCCCAGTTCACCTGCTGGATGAAGTGCTTGCCGGGCTCGTCCTTCGGGTGCGCCTTGCCCGCGAACACCATCTGCACGGGCCGCTCCGAGTTATTGATGATCGACATGAGCCTGCCCACGTCGGTGAAAATGAGGGTCGCGCGCTTGTAGGTGGCGAACCTCCTGGCGAAGCCGATAGTCAGCGCCTCAGGGTCCAACAGGTTGGACACGTCGGAGGGCGAGCCGTTGCGCTTGTACCATGCTTCCATGCGCTGCCGCGTAAAGAACACCAACTCGCGCTTCAGCCGACGGTGAATCTCCCAGAGTTCCTGGTCTGAGGCTCCATACAAAGGCTGCCACACGTCCGGGTCGTCCAGGCGGTCGTACCAGCCTTCGCCCAGGCAGGTGTTGAAGAACCTGTGCAGGTCGTGGGCCAGCCAGGAACCGGTGTGCACGCCGTTTGTGATGGAGGAGATGGGCACCTTGTCCACCGGCACGTTGGGGTAGAGCCAGTGCCACATATTGCGCGACACACGGCCATGTAGCTGGCTCACCCCGTTGCGGTAGGTGGAGCCGCGCAGGGCGAGGGCGGTCATGCTGAAGGCGTGGCCCCAGGGTTGGCCTTCCTTAGCCACATCGAATAGTTGCTCCTTGGTGATGCCCAGCAGCGGCGCGTAGTCCGAGAAATACTTGGCGATCAACTCGAAGGAGAAAGCGTCGTTGCCTGCGGCCACAGGCGTGTGGGTGGTGAAAACGGTGGAAGCGGCCACGCTATCGAGCGCCTGCTCAAACGGCTCTCCCTGCTCTACGCGCTCGCGTGCCAGCTCTAGGAGGAGGAAGGCCGAGTGCCCTTCGTTCATGTGCCAGGCGCGGGGGGCGATTCCCAGTTGCCGCAGGGCGCGCACGCCGCCGATGCCAAGCACCATCTCCTGAGCCACCCGCATCTCCTGGTCGCCGCCGTACAAGCGGGAAGAAAGCTCGCGGTCCGCGGGGGCGTTCGGGTGGATGTCGGTGTCGAGCATGTAAATCGACACGCGACCCACCTGGAAGTGGTAGACCTTGGCGAACACGGTGCGCCCCGGCAGTTCGACCGAGACGATTACCTCCCGGCCGTCCGGCGTTTGCGCGGGCAGCACGGGCTTGTCATCGAAGTCGAACTTGGGGTACTCGGCCTCCTGCCAGCCGTCGTGGTTGATAATCTGGCGGAAATAGCCCTGCGGGTAGAGGTAGCCGACGAACACCATCGGCACGCCCAGGTCGGACGCGCCCTTTACGTGGTCGCCCGCCAGCACGCCCAGGCCACCAGAGTAGATAGGTAACGATTCATGTAGGCCGAACTCGAACGAGAAATATGCGATGTAACCTTCAGAGCCGGCGTGATTTGTGCCGTACCAAGTGTCGCGTGCGGCCAGGTACTTGTCGAAGTTGGATATCACAGAGTCGTATAGAGCAACGTACTCTGCGCGCTCGGTTGCCGCGTCGAGGCTGATGCGGCGGACTTCGTTGAGGAAGCGCACGGGGCTGTGGTACACAGCTTCCCAGAGGACTGGATCGACTTCGGAGAAAAGGCGCTGGGCTTCGGGGTGCCAGGTCCACCACAGGTTATATGCCAGTTCATTCAGGCGGCCGATACGCTCAGGCAGGACCTGCAATTTGCCTGCGGGCTGAATCAAGTTCAAGAGAAAACCCTCCGTTTGTACTTTGGGACGGTTGCGCCCATGCCGCATTTTATGCCATGCGTCGATTGTTTGCCAATTTCGGGGCGATTTCCACCACGATTACCAACCTCTCCGGCAAGCCACGCGGCACTCGAAAAAGCAAAAAGGCGGGCCTCAATGCAGTCAACATTGACCCGCCTGCTCTATCGCCGGTGATAGTGAGTTGCGCCATGAGATGAGCAACGACCATGCCACGCCCGAACCTACAGGGCTGACTAGAAATCACCTCGAAAATATCCGAGAGTGAGATGAGCACATGAGGTGGCCTTTGTCATTTCGAACGCAGTGAGAAATCTCGTCCCTCACCACCCAAATACCACCTTTCCTCCAGCAGGAGAGTGCCACAAGAAAGAGGAAACATCCGGGTAGAGGACGAGATTTCTCACTGCGTTCGAAATGACAAAGGCCACCTATGGATGCCCGTATCTTACATCTACATTCTTGAGATGACTTCTAGCAAGTTGAGCCTATGGCCTACCGAGCACCAGGCATGCGTTGATGCCGCCGAAGCCGAAGGAATTCGATAGCACCGCGCTTACTCTCGCGTTGCGGCCGCCGTCAGGTAGGTAGTCCAGGTCGCATTCGGGGTCGGCGTGTTGCAAGTTTATGGTGGGTGGGAGGTACTCGTGGGTCATGGCAAGGCATGTAATCGCCAGTTCGAAGGCCCCACTCGCGCCGAGTGCGTGCCCGTGCATCGACTTTGTACCGCTGATAGGAATATCGTGCGCGTGTTCGCCAAAGACCTGCTTGATGGCTCCCGTCTCAGTCTTGTCGTTCAGGGGCGTGGCCGAGCCGTGCGCGCTGATGTAGTCTATCTCTTCCGGCCTAAGGTGCGCGTCTGCTAGGGCTTCACGCATGGCCCGTACTGCCTGCGCGCCATCGGGGCGGGGCGCGGTCATATGGTATGCGTCGGTGGTGGTGGCGTAGCCGAGCAGTTCCGCGTAGATGGTGGCACCCCTGGCGCGGGCGTGCTCGTATTCCTCCAGCACCAGCACCGCCGAGCCTTCCGACATGACAAAGCCGTCGCGGCGGGCATCGAATGGGCGTGAGGCTGCGGAAGGGGTGTCATTGGAGTTGCTGGAAATGGCGCGGATGAGGTCGAACGCCCCGAACGTGAGGGGTGCCAGCGGTGCCTCCACGCCTCCCGCCAGCATGATGCGAGCGCGACCCAGGCGCAACAGGTTGAACGCCTCTCCTATTGCCACGGTACCGGACGCGCAAGAGTTGGCGTTGGTTTGGTTCGGGCCGTTGAAGCC
>JALZHI010000105.1 GCA_030913985.1 Chloroflexota bacterium | reverse complement strand
ACCCACAACCGTGCTGCTGGCTACAGCCGTAGCGGTGCGAGTAGCCGTGGAGCTGGCAGGTACGGCGGTGGACGTGGCCGAGGGTACGGAAGTGCTGGTGGACGAGGGTAGGGTAGAGGCAGTGCTGCTAGGTGGGACGACGGTGCCCGTGGATGTAGCCGTCCTTGTACTTGTGCTGGTGGCTGTGCTAGTGGCTGTGCTGGTGGTGGTAGGAGTGGCGGTGGCGCTGGCGGGTACGGGCGTGCCAGTGGCCGTAGAGGTCGAAGGTATTGCTGTGTCTGTGCTGGTGCTCATAACCGTAGGCGTTGGCGTGTGCTCACTGCAACCGTTGATGTACACAGATACAGTGGAGTCCACCGAGTTGGCTAGCGCAATATCTGGTAGGCCATCGCTATCGAAATCACGTACGACGATTGAGTTCGGGCCGCCCCCCGTGGCAAAGGTAGTTGGTGGTGTCTGGAAGCTGCCCGTTCCATCGCCCAGCATGATCCCCACCTGCGGGCCGCCGGCGAGGGTCACTGCCAGGTCCAGGTTGCCATCCTCGTTGAAATCACCTATTCCTACAGAACTGGGGAACGAGTTCGCCCCTGTCGAGATGTTGGCGGCTGCGGCAAAGTCACCTGTACCATCGTTTAGCAGCACAGATACGTTATGTGACGGGCGGTTAGCTGTAACCAGGTCCAGGTCGCCGTCGTTGTCCAAATCACCTGCTGCTATGAATTCCGGCGCGGAGCCTACGGGATTGGGAGAGCCGGCAGCAGCCGTAAATCCACCGCTCCCATTACCCAGTAGCACAGATGCACTGTTTCCAAGGTTGTTGGCTGTAGCGAAGTCCAGATTAGCGTCAGCGTTGAAGTGACCGGCCACGATGAAGTAGGGGCCATTGCCGACGGGTACGTCAGGGGCCGTAGTGAACGAAGGTGATGCACAGGACCCAGCGCACGTATTAAGCCGCACAGACACATCGTCATCCCCAAAATTGGCAACAACCACGTCGGGTTTGCCGTCGTTGTTGAAATCACCCACTGCGACTGATACGGGTTGCGTGCCCGCAGTGAACACAGAGGCAGCTCCAAAACTACCGCTGCCATTGCCCAGCAGCACAGATATGTCGCTGGTATTGAGGTTGCCGGTAACAAGGTCCTGATTACCATCGAGGTTGAAGTCGCCGACCGCGACGGACTGGTCGCCCGATCCAGGCGCGACCGGATAGTCGGTGGCTGGACCCATAGCTCCGCTAGCGCTTCCCAGCAGGACTGATACAGTGCTGGAGATGTTGCTGGCTGACACCAGGTCGGGATTGCCATCCTGGTTGAAGTCACCTGATGCCAGTGCGAAAGGACTCGAGTCCACCGCGTAGGGCGAGCCACTGGCACTGGTGAACGTAGTGGGAGTACAGTGAGAGCTTGGCGCTAGCGGGTACTGAGATGCTGACTTTGCAGCGCCTGTCTGCTCTTGGTCTGTGGCACTCGTAGACAGCCTGGTGGGTGCCCCGGCAAATGCGATACTAGCCGTAAGCACCGCCAGAGCTGACATAGCGAGGAACAACAAACCAATGCGTGTCGTGCCAGACGTGGCTCTTTTTATCTTTCTCGCAAGCCTCATTTCCGTTCTCCTTCCCGGTCCGCCACTAACTGCGCATAGGGGTGAGTACGCGCCGGTCAAGCACTCTAACGTAGCCTGCATGGTGCAGTGTGTTAATTGCTGATAGTGGCGGGTTGTGGGGGGATGCTGGGGAAGGATGGGTAATGAGTAACAGGCAACGTGCTAGAGCATAACCCTGGTGCGCTGTATTGTAGCAGAGGATGTTGCTGGAGTCAATTGTATATAGCCTAGAGACCTGTGTGGATCATTGTAGACGACAGCAAATTGCGGCTCCAGGTCACAACCGTGATAGAGTGCAATTATGCTACTGCCAATGGTTCTTGTTGCTCAAAATAAGCGTCGCATGTGTAGACGCATCATGTAGAGATTTGTGAGGCTCTATACGTATGCGACCGAACAAAAAGTCGTACTCTCACGTAGTAGCGGTAGAAGGCCTTCGGAAACGACAACGAGCTAGCATAACGGAGCAGCTTAATGCAAGAAAGTGAAGCCATCTCCCGTTTGAAGCGAGGGGACATCAGCGGCCTGGAAAGCCTCATAATGCTTTACCAGGGCCAGGCCCTCCGAGTCGCATACCTGACTACGCGCGACTACGCCCTCGCGGAGGATGTTGTGCAAGCCTCTTTCTTGCGTGCGTACGAACGCATCGAGCAATTCGACAGCAGCAAGCGGTTCGGTCCCTGGTTTCTGCGTAGCGTCATCAACAGCGCGATCACGGCTGTAAGGAACGGGCCGGGGCAGTACCTGGAATTGCAGCCCGATGATGAAATAGAGCTGCCTAGCCCCGACCCCACGCTGATTGAAATGCTGGAGAGGGCCGAGACCAAGAGTGAGATCCTTGCTGCGCTGGACAAGCTGCCGCCAAAGGAGCGTGCGGCGATAGTTATGCGCTACTACCTGGACTGGGACGACGCTGAAGTGTCGCAGAGGCTGTCGATACCGGCCGGGACCGTGAGGAGGCGGCTGCACGACGCCCGTAGAAGGTTACGCAAGTTGCTTCCCAGCTACCGACATGGGTGACTTGAGGCGGCAAGAAACGTCTCAAGACTCCACCAGTAGCAACAGATTAGGAGAAAGTCATGAGCAAAGAGTTTGTAAAGAGCGTTCTTATCGAGGACGCTGACCGGCACGTACCGGCCCAGGCCAACCTGTGGCCCGCGATGCACGAGCGGCTCCGGCAGACCACTTACACCGTCCGCCAGGAGAAGCGGCCGCCTTTCAGGTTGAATCCGTTTGCGCTCGGGGTTGCGCTAACCGTGGTAGTGCTGGTGCTTGGGCTGGTGGCATCAACTAGCCTTAGCTTCACGCAGCCCACGCCGGTTAGCGCGGCAGAGTTACTTACGCGGGTGGAGGCAGCGGCTGATAGCAACGCAGCGCGCCTAAATAGCTTTCACGGGGTGGTCTCCGGCGAGCAGCGTAATTCCGGCTCCCAGGAATTCAGCCAGGTGCGCGAAGAGCACTGGTATCTCGCGCCTGGCAACTCACGCATGGAATCCCACATCACCGGCGGGAATGGAGAAGTGAACGTCTTCATGTGGGTGACCAACGGCAAGACCGGCTGGAGTTACGATCCCTACTTCGGGAAAGCCATGCCGCTTACGGGGAAAGACCTCAAGGGGCGATTCGGCGCTGCCAGCCTGAACGACCTCCTCAACCGCAGGATGCTCAAGGGTTTCTACAACACCGAGGTGAAGGGTACCGAGCAGGTGGCGGGGCGAACGGCCTACATCCTGGAGTCGACACTCAAGCCCGCGGGCGAATGGCCTCCGGGTACGTCGCCCTCGGAGGTGGCGCGCATCATGGCCTGGGTTGATGCCGAAGCCTTCTTCGTACTACGTTTAGAGGCGTGGGACTCGGCAGGCAACCTCCTCTCCAGGAGCGCGTATGAAAGCTTTGAACTGAACGGGGCGGTGGACCCCGCGATGTTCGATGCCCCGCCGCCAACCCCCACGAGGTAGTCTCGCCGGAGCGTGGGTACCTGTCCCGGTAGCGAGTGAAATGAAGAAGAACGGCAATTATGCCGTTCTTCTTTGTAATGAGAAGTTTGGACGATGGACGATGGACGATAGACGATAGGAGACGGAACCGCCAAGACGCCAAGCACGCCAAGGACCCGCCAAGGTTTAAGATGGTTGTCTAACAGCCGTCAACTCAAAACTCAAAACTCAAAATTCATAACTTGTTCACCGTCCATCGTCCATCGTCTACATGAGGTAGCGCAGCCAGACGTACGCTGTGCCGATAACCAGCGAGACGAAGGTGACTATCAGGCCGTACTTGAGGAACTGCATGAAGCTGATCTTGAACCCGGCGCGGTCGGCGAGGCTGAGCACTATCACGTTGGCCGAGGCTCCCACGGCGGTGGCGTTGCCGCCCAGGTCCGCGCCGATGGCGAGGGACCACCAGAGCGGCTCCGGCCTCATGGTGGTCGCCAGCTCCTGTACGATGGGCACCATAGTAGCGGTGTAGGGGATATTGTCGATGATGCCGGAGGCGATCCCGCTGCCCCAGAGCAGGATCATGGCCGTAACCGCCTCGTCGCCGCCCGTCAGGTCGAGCATGGCCCTGGCGGCCTGCTGTATCCAGCCCACCTCGACCAGCGTCTCGACTACGATGAACAGGCCGACGAAGAAGAGGAGCGTGGTCCATTCAAGCTCGCTCAGGGCCTCATGTACCTCCAGGTTGGCGACCAGCATCAGCACGACCGCCCCGCTGAGGGCTACCGTAGCGGCCTCGTAGTGTAGCACCCCGTGCAGCAGGAAGCCCACAATTACGGCGGCGAGGATCAGCATCGACTGGGCCAGAAGCTTCCGGTCGCGTATCACCCCTTCTTCGGGCATGGCGATGGCTTCCGCGCGGTGACGCAGGCTGGTCTTAAGCTCCTTGCGGAAGAAGAGCACGATCATTCCCGCAAAAACCGCATAGACAATCAGAACGAGCGGCCCCATGTTGAACAGGAACGCCCCGAAGTCGAGGTTGGCGGCGCTGCCGATGATGATGTTGGGCGGGTCGCCTATGAGGGTGGCGGCCCCGCCTATGTTGGAGGCCAGGATTTCGGAGATGAGGAACGGCACCGGGGTGATGCCCAGCGAGTTGGCGACGAAGAGGGTAAGAGGCACCATGAGCACCACGGTGGTGACGTTGTCGAGGAAGGCGGAGGCCACGGCGGTGAGGGTCGAGAGCAGCAGCAGCACGACCACAGGCTCGCCGCGCGCTATGTCTATCATCTTCATGGCGGTCCACCGGAAGATGCCGGTGCGGCGCAGGGAGTTGGCGATGATCATCATGCCCGCCAGCAGAAAGATCACGTTCCAGTCAACGCCCTCGAAAGCGTGCTCCTGGGAGATCAGCCCCAGCAGCAGCATCGCCAGGGCACCCGCCAGGGCCACCAGGGTCTTGTGCACCTTTTCAACGATAATTGCCGCGAACGTGACCACGAACACGGCGAGCGCCAGCCATTGCTCCATGCTTTCTTCCCTCTCCTTCTCTCCCCTACTTTCCGGCAAGCATCAGCAGCAACTCACCTCTCTGACAAGCCAAAACCCCGAGCCGCCGGTCGCAAGCTCAGGGTTTCAGATGCACTTTGCTTATCAATAATGCATCGCTGCCTTGCCGATTATAAGTCACGCAGAAGGACTAGGGCAAGAGGCCCCGGACCAGCGCTGATTCGGCCCGGTTATGTATTGACATAGTACGCTACGTAATGATAGCATAGGGACGCGTTGGGCCTACTTACGGCCCGGTCGCGGCGTGGCAACCGTGGCCGGGCAGTTGGTGTCGATGAGGCTTTGGCATTCCCAACAGCATCTCACAATTACGTTTATGGAGGAGCAAATGGCTGTAAATCGCTACAGTGGCAGGTTCGGCAGGTACGTTTTCTTTGCAATGCTGGCGCTATTTATGGGGGCCGGGGCTTTGCTGGTGTTGGCATCCGGGTCGGGCACGGCGCAGGCCGCCCTACCCACCACCAAGTCGAGGTTCCAGAAGCCCGCCGTGCCTGAGCAGGTGAACGCCACCTTCGTAGTCACGAACACCGTCGACAGCGGCCCCGGCTCGTTGCGCCAGGCTATCATCAACGCCAACCAGAGCGCCGGCCCCGACGCTATCGAGTTCGACATAGCGGGCACGGGCGTGCACACCATTACTCCCGTGAGCGCGCTTCCGAAGATTACCGATACCGTGCTGATTGACGGCTACAGCCAGGAGGGCGCTACGCCCAATACGTTGGCGGTGGGCGACAACGCGCAGCTAAAGATCGTGCTGAACAACGGCGGGAGTCTGGGTAACTACGGCCTCTGGCTTGAGCCGGATACCTCCGCCAATACCACTCCTTCGGGCAGTGAGATAAAGGGCCTGGTGATCTCCGGTTTTGGCAACGCCATCAGGGCCAACTCCTCGGGAGGGGCCTTGGCCGAGGCCGGTAAGGCCAACGTGGGCAGCCCGGAAGGTGGTGAGACTGTCGTGTATCCCAACAATATCTGGATACATGGCAACTTCTTAGGCACCAATGTCACCGGTACGGCCGCCCAGGCGAACATATATGGTGTACAGTTCCTGGGGGTGCAGACCTCCACTGTAGGTGGTGGCGCAGCAGCGAACCGTAACCTCATCAGCGGCAACGACCAAAGGGGCGTGAGCCTGCTCAACTCGACCAATATCAGCGTCCTGGGTAACTACGTAGGGACCGATGCGAGCGGCATGTCGGCGGTGCCCAACGGTTATGCCGGTGTGGAAGTCATTGGCTCCATCAGCACCACCATCGGCGGCCCAACCCAGGGCGAGCGCAACGTAATAAGCGGCAACCTCTTGAACGGCATCGAACTCTATTCAAGCAACGTAGCCCCTCCCGCGAGCGCCCCTGAGGGAGTACGTCCTTCAAGCGGCGCCACCGTGGTCCTGGGGAACTACATCGGCGTCGGAGCTAACGGTACGGTAAGCGTGAGCAATGGTCGCCACGGCATCGATATTCACACCCCGAACTCGGTGCTCGTTGGAGGGATGGCTTCGGGCGAAGGCAACGTGATTTCCGGCAACAGCAACCACGGCATCTTTATCAGAAGCTCCCAACTGCCTGATTCTCCTGGGAATGCTCCTCAAGCTCCTAGCGGCGGATCAGGCTTTTCGGTAGTAGTGCAGGGCAACAAGATAGGCACGGATTACACGGGTAACATGGACCTGGGCAACGGGAACGACGGTATCCACGCCGACAACCCGTTCCTGGTGCTTGTCGGTGTAGGCTCGATAGGCCCCGAGTACCAGCCGGATGGTACCAGCCCACAGCGGCCGGAAGGTGGTGCCGAAGGTGGTATACGCCCCGGATTTAACCTAATTTCGGGCAACGCCAGCGATGGCGTCGAGTTCACAGACTTGGTCAATGATGACGGGGCCTACGGGCCGCAAGCCCCAGCGGGCAAGGAATATGGCAACTACATATCGGGCAACTTTATCGGCACCAACATTAGCGGTACCGCCGCCATCTCAAACGCCGGTAACGGCATTTACCTGTACGGCAGCAACGTGGTGCCCACGCTTATCGGCGGCAGGGAGTATAACCTTATCTCCGGCAACGGCTCGAATGGTATCTTCCTCGACGCCCACGATTCGCTCGTCCTGTACAACGCTATAGGCACCAACTCTACCTTCAGTGGGACAATACCGAACGGCCAGGACGGCGTGCTCGTGCTCGGCTCGAACAACCAGATAGGCGCTTACCCGGAGATTCCGGGGCCGGGGCTGCCTGGCGGCAAGTCCAGCCTGTCACCTGAGGGCAAGGGTGGAGACGAACCCGCGAACATAATCTCCGGGAACGCGGGCGATGGCATTCAAGTCGCCGGGGGCACCAATAATCGCATCTTCGGCAACGCCATCGGTACAGATTTCGAGGGCATGGCGGCCCTGCCCAACGGCGGGCATGGGGTGCATCTAATGAATGCCTCTAACACTCAGATCGGCAGCCCAGGGCTTCTAATTGGCAACATCATATCGGGGAATGAAGGCGATGGCATCAATATCAACCCCACCTCCTACGCGAGGCCGTCGGGCGCGCCACAGGCCCCTGAGGGCTGCTCGAATTGCCGCAACTCGATACAGGGCAACCGCATAGGCACCGATGCCACCACCGAAGGGGCGCTGGGCAACGGCGGTGCGGGCATACGGGTGATTGACGCCACCGATACGCTAATCGGTGCCTTCGTCAGCAGTGAGGTAGCATCTCCCGGCAGCCCTCTCGGGGGTAAGGGTGGCGGCAGCTATCCGCCCGCGCCCCCGCCAGGCTCCAACGTGATCGCCTACAATGGCGAGGACGGCGTGGTGGTTACCGGCAACCCTGCCCGCGGGGCCTCGATCATCGGCAACGAGATATACCTGAACGGGGAAGCTAATGCCAACGACGACCTGGGCGTTGACCTGGCGAACGACGGCGTTACGCTCAACGACCACTGCGACCCCGACCTGGGGCCTAATACGCTGCTCAACTTCCCGGTAATCCAGGGGGTTGCGGTATCCGGCACCCAGACCATCATCACCGGCACGGTCAACACGCTGACGGACACGGAAGTGCTGGTGCACGTCTACTCCAACATCGCGTGCGACCCATCCGGCTACGGTGAAGGGCAGACACCCTTAGGTATGGCGGTCGTGAGCACCACGACGGCTAGCTGCACCGTACCGTTCACCGTCACCCTGAACTATGCGGTGCCGCAGAACCTTTACCTCACGGCCCTGCTTACCGACGAGGAGTACAACACCTCGGAATTCTCCCAGTGCTTCCCCTTCGGTATAGTGGCAACCACAGCTACCGCTACGGCCAGCGCCACCGCCAGCGCCACCGCCAGCGCCAGCGCGACCGCCAGCGCGACCGCCAGCGCCACGAACACCTCTTTAGCCGCCACTTCTACAGCTACGAGAGCCGCCAGCAGCACGGTTGTGGCTGCCACGAGCACACCCATGCCAACCGCAACGGTATGCACGGTCAACTTCCCTGATAACAAGCCGGGAGATACTTTCTACGAATACATACAGTGCCTGGCATGTAGAGGCATCGTCACAGGTTACCCTGATGGTATGTTCCACGCTGAGAGGAATATAACCAGGGGGCAGATCTCCAAGATGGTGTCTAACGCTGCTGGCTTCAACGAAGACCCAGGTCCTCAGATCTATGAGGACGTGCCCCCAGGCTCTACCTACTACGCTTACATCAACCGCTTGACCTACAGGGGTATCATGTCGGGCTATCCTTGCCCTGAGAGGCCGGGTGGCGGGGACTGCGACCCTGATAACCCAGTGATCTTCTTACCCAACGCCAACGCCACACGCGGACAACTCTCCAAGATAGTGTCCAATGCTGCAGGCTTCAACGAGGCAGTAAGCGGGCAGTTCTACGCAGACGTGCCAGAAGAGGGACAGGGCAGCCAGTTCTACGAGTGGATCATGCGCCTGACCAACAGGGGCGTCATGAGTGGCTACCCGTGTGGTGGACCAGGAGAGCCATGTGACGGTCAGAACCGACCCTACTTCAGGTGGAACGCCCAGGTGACGAGAGGACAAGCCTCTAAGATTGTGGCTAACACCTTCTTCCCCAACTGTGAGGACCGTGTGCAAGACAAGTAGCTGCTAAGTGCTTGAAAACAAGAACGCAGTACCATCTGACGGTACTGCGTTCTTGTTTTTGAGGCTTTCCGGCCTCTCGCCAGCACTGCTTCTACAGGCATTGGCCTGTCTTAGCAGTTAGGACGGGGCCCGAATGTTCCTCTTAGCTTTAGGGCTTCGAGGTGCTAGAGACTTCTTTCTTCTTCTTTTTCTTCTCAGCCTTTTTCGGACTCTTGTCGCCCATAATCGAAATCCTCCTGTTTGGTTCCGGGTCGTGCTGTTTCATTATAGCACGGTGTCTCACGCGCTCAACGCTTAGCCACCTTGCAGCACGCGCACGTATGTGTCGGGGTCCACGTTGCCGCCGCTTATGACCAGGCACACCCGCGTGCCCTTGAATATGTCGGGTTGGGCGAGCACTGCTCCTACCGACAGCGCGCCGGTCGGCTCGACCTTGAGGTTGGCGTAGGCGTAGAGCGTGCGCAGGCCCTCGGCTATCCTCTCTTCCGGCACTTCGATGATGCGCTTGAGGCCGTCGCGTATTAGCTCCCAGTTGAGGTTACCCACGCTCAATGTGCGGGTGCCGTCGGCTATGGTCATAGGCTCGGCGTCCAGGCTCACCAGGCGGCCCTCACGCAGCGATTGGGCGGCGTCGTTGCCCAGCAGCGGCTCCGCGCCTATGATTTCCAGGTCGGGTGCCAGTATGTCGCGGGCCACGATGATGCCTGAGATGAGGCCGCCGCCGCCTATGGGGCAGACTATATAGTCGAGCGGCTGGTCGGGGGTGTGCAGGCGCTCTATAATCTCCTTGCCGAGCGTGGAGTTGCCCGCCACCACGCGGTAATGGTCGTAGGGCGGGGCGAAGAAGGCTTCAGGGTGCTCGGCCCGCACTTCGGCTATGCGTTCCTGGCGGCTCTTGGTGGACACGTCCAGCAGCTCTATCCGCCCGCCGTAGGCCTTTATTGCGTTCTGCTTGGACTTGGAGGAGGTGCTCGGCATGATGACCGTGCACCGCTTGCCCAGGAGCATGCATGCGTAGGCCACCCCCTGCCCGAAGTTGCCGGAAGACGCGGTGATAACGTCCTCCTCCTCCACCTCGGCCAGCAGGTTGTAGGCGGCGCGGAACTTGAAGCTGCCTGTTGTCTGCAACGTCTCGCTGGCGACCGTCACGTCGGCCTCGAGCGCCTGGTTGAGCAGGTGGGTGGACTGGAAGGTGGTAGGTCTGACAAACTGCGGCAGCCTGTCCCACACCTGCCGTATGTACTCTTCGGTCAACTTCTCGCGCATGTCGCCTCCGGGGATTGGGTTTGCTCTTGATATAATACACGCTGGGGTCTGAAACGTGAAACGTGGGGAGTAACACGTAACGCGTAACACGTAACTCGTGCCATTTCTCTGATTACGAGTTACGAGTTACGTGTTACGTGTTACGTGTTGAGGAAGGGTATTGATGACGCTTATTGATGCTACTGAGTATCGGCATTTGTTTCCGGTGACGGAGCATTTTGCCTATTTGAACCATGCGGCTTGTTCGCCTATGTCGAGGCCGGGGTTGGAGGCGCTGGCGCGGTACTGGGAGGAACAGAGCACGCGAGGGGTGCTCAGCGAGGCGAAGTACTTCCCGGTGGTGGACCACGCGCGGGAGAAGATGGCCCGGCTGATTGGTGCGGACGTGGGGGAGGTGGGCTGGTTGCAAAACACCTCTACCGCGCTGAACATGGTGGCGAACGGGCTGGAGTGGCAGGCGGGCCAGAACGTCGTGACGGTGCAGGGCGAGTTCCCGGCGAACATTTACCCGTGGCTGGGGCTGGCGAGGTTGGGAGTGGAGACGCGGCTGGTGCCACAGCGTGACAACCGGGTGCTGGTGGACGATATAGCCGCCGCCATTGACGGCAATACGCGCATGTTGAGCATCAGCTTTGTGGAGTTCGCTACGGGCTTTCGCAACGACCTGTGCGCGTTGGGCCAGCTATGCCAGGAGCGGGGCGTGCTCTTCACGGTGGACGCGATACAGGGCTTGGGGGCGTTGCAACTCGACGTGCAAGCGGCGGGGATACACTTCCTGGGAGCGGGGGCGCACAAGTGGCTCATGGGGCCGCAGGGGGTGGGGGTGTTCTACGTGCGGCGCGACGTGATGCCGCTGCTCAGGCCGATTACCGCCAACTGGTACAGCGTGGTCAACCGGGACGACCACCTGACCTACGGGCAGCCTTGGGTGGACGCCAACTCGCGAATCGAGGGCAGCACTCACAACGTCAGCGGGCTGGTGGCTTTCGACGCCATACTGGGCATGATGCTGGAGGTCGGCCCCGCCCGCATAGAGGCCCGCGTGCTGCACCTCACGGCCCGTCTCATGGAGGGGTTGCACGGTAAGGGGTACGAGGTGGTAAGCTCAGAGCGGGAGGGCGAGCGGTCGGGGGTGGTCTGCTTCCGGGCCAAGGGCGATCCGCTGGAGGTGTTGGCCCGCGCCCAGGCCGAGAAGATACAGGTGGCGGTACGTGTCGGCGTGGTGAGGGTGTCGCCCCACTTCTACAACACGGAGGATGAGATAGACAGGTTCTTGTCGGTGCTGTGAGGTTGGGGATTAGCGCTCAAAGCCCCCCACTTTGTCATTTCGAACGGAGTGAGAAATCTCGTCCCACAGCACCCAAGTACCTCCTTTCCTTTCGCAACGAACCACCGTAAGAAAGCAGGAACATACCGGTGTAGGACGAGATTTCTCACTCCGTTCGAAATGACAAAGTGGGGGCCTGGTTCTACAATTGGAAAATAAGGAAATAAGGACCAGAGTTACTTCTCCCTCCTCGTTTGCGTTAGAATAGCAGTCAAGAACAAGACTACGCAGTTAGGTGCGAAGCATGAAGAACTACCGGTATTTGGACATAGTGATGGTGGCCTTCGTGGCGGTGCTGCTGGTCAGCAACGTAGCCTCAAACAAGCTGGTGACGTTTGGGCCGTTCACATACGACGCCGGCACGCTGCTCTTTCCGTTGAGCTACATATTTGGTGACGTGCTCACGGAGGTGTACGGCTACAAGCGGTCGCGGCGGGTGATCTGGCTCGGTTTTGGCTCGGCGGCCCTCATGGCGGCGGTGCTGTGGGTAGTCACGCTGCTGCCTATACCGGCTGACCAGGGGCCTCAACCGCAGTCGGAGGCGTTCAACGTCGGGCTAGCCAGCACCTCCTACATCATCATTGGTAGCCTGGTGGCCTTCTTCGCGGGGGAGTTCTCAAACTCCTTCGTGCTTGCCAAATTGAAGGTCGCCACCAAAGGTCGCCTGCTGTGGTTGCGCACCATCGGCTCGACGGTTGTGGGTCAGGCCGTAGACACGCTACTCTTCGTCACGATTGCCTTTGGAGTCGGGTTCGCGCTCATGGGGTTCCCGATGGAAGGCTCCCTCTTCTGGACCATTGTCATCTCCAATTACATCTTCAAGGTGGGCGTGGAGGTGCTGTTTACCCCCCTCACCTATGCCATCGTCGGCTTCCTCAAACGGGCCGAGCGCGAGGACTACTACGACACTCACACCAACTTCAACCCGTTCGCCCTATCGGCGGCAGACTAGCCGGACGATGGACGATGGACGATGGACGATGGATGTGCGGCTTGCTTCGCGGCAGGTTATAGGGCCACCCTGCACCACCCTGTCATCCTGAGCGTAGCGAAGGATCTAAAGAAGGTGAGTAGGGAGCCTGTTGAATACAGGGACAACAGTGATGTATGTTCAGCACATAGGCAAGGGCAATATCTGAGATGCTTCGTTACGCTCAGGATGACGGGGTGGTGCAGGGTTCTCGTGTCCTGCGGTTGGCATAGTCGCAGCCACAGTAAGGTCGTCCATCGTCCATCGTCCATCGTCCATCGTCGCCGGAGGCCCTATGCATTCTAATGACTTGTTTCTGACGCTTCACGCCCATGTGCATGCTTCGGCTACCAGTGGGGAGCATGGGCCGTCGCTGGAGGACGGGCTTTGCGAGGGGTTGACCGGCGAGCAGATGAGGGAGAGGCCGGAGGGTGCTAACTCGATAGTGTGGCTGCTGTGGCACATCACGCGGTTCGAGGACGTGGTGGTCAACACGGTGCTGCGGGCAGTGCCGGAGGTGCTGGACCGCGACGGCTGGCAGGAGCGTTTGGGCGTGGACACGCGGCTGGTGGGCACGGGCAGCAGCGACGAGGAAGTCGCGGAGTTCAGCGGGCAAGTGGACCCCTCTGCCGTGAGGGCGTACAGGGCGGCGGTGGGCCGGGAAACGCGGCTCTGGGCCGAGACCTCCGACTTCGAGGCGCTGGCTGCCGTGCCCGACGTGCTGGGCCGCCTGTCGCAAGCCCCTGCCGCCCTGGATGCGAGGGCCGAATGGGTGCGGAAGCTGTGGTCGGAGAGGACCGGGCTGGGGTTGCTGTCGTTGCCGGTGATAGGCCACAGCTACATCCACATCGGTGAGGCACGCGTAACCCGCTCCAAGCTGGGCGGGCGTGTGCCTTAGCGTCGGACGTAAGGGAAAGTCGGGGCACGCTGTATGTTCCCCTACAACTTCAAGATAAGAGATGGTTTCAAAACCCGATTTATACTACTACTCTACGCTGAAATACAGCGCCCGACCGACCAATTGTTCTAGCGACTCCTGCGCAAGCTGCTCTCTTGACACAGGTAGTATTCCTTTACGTTGGTGTTCATAAAGCGAGGTAGTAGTGACCAGCCAATCTGTAAGGACCTCGCGCAGTTCTGATTGGTGTGTCGGTTCTTGCTCCGAAGGCTCAATCTTCGTTCGCCTGATATCTGCTAGTTCTCTCCACATCCACCGCTGTACAAAGCGTCTAACGATACCAGGAAGCCAGGGTGACGCCTTGGGTAGGGTGTCCAGTTCCTGTTCTTCCAGGGCGTTGGTTTCTAATACTCTCAGGAGTCGCCCTTCACTGTCAAAGGCAGGTGTGCAATCCTCTGCGTCCCATGGTTCTATGTAGGTGGTCGCGTGGGAGAGAGTCTCGAAGACAAGCAGCCCGTCATCAGAAACGACAATGATAGGTTCTCGAATAGGGGCTGTCACTTGAGGCTCTTACTACTTCACTTTTTCACTTTCTGATTGCGCAGCCCACTGTTTGCTCAGAACACCCAGGGCCCTGGTAGAGGCAATTATAGCAACGGCTTACTGGTTTTGAAACTATCTCTAGGTAGATGTCTCAGCCGCCGGTGCGGGGGTGGCTGTTAGCTTCGTCAAGCTCCTTGGTCTGGAGCATCTTCCTGGAGAAGGGCACGGCGCAGTTGCGGCCCCGGCGCTTGGCTTCGTAGAGGGCGCGGTCGGCGGCTACCAGTATGGCTTCTTCCGTGTTGAACTCGGCGCTGAAGCTTGCCAGGCCCAGGCTGATGGTCACGCTCAACTTCAGCGGCTCCGCGCCTTCCTGGGCGGTACCGGCGCTGACGGCGAACTCGTGCTCGGCTACCTGGCACCGCAAGTGCTCGGCCACGACCAGGGCGTGTTCCGGTGAGGTTTCAGGCAGGATGACCGCCATCTCTTCGCCGCCGTAGCGGGCCACGTGGTCGGTGGCGCGGGTCTTCTCCACGAGCAGCCGGGCGATGCCTTGCAATACCTCGTCGCCCGCCTGGTGGCCGTGGGTGTCGTTTACCCGCTTGAACCAGTCGATGTCTATCATCAGCAACGACATCTCACGGTTGTAGCGCCTGCACCGCTCTATCTCGTCGGTGAGGAGGCGGCTCATCTCGCGCCGGTTGTAGAGGCGGGTAAGCTCGTCGCGGATCGCCATCTCGCGCAGGGCGTTCTCCAGCCGCACGAACTCGGTGATGTCGCGGTTGATGCTGAGCACCGCCTGCCGTCCCCGGTATTTGACCACCGCCGCGCTGATATCGACTTCCAGCAGCGTGCCGTCGCGCCGGAACTGCTTCGCCTGGAAGCGCCGGTTGGTGCCCGTCGAAAGGGCTTGCTCTATCTGGGTCTTGTCGTAGTCGGGGTCGTGTGACAGCGACTCGATTGACATGCCTATCAATTCGGCACGGCTGAAGCCGTAAAGGTCGCAGGCGCGCTCGTTCACGTCCAGGATGACCTCTCCCTCCGGCTCGATTATGAGAATAGCGTCCTGCGCGTGCTCGAAGAGGCCCCTGTACTCGCGCTCGGCCTGCTCTAGCACCTGTTCCTTCTGCTTGCGGTTGGTCACGTCATGCGCGATGCACGATACTCCTACCACCCGTCCCACCTCATCGTTGATGGGCGAGAGGGCTAGCGACAGGTGCATGCCCTGGCCGTCGTTTCTCAGGTAGTCCATCTCCAGGCTACGCGCGTACTTGCCATGCACGATCTTCTTGAACAGCCCCTGCATCTCCCGGTGCAGCTCACCAGGCACCACGTCGTAGATCCGCTTGCCCTTCATCCGGGTAGCGGGCAGGCCAAAGAGTTGCTCGGCCCCGGAGTTCCAGGTGAGTATGTCACCCTCCAGGGTCATGGCTATAATAGCTTCGTTGGCCGATTCGAGCACCGGGGCGAGTTGGAAGAGGGGGTCTTCGCCGGAGGCTACACCGACTACTTCGTGGAAGGCGAAGCAGACCTGCTCCATGCCGTCCTCGGTCCGGTAGGCGGTGCAGTAAGCCTCGACTGAGATCTGCTTGTTGTCCCTGCGGGTGAGTGGGAGCCTGCCCCGGAACCTGCCCGCCCGTTGCACCATCCGCACGGCGTACTCGATGGTCTGTCTGCTCGGTTCGGGGACGCTGACGATGCCTCGGGAAAGCTCGTCCCTGGGGATTAGCAGGAGGTTGCACGCGGCTATGTTGGCGTCGAGCACGCGGCCTCCGCTCGCGGCCAGGAGGATGCCGTCCACGTTTCTCTCGAAAAGTAGCCTGTATCTGAGGCCAGCCGGGTCGCGCGCGATTGTCCGCATGTCGGTGATAGGGTCCAGCGAGCCGGAGACGGCTGCTCTGACTGCCGGGAGGTTCTCTAGCATGTGCGCCCCTTAGAGAAGTCAGCCTGCATCAAGTAAGGTCATATAGGGCCGTGCTACAACGCTGTATCAGGCCGGGCAGATGGTACTGGTGAGGCAATAGATGGTTGGTAGGACTGGTGGTACGACCTTCTGCTATGGGTTTGGCTCTTAGTTAGACGTTAGAGGTTGAGAAGCTAGGCACCTGCTGTTCGCGCTTACACGCGCCGGAGTGCCGCATAGAGGAGAGTTGGGGTACTTGTGGGTTGGTGAGATAGGACTATGAAGTTGGGGCAGGCTGGGGGGGTCTTCACCTACCAGCCTGTAAGCCAATCTTACCTGAGTACGGAGTCAAGCAGCAATAGGCCCGGATGGGACCATATTCCCATGAGGCGCATACACAAATGTACTGCCACAAGTACTATGCGGACCCGCTTGAAGGCACCGGCGTACGGGGGTGACACGTAGTGCCCTGGTGCGAAGGACAGAGGGAACGGCGCTCATGGAGGCGGGGAGGTGTCGGTCAGCCGGTAATGGTCGAGGAAAAGGGGCGCGGCGAAGTACTTGTGGCTGACCTGTTCGTAGCCCTGGGCCTGTAGCTGGTCGCGGATCTTCTGAATGAAAAGCACCTCCATGTAGGCCAGCCACACTTCGTCAGGTCTGGTGCCGCCGGATTGCCCGAGGTCCGGCATGTCGCCGCCGTCACTTATGTTGAGGTAGTTGCCGCTATGCACTTCAGGTTCGTAGGCATCGATGAGCACACCCGCCAGGGTAGGGTAGGTGACCAGCAACTTGCCTTGGGATTGCCCTACCGCCTCAGCAGCTAGCTCCCGCCACTGTTGCTTTAGCGCGCCCAGGTAAATAGCCCTTAGTGAAACGGCGGAGAATCCCAGCAACAGCACCACGCCCGCTACCGCTGCCACTCGCAGCCATGTGCGAGGCTTACCAAGCATGGCTGCGGCTCCAACCGCGATGGACCAACCGAGTACCGCGTATATGACCGTGCGGTCGATGAAGCCCGGCCTGTAGAGGCTAAATAGTATGGCCGCCAGGATGGTCGCAAGCAGGCATACCGGCGCAAGAAAGGACATGGCGGATTGTCGCGATAACCTCCACGCCCCTGCCACGAGGACGCTCGCGGCGATTGCCAGGATCGCAGGCTGAGCGGCGGGCACCAGTTCCCAGGCGGTGTACTTTATGCCCCAGAAGTAGCCGCCGTAGTCCGGGCCGAGTGGGGCCGAGTTGCCCGCGATGCCCGCCACGCCCAGCGTGACTATAAGGACCTTGGTGGGGTTTACCACATACTGGCCCTGCTGGCTGACCACCGCCGAGATTTGGAGCATCCAGGGGAGCCAGGGCAGGTAGCCTACCACAGCCGCCGCCCCGGCCAGCAGCAGGGGGAGGGCCCGCTTCCTGTGCTTCCACACGACGTAAGCAAGCACGATCACCTGGGGTGCCAGGGCGTAGATTGCGCTGTACTCGACATACATGGCGGCCAGCAGGGAGGCCCCGTAGCCCAGCGACCACCATTTGGAGCGCGTCTGGTGGAAGGCGACGAGCGCCAGGTAGGAGAGGCCCACGAGCAGTACGTTCACGGCGTATTGCCGCGCCTCCTGGGAGTACCAGATGTGCACCGGGTTGGCGGCCAGCACCAGGGCTGACATGAGGCCCGTCCACCTGTCCGACAGCCGTGAGGCAAGAGCGTATACCAGCGGGACGGTAAGCGTGCCCGCGAAAACGCTCAACAGCCGTCCGGCGGCGACTTCGGGGAAAACTACCGTGAACAGCTTTACCAGGGCGTAGTATAGAGGCGGGTGCGCGTCATAGGGTCCGTGGAGACCGAGTACGTTGGGCCACGGCAGCCGCGCAAACAGCACGGTGGAGCCTTCATCGAGCCAGAGGCTGAGCGCGTCGTAGCGGTACAGGCGCAACCCGGCGGCCAGCAGCACCACCAACCACACCAGGCGCGACGGCACCCACACCCTCGCGAGTGCCGTCTGCCACGCGCGAGGGGTATTTACCGCTGTCCGGCCCTGGGGCTTGTCGAGGATCACCAAGTATGGCTCCACCTGGGTTTGTGCTAAGTCGGGTTGTGCCCAATGGTAGCACGGACACATATGTGTGTCAAAGAACTTTTCCTGGGGACTTGACAAACGCTTCCAAATAGTTTATATATAAACTAGCGAAAGCGATACTGTGAAGGGAGGTCAGCAATCAACGCAACAGAGGCAAATCAAATAGCGGCGGCGTGCGGCGAGACGGCTATGTCGGCCTGGTTGCAACTGGTGCGGGTGCACGAGAAATTGCAACACCATGCCAGCTCGCACCTCGAATGCTACGACCTGACGCCCGCACAGTATGACGTGCTGGCCCAGCTTATCGACGCTCCCGGAATGACGCAGCAGGCGCTTGCCGAGCGGCTGATGGTCACCAAGGGCAATGTGTGCGGGCTGATAGACCGCATGTCGGAGCGCGGTTTCGTGCAGCGCAGGGCCGACCCGGAAGACAGGCGGGCCAATCTGCTCTTCGTGACCGACCTTGGTGAGGAAGTGGCCGAGAAGGCGATACCGGCATACGCCCAGTTCGTACGGGACCACCTGGCCGTGCTGGACGCGGATGAGCAGCGCACGCTGGAGACGCTCTTGCGGAAGGTGGAGAGATCGCTGGAGGACCATTGACAACACTGTAACCCCTGTGGTATATTTTTTTGGCACTACAGTTTAGATATAAACTGTTTACATCATAACCAACGTCACACCCTAATTGGAGGCAAATCAAATGGCAGACACTTTGACAAACAACCAGGCTTATACGACGCAGAACACCCCCGGCACGAGGACCCTTTGGTACGCTGACCCGGCGCACACTGACGTGTCGTTTTCGGCCAAGCACATGATGATCGCGACCGTCAAGGGCCGCTTCACCAACGTAGAGGCTACCCTGGAGCTTGACGAGCGCGACTTCACCAACTCGACGGTAGAGGCGCGGATCGATTCGACTTCCCTCTACACCGGCGTCGATTATCGCGACAACCACCTGCGCTCTGCGGACTTCATCCTGGCCGAGCAGTACCCGCACATCACCTTCCAGAGCACGCGCATCGAGCGCACCAGCGAGGACCAGTACAACGTGTACGGCGACCTGACCATCAGGGGCGTATCAAAGCCGGTGGTGCTGGACGCGACGTTCGAGGGACGCGGCTTCGCCCACGACGGCAAGGAGCACATTGGCTTCAGC
>JALZHI010000229.1 GCA_030913985.1 Chloroflexota bacterium | reverse complement strand
AAATGACAGGGTGGGGCTTGGTTGCACCAGTAGGGGCTGCCGGAATTATGACAATCTGTCAGCTACCAGGAGGACCAGCACCACGCCCGCCACCAGCCCACCCGCCAGGTAGAGCAGGCCTAGCAGCGCCGCCCCACGGGTGCCTAGTTGCGCCCGATCGTAGGCCGAGGTGCGCCGGAAGAAGGCCTGCGCCGCCCCATACAGGCCAGCCAGGGCAACAGCCAGGAGCACGAGGGCGCTCGCCCAATCTACGAAGTTCATCCGTTTTGGCTCCCCGGTTGCGGAGGTTGCTCAGATGTTATGTCGAGCAAGGCTGGCACTTCGCGCAAATCGTGTATGTCAGTGCCGAAGCAGGAGAAGCCCGCACCCATACGTTCGCACTGGCCCCGGTAGATGCTATCGGGGTCGTCGTCCACCAGCAGGAGGTCGCCCGCAGACAGTTCGTAGCCGTCCCGTCGCGCCTCGGCCAGCACCCTGCCAAGCATCCTGTCCTTGTTGGAGTGAAACTCACCTACCACGTAGTCGAAGTAGCCCAGCACACCGAACGCCTCCAGTATGCTCCGTACGTTGCTCTCGTGGTTGTAGCTCACGACGGCACGCAGCACACCGTGGCGCTTGAGCGTTGCCAGCACCTCCCCAGCTTCGGGACGGAGGGCGAAGCGCGCGCCGTCGCCACGCACCACTAACAGGGGGTTGGCATCAGCGGGCGTGAAGGTGAAATGGGGCCAGCCCTCGGCGTCGGTGGGAGTGCGGTCGGACAGGTTTACCCCGTCCAACGGCTCCCACAATGTATTGTCGCCGTCAAAGGCTACCAGTTTCATCTATTCGGTTAGGGTTGGGGAGAGTCTGCCGCCACCGAGGGCGCGTAGCTGTGTAAAGGCGGGGGCAAGCATAACCGGCGCGTCCCGGTTGGAGAGACGATAATATACAGGCTCACCCTGTAGGGACGAGGGTATGCGGTGTCCGCCACTTTACCTGTAGCGGAAGGTGATGCGGCCCTTTGTCAGGTCGTAGGGCGAAAGCTCGACCAGCACGCGGTCGCCGGGCACGATCCTGATGTAGTTGGTGCGCATCTTGCCGGAGATGTGGCCCAGGACTTTGTGCCCGTTCTCAAGCTCGACGTTGAAAATGGCGTTGGGTAGTGCGTCAACCACCGTGCCGTCCATGGTGATTACGTCGTCGCGCGTGCGGCGAGGGGCAGCCGGGACGACCGGGGTGCCGGGCGCGGGGGCCGGGCGGTGCTGGTTCTTCTTTGGATAACTTTGTTTCTTCTTCATTCGGTAAGCCGTGTCCTCCTGTGCGTTTCCGCTTGTGAGCAATAAAATAGCCGGAGCGCTGCCCCCGGCCTACCTCGCAATATCCCGATACATGACACATGGCGTGCGTAAAGCTATACCGGTAATTTGAGACGGTCAGAGGGGTACATTCCAGTGCTCCTCTCTCCTCGCATGGGCGAGTCGCAGTGTTACGCGTACATTATACACGCTTGTTTAGCGGAATACAATATTGTGCCGATTTGGGAATTCGGATTGCGGATTGCGGATTTGTGGGTTTAGGAGACCCAGACGTTTTCCAAGAGGCGGGTGATCGCCCATACCACGATGGGCAGCAGTATGGCAGAGGCGACGGCGCGGAAGGTGTCCGACTGCCAGGGCCAGGTGGAGATTTTGTTGAGCACCAACTGCTCCTTCATCAAGCCGTCTAACGCTTCGTTGATGCCTCCCATGCCCTCGAACTCGCCATTTTCCCGGCGGCGGTGCAGCTCGGCAACTGTGGCCTTGAACTGCTGCTGGGCTTCGGTCAGGGCCGCGGCCTTGGCCTGGCGCAGGAGCCTGCGAGCGCCAACCAGCGGCCACATGAACATAATGACTATGAGCGTGCTGAAGGTGATCAACTCGAAAATGCTCGTCGCACCCATGTCTATCGTGCCGCTCTCGGGGGATACATTGACAAATCCCCACGCGTAAGTGGGGATAGCCATGCATATAGAGGTGCGGGCGGCAAGGCGGGAAAGGGAGTGCATGGGGCGCAGGTTGAAGAGGTCAACCCGCGCATGGGTAGCGTAGGTGCGGCTGACCATGCGAAGCTGGCGTATGCTATGGTAAACGAATATAGCCGTAGCGGCATAACCCAGCGCCGACTCGATCACTGCCACGATAGAGGCGGGGACCGAACTGAGGAACTGTGTCGCTTCAAGCCTTTCCGGGCTTTCGATGAGTGGGTAACTGACCCCGTAAAGCGCTCCTATGATAGCCGCAAGCAGAGTGGGGCGGGCGGGCAAAGTGGTAAACCTGTACTTTAGTTCCGCGTACTGCTTGTCGTCTATGGACATGGCAGGGCGAAAGTCGGCAAGCGCATCTGATGCCGAGTTGTCCAGGTAGTGCAGCATGGCGAGCGCGTACGGGAAGGTGCAGCACGCCAGGAATAGCAGCCAGGATACCGTGCCAAAGGGGAGTGAGCCATCGAGCCACTTTATGGGGGCTGATACCACCAGGAGAGCCAGGGCCAGGGCAGCATAGAAGAGCCAAGAAGGTACAGGCAAGTGCCTCACCCAGTCCGTTATGCGGTCTATGAAGCTGGGCGTGTAAGGGCGGGTATTATCCGCCTCTGCCTTTGCCAGCACACCTGAAACAGCGACTTCGCTCATGCCATGCTCCAACGATAACCGCGCGGAATGTAAGGGTATCCTGCCACTGACTAAACTGGTAGCTCGATTATACCACCACGCCGGCCTGGGACAAGAGCGTAGTCAGCACCGGGATCGAACGGAGATGCAAGGGCCGAAGGCTGCGACCGGTGTGCTAAAATGGCATAGCATGGTGCAATAAGGTCCGGGAGGGGTAATTTGGACGGCGAGCAGGAGAGGAAAGGTTTCGAGGCGTTCGATGAGGTGCGGCGGGCGATTGTGGTGTGCGCCCACGCTGACGACCTCGAAACCATGTGCGGGGGCACCATCGCCATGCTGGTGGAGCGCGGCGTGGAGGTGTACGAGCTAATCTGCACTGTGGGCGACATTGGATCGCACGATCTCAGCCTGACCCGCGAGACGCTGGCCGAGATGCGCAGGCGGGAGGCGGAAGAGGCCGGGCGGGTGCTCGGTCTGCGGGAGGTGGTGACGCTGGGGCACCACGACGGGGAGTTGGAGCCGTCGCTGAAGCTGCGGGAGCAGGTGGCGGGGTACTACCGCAAGTGGCAGCCCGATACCCTCTTCACATTCGACCCCTGGTGGCCGGGCCAAATACACCCCGACCATAGAGCCGCGGGCATGGCAGCACTCGATGCTTATATGCCGTCAAAGATGGAGTTCTACCACCCCGAACAACTGGAGGAGTGCCAGGTCGCCAACCTCCAGCGCGTATTCTTCTTCAGCCCCAGGCAAGCCACTGTCTTCGTGGACGTAAGCGGAGTGTACGACAGGAAGCTAGCCGCCTCGCTCGTCCACAAAAGCCAGTTTGCGCAGGGCGAGAAGAGCCTGGAGTGGATGCGCAACCTCGACGCGCAGGCTGCAAAGCTTGGAGGGCTGGAAGTGCAGTATGCGGAGCAGTTCGGCACGATGCACGTTTGGTAAGTGCCGATAACAGCAATAGGAGTAGTGCCCACAGTGGAACCGGC
>JALZHI010000104.1 GCA_030913985.1 Chloroflexota bacterium | reverse complement strand
GTGCTCGCCTTTGTGGCCGTGCTGGTGGTCCTGTTCGTGGTAGTTATGGGGCTGGTGCTGCGTGCCGACCTGCAACCGACCTGGTGGGACATAATTGTGACCCACGAGATACAGCAGTTGCCCGACCCAATCGGCGGGGTCCTGGTGCGGGTGAGCGATCCGGGGTTCGCTCCCTGGAACTGGCTCGCGCCCATTGCGACCGTGCTGGTAATGCTGGCGTTCCGGTGGCGCACGGAGGCGATGTTCCTGACTCTCTCGGCGGCGGGTGGTTTGACCGCCGAGTTGGTCAAGCAACTGGTTCACCGGCCCCGCCCTGTGCCCGAGTTCGCGGACATCAGCTTCGTGCTGCACACCTATTCGTTCCCCAGCGGCCACGTCACCGGCTACGTGACCTTCCTCGGTTTCGCCTTCTACCTCGCCTTTACTCTATTGCCTCGCAACAACCCCTTACGTTGGGCGGTGCTCATTATATGCGGGCTGTTGATAGTGCTCGTCGGCCCCTCGCGCGTCTACATGGGCCAGCACTGGGCCTCGGACGCGCTGGCGGGCTACTTCATAGGCTTCGCCTGGCTCCTCCTGGTAATAGAGCTACACCGCGCCTGGCTCCGTCGCCGTGCCGCCAAAACAGCCCTGTGAGGATTTTAGATTTTGGATTTTAGATTTTGGATTTTGGATTCAGTAGAAGTCTAAACAATCCAAAATCCAAAATCTAAAATCCAAAATCCTCTTGACGCTGCTCTCCTACATCTGGTAACATCAGTCTATCGTCTGCCTGAGAGGGCGCAGACTTCCTCACCGGCGAGTGCTATTCCCCCGGACATTTAGTTAGATTGGGGGCTTTATTGCCCAGCTATGCCGTGCGCCATCTCCATCCCCGCCAGTCTGTAGCTACGCATAACAGGCGTCGGGTCCGCCGTGCCCGGCTTGTGTGGTTCGTGGCTTGTGCCGCCATGCTGCTCATGCTGCTTGGCCTCGGCAGCTTTTCGCCTGCTTCCTCTCCCCCTTTGGTCCAGGCCGCGGCCAAGTCGTACCCGGTGCAGCCCTACGTGTACGCCGCCTCTACGTCGGCCACCACCTACGACATCATGCTCGCGGACGGCGCGAACAAGGACCGCATGGTGGCCCAGGTCAAGGTGGATAGCATCTACTTCGGGGACGTAGCGGCCCGCCTCGCCTACGACAAAGGCATGCTCGCCTTCCGGGTGAGCGGCGACCGCAACGGCGGCTCTAGCCTGTACGTAGTTGACATAAGCACCGGCGCGCCCACGCAACTCGCCCTGAGCAAGACTAAGGCGGAGGGCATCGGGGCTTTTGCCTGGTCGCCCGCTGGCAGGACGCTGGCCTACGTGCGCAGCAGCCCCGGCGTGGACCCCGCCGACGCGGACCTCGCTTACGGCACCGTCTACCTCTACTCGGCGGGCTTCAAGCCTGTGAAGTTGGGAGGCTCCAATGGCAACGACCGCGTGCTGGCCTTCTCCGGCGACGGGCTAGGGGTGTACGTGGTGCGGAGGGAGGCCGCCAGGACGGGCACCCTGGAGCACCTGGCGTTCCTGCCCCTGTCCGGCGGTGAGGCGACGGTCATTATGCGCAGCCAGCCGGGCCTCAAGTATTCCAGCTATGCCGTGTGGACGCTCCCCAACCAGCCCGCCAAGATAGCGGCCCTGGCCGAGGGCGACTTCACGCTGGCGCTCGTAGGCACCGTCCCGGCCAAACCCACGGCTACTGCCACTCCCACTGTCACGGTGCCGCCGCAGAGCACGATAACTTCCACTTTCCAGATGGCCGCATCCGCCACGCTGGTAGCCACCACCCCGACCACCACTACGACACCCACGCGCATGGCCCCTCTCTCCAAAGTGCCGGTGGCGGGCAAGCTGGCTCGGCCTTCGGGGCTAGGCATCGTGGTGGCCGACCCCGCAAGCGCCGTGCCCTACCTGGTACGTCGCGACGCCGAGGCTTTCCCCGATATATCCTGGGCGGTTGATGGCAAGTCGCTCATGTTGGGCGGCTCCCGCTCCGGCGCGGCCTGGGTGGTGGACCTTGAAGGCGGCAGGTGGGCGCTGGGCACCCCGCTGAGGGGGCTTTCGGTGCTGTCCTGGTCGGCTGACGGTTCGGTCGCCATGCTGTCCGACTCGCCCACCAGCAAGCTGCTGACGCTCGATTTCAGGGGCGGCAAGGTGCTGGCTTCCAGGGCGTTGGGCTTCTCGAAGGTGGCCGCGCCCGCCGTGAGCCTGGCCGTGCCGTACATCCACCAGGTGAACGACACCGCCGCGAGTGGCGATGGCAACTGGGCGTGCGGCCCCACTTCGGTGGCGATGGCCCTGGCTTATTACGGCAAGCTGGAGCCGTGGGAGACGGTCATGCAGGGCCGCACCGGTGCCGCAGCCGCACCTTCAGGCTCCAGGCCGCCCGCCGGGATGGACTTCGCGCCCTACGTGACTAACGTGTACACCTACAACGGCCGCACCTACAGCGCCACGGCCCGCGACCCCAGGGGGAACATGCTGGCGGGGCTGTACGGCACCATATGTCCCACCGGGCTGGCAAGCTGGAGCGCCATGCGGTCGGTGTTGGAGTGGCACGGGCTGACCGGCAACCAGATAGCGGCTAGCTGGGATGGAGTAGTGGGCGCGCTCAAGAAGGGCCGCCCGGTGCTGCTGGGCAACATGCTTACGTCCGAGGGGCACATCCTGCTGGCGATAGGGTATACGCAGGACGGCAACCTGATCGTGAACGACCCCTACGGCAATCGCTTCGAGCCGGGCTACGGGGCCAACAACGGCGAGCGGGTGATTTACCCGTGGAAGCGCACTACAGCCCGCACCGCCGTGGAGGTGATAGGTGTCTGGCCGCCGCCCACCAGGACGCCCACTCCCACGGCCACGAGCACGGTGACCCCTACCAGCACCGCGACGGCCACCGCCACGAACACGCCCACGCCGGTAGTGACGTTCATAGCGATACCCGACGCCCAGGCCACCGAGGCGGCCCTGCAACAGGGGGTGCCTGAGGCCACGCCGGAGCCTATATTCGAGCCTACGCCTGAGCCTGTGATAGAACCTGCTCCTCTAGTGCCTACCCCATAGGCATAGATAGGGTTGCCAGGGAAGCAACCGGCAGCCCCTAGCCTACCTCCTCCCCAACCCGCCCGTTTCACTCATCATTAATTGATGAAATTTACCCAAAGCTATTGACTATAGAACAAATGTTCTATATGATGTGCTTAGAAGTCCTCTCAAAAATGTAGATATAGGGTATGAGCACCCAATGATGGCCTTTGTCATTTCGAACGCAGTGAGAAATCTCGTCCTTAACCGGGATGTTTCTTCTTTCTCTTGGTACTCTCCTGCTGGAGGAAAGGTGGTATTTGGGTGGTGCGGGACGAGATTCTTCGCTGCGCTCAGAATGACAAGGGCGGGAGTTGATCACCGTAATGCAACAGCATTCCTACCCACCTGATTCTTCGCTACGCTCAGAATGACAAGGGTCACCCATTGTGCTCATCTCACCCTTGGATATTTCCGAGATGACTTCTACATAACCCTGTAGCACACGAACCCATAACAAATTAGCAATTCGAAATTCCAACTTCCAAATCTAATATGGCCTTCTCCCATCTACACTGCCATTCCGCATATTCGCTTCTTGAGGGCACGGCCAAACCGGAGCAACTGGTGGCTGCAGCCCGGAGGTTGAACATGCCCGCCATCGCGCTTACCGACCGCAATGTGCTGTACGGCGCGGTCCACTTCTACACCCAGGCGCGGGAGGCGGGGATAAAGCCGGTGCTCGGCATGGAGGTGGACCTGGAGGACGGTTCCAGCCTGGTGCTGCTGGCCCGCAACATGGACGGCTACCGCAACCTGTGCCACCTGTCGTCGGCCTTGCGCCTCAACGCCGACCCCGACGAGTTCCCCCCGGCTGGCTTCGAAGAAGAGGACGATGCCATCCTCCCTTGGGACCCCGGCGCGTGGGGAGTGCCGCTATTTGGCTTCACCGCCAAACCCTCTAAACTCCCCCGCGCCACCAACACCAAGCTATCTCTCGCTACCAACACCAACTCAAAACTCAAAATTCAAAACTCAAAACTCCCCTTAGAGGTTGTGTTCTCAGGCAGGCACACGCGCGGGCTGATAGCTCTCTCCGGAGGTTCCAGGGGCATGCTCAACCGGCTGCTGACCCCGCATGGCAACACGCGCAGGGCCGCCAAGGTAGCGGGCATGCTGCTGTCGGCCTTCGGAGAGGGCAACTTTTTCGTCGAGCTGACCGCCTGCACCGAAGAAGAACGCCGTCTCATGCCCACCCTGGCTTCGCTCGCCTCCGACCTGGGCATCCCCCTGGTCGCCAGCAACGATGTGCTGTACATCGAGCCGGGGCACGCCTCCATAGCGGCGGCGCTGGCTTCCGTGCGGTCCGGGGCGAGGGGCAGGGCCTCTAACAGCGGCAAGCTGATAGAGGACGAGGGCATACACCACGATCCTTATAAGTCGCAGCCCTCGGCCACGTCCACAGGCCGCCACTTCGCCTCCTCCGAGGAGATGGCCGCCCTGTTCGAGGAGTACCCCCAGGCGCTGGCGAACGCCCGCTTCATAGCCGACCAATGCGACGTAGAGTTGCCGCTGCACAAGCCGCTCTTTCCCCACGTGGACCTGGGGCGCAAGGGCGGCGACGAAACACCGTTCTCGCGGCTCTGGAAGCTCTGCTTCGCCGGGGTCACCCGCCTCTACAAGCCGCTCAACGAAGGGGTTATCTCCCGGCTCAAATACGAGCTTGAAGTGATAGAGAAGCTGGGGTTCTCGCCTTATTTCCTGGTGGTGTACGATATAGCCCTCTTCGCCCGCCGCAAAGGCATCCCCATCATGGCGCGCGGCTCGGCGGCCAACAGCCTGGTGGCCTACGTGCTGGGCATCACCCAGGTGGACCCCATCTCTCACGACCTGCTGTTCGAGCGGTTCCTCAACCCCTCCCGCGCCAAGTTCGAGCTGCCCGATATCGACATCGACCTGTGCTGGCGGCGACGGGACGAGGTGCTGCACTACGTCTACGAGCGATATGGCCGCGACCACGTAGCCATCGTGGGCACCCACATCACCTTCCGATTGCGCTCGGCGTGGCGGGAAATGGCGAAGGCACTCGGCATCCACCCCGACCGCATCAGCCGCGTGGCCTCGCGCTTGCCCCACCTTTTCACCGCCGAGGATGTGGAGGAGATTTGGGAATTGGGAATTGGGATTTCGGATTTAGAAGAAGAATTCCTATCAAATCCGAATTCCGAAATCCCAATTCCCAAATCCGAACAAGAGCGCCAGGCTTTCGAGTTATGCAAGGCGATAGAGGGGCTGCCGAGGCACGCGGGTATGCACTGCGCGGGGGTGGTTATTACGCCGGGGCCTATAACCGATATAGTGCCCTTGCAGCGGGCGTCCCGCGATGCAGGCATGTCGATTACCCAGTACGAGAAGGACGCTATCGAGGCGATGGGCCTGGTGAAGATGGACCTGCTGGGATCGCGGGCGCTTACCACGCTGGTAGATACGGTGCAGGCCGCCGGACTGGCTAAAGATAGCCGCGACGTGCACGACAGCCTCAACGGCATACCGTTTGACGACCAGGCTACATACGCTATGCTGGCGCAGGCCGATACGCTAGGCTGCTTCCAGCTTGAGAGTCCCGGCATGAGAGGGCTGCTCAAGTGGCTGCGGCCCCGCAGCATGAACGACATGGCGGCGGCTATCTCGCTGTTTCGTCCCGGCCCGATGCAGGGCGGCTTCCTTGAGGTGTTCATGCGCCGTCACCTGGGACAAGAGCCGGTATCTTACCGTCACCCTTCGATGGAGCCTATTCTCAAGAACACCTACGGCATCATCCTCTACCAGGAGCAATTTC
This sequence comes from Chloroflexota bacterium, assembly GCA_030913985.1. Lineage (GTDB taxonomy): Bacteria > Chloroflexota > Chloroflexia > QHBQ01 > JADMIH01 > JADMIH01. The sequence goes on along the minus strand of JALZHI010000104.1, from coordinate 13,524 downwards.
TGCGGCTGGCGCACACCCTGGCGGGGCTATCGCTTGGGGACGCCGAGAAGCTGCGCAAGGAGATAGGCAAGAGCCGCTCTACCGACGAACGCGCGCGGTTGGGCGCTAACTTCGTGGCGGGGTGCATCGAGCGCGGTATAGACCAGCTACAGGCCGAGAAGGTGTGGGAGGTGATATCGGGCTACACCGGCTTCGGCTTCTGCGAGGCCCACGCCCACTCCTACGCCCTCAACGCCTACCGTTCGGCCTACATGAAGGCCCACTACCCGGCGCAGTACCTTGCCGCGCAAATCAACAACCTGGGCGGCTACTACGGCACCGGGGTGTACGTGGAGGACGCCCGCCGCCTGGGAATAGAGCTATTGCCCCCACACGTCAACCTGAGTGGGGCGTTCTGCGAGGCGGGACAACCCCCCGACACCCGCAGCATCAGGTTCGGCTTGCAGTTCGTGAAGGGCCTCTCGGAGAAGACGATAGCCCTCATCCAGTCGGAGCGCCGCGCCCACGGCCCCTTCCGGCACGTGCTGGACCTGCTCTCCCGCGTGGAGATGTCGCCCACCGAAGCGGCCTCCCTGATCAAGGTAGGAGCTTGCGACGACATGGGCGCGCCCACCGTAGAAACAGATGCCGCGCTCGACCTGCCCCTGCTAAACCGCGCGCAGATGCTCTGGCTGCTACCCACCCTCATCTCAATCCGCAAGCCCAAACGCCAACAAACTCAAAACTCAACACTCATAACTCACAACTCCCTAGCCCCCATTCAACTGGCTCTGGGCGACTTCGTGCACGACATGGGCGCTCCTCGCATCCTGGGCAGCAGCACGCTACGTATCGACGTGCCCGATATAAAGGACTTCAGCCTGGCCGAGAAGCTGCGCCTGGAGCAGGAGGTGCTTGGTTTCAGCCTGACGTGCAATGAGATGGACCTGTATGCCGGCGCGGTGGCCTCGCTGGGTGTTGTGCCGAGCCATGACTTGACCGAGCACGCGGGGCGCAAGGTGACGGTGGCCGGGGTGATAGCGGCGGGCCGCCGCCACCTGGCGAAGGCGGGGGAGTGGATGCTCTTCATATCGTTGCAGGACTCCGGCGGTCTGATGGAGGTGGTGCTTTTCCCCGAAGCCTACAAGGAGCACGGCGCGCTCATCGCCAACAACGGCTACGGCCCTTATCTTGTCACGGGCACCGTGCAGGTAGCGGGCAAGGGCAGGGGCATAGGCGTGCAGCCTCCCGCCGGGCTGCGCCCCTCGGACGCGGTGGTGCTGAAGACGCACCCTGTGGTGATAGCGGAGAAGATGGAGCCGCTGGAGTATGCGAGGGAGCTACGCTCTGCTTGAGAGTCAGGCCGCCAGCGATCCTCCGCGCGACATGGTGGTTCTGGAACTAATGATTCCAAAACCGGCCATTGTTCGGAGGTTAAATCCATCGTCCACTAGCTCCTGAAGATCTATTTGCTGGGGAGTAAAATTGGCACTGCTGAAATACTACATCGAGAGATAGTGTTGCTCCACTTCGTAACGGAGCAGGCGAGCGAACATTCTAGCAACAAGACTATACCGGAGGTGCAGCGAATGACGAAATCGAGCATTGCGGCGGCGCGGACGCTGGAAATCTGGCAGCACATGCAGGATGAACTGGTGCGCGTGATTGCGCCCCTAAGCGATGAGCAGCTGAACGCGCGGATCGCACCCGACCTGCGCACGGTGGGCGAGCAGGCCGAGCATATCGTGCGCGGGCGTGCTCTGTGGATACACAAGGTACTGGGCGACCCGTCGCTTGAGCCGATGATGAACTGGGACGAACCGGACGACCCGCCGCGCTCAGCCTTAGAGGTGGTGGCCGGACTCCACCACACCTGGAAGATACTGCGTGCCTACATTGAGCCATCCACCACCGACGACCCTGGTATGGTGTCGGAGCAGGAGCAGAACGGCCTGCGCATCGTCTGGGGCATGCTCGACCACGACCTGCCACATGCCGGGGAGCTTGCCCTCATGCTGGGCGCTCTGGGCCTGGAAACGCCCGATTTTTAGTGTGACGCCTGTTCAGGGTTTCATCTATGGTGAAGCATCGCCCAGACATTTCAATTTCCGGCTGTGCTCGAGGCAAAGTACGCCTGAGCGGACTCGGCATAAGTACAACCACGTCTTAGTCCCGCCAGGGACTTCGTTCAAGCTCGTCCGTGGTTTCAACCGCCGGATGGAGAGCCTCAATAATCATAGGCTGCCAGTCAGCCCTGGTCAAGGCATACTCAACGGCCTCTTGCGCCACTCCGTCGAAGCGATCTGCCCAGGTAAGATAGAACGTCCTCACCAGGACCATGCCGACCTTCTCCATTACGCGCCTGGAGGCGGCGTTATTCACGTGTGCGAACGCTACTACACGCGGTACATCGGGCCTGGCAAAGGCGCTACGGACCAACACCCGCGAGCCTTCCGTTGCATACCCTTTGCCCCACGCGGACCTGCGCAGCCGGTAGCCAAGCTCGGGTTCGTCTGGGCTGCCGTCTGAGGGAGGCCGCAAAAGGAACCAGCCCACAAACTCCCTGGTGGACTTTTCTATGGCCGCCCAGAAGCCATAGCCCTCGTGACGCTGGCCGTACTCGATGAACCATGGTAGGTCTTCGTTCCGGACAACCTCCAGGGGTGTAGGGTTGCCCCCGTTGACGTAGCGCATCACACCTGGGTCGCTATCGAGATCGAAAAGGTTGTTCGCATCTGTGCCGGTGAACGGGCGCAATAACAATCGTTCGGTTTCCAGGGAGATCTGCATTCATTCCTTCTTACGGCTTGCTTCCTACAGCCTCTTCCTCGTGCTTCAGCCGCCTGTGCTCCTTGTAGGGCAGCACCTCCAGCACCTCGCCCGCGTTGTGCCGCGCCTGTAGCTCGTTCCAGAAGTCGGCGGTGAACAACTCCCCGTGGTGCTCCACGAATATCTTCGCCAGTTCGGGTGGTAAGCCCAGGAAGGTCTTCATCTCCTCCGGGAAGACATCCTGCTCGTCCACCGCGAACCAGGGTTCGCTGGACATGTAGTCGTCGGGGTCGTCCGACTCCGGCATCTCGCGGAAACGGCAATCGGTGAGCAGGCATAGCTCGTCGTAGTCGTAGAAGACCACCCTGCCATGCCGGGTCACGCCGAAGTTCTTGAGCAGGATGTCGCCGGGGAAGATGTTGGTGGCGGCGAGGTCTTTGATGGCCTGGCCGTAATCCACCACCGCGTTATGGGCCGCCTGCTCGCCCACTCGATTGAGGTACAGGTTGAGGGGCACCAGCCTGCGCTCGGTGTAGAGGTGCTTTATCACCACCTCGTCGGCCTCCACCGATACCGTGTTGGAGGCCACGTTCAGTAACTCCTCCAGCAGCTCAGGCGCGAAGCGGTCCACGCTGAAACGCAGGTGCTCGAACTCCTGCGCGTCCACCAGCCTGCCGCCCCGGTCGTGCTTGAACACGAGGTAGTAGCGGTTGCGCACCTCCTGGCGGGTGGTGGACTTGGGGTAGTCGAAGCGGTCCTTGATGATCTTGAACACCACGTCGTAAGAGGGGAGGGTGAAGACCGTCATCACCATGCCGCGCTCGCCCGCCGCTATCTCGAACTTGTCGTCCGAGCGTTGCAGGTGTCGCATGAGGTCGCGGTATAGCTCGGTCTTGCCGTGCTTGTTGTAGCCAAGCTGGGTGTAAAGCTCGGCTACCGGCTTACGGGGCATGATCGTCTTGAGGAAGCGCACGATGGCGCTCGGCTCGTCGGTGTTGACGTGGAAGTAGGAGCGGGCGAAGCTGAACATGATGCTCACCTCGTTCTCGGTGAGCAGCACCGCGTCCACGTACGCGCCCCCGTCGCCGTTGGACATGCAGATCATCAAGGGCGATGAGTGGGTGAAGGTGCGCACGCGGCCCACCAGATAAGCCCCTTTACCCCGGTAGAAAACGGGCCTGGCGATATCTATGCCCTCGACCGGCTCGCCCTGCGCCGTTTCTTGTAGGTGCCGCTCTACGGCCTCGGCAATGCGCGCCGCGTCCTGTTCCAACGCCCTGAACTCGCACTCGAAGGCGCAGTCGAGCAGCATCTTCCGAATCCGCTCCTCGGAGGCGCTATTCCCGTTGTAGATTTTGTAAGCGTGCTCCTCCGCCCCGTACGCGCGCTCCTGGTGCTCACTGCCGACGAACTGTATGTCGGAGTTGATACAGCCATCAATCGCCACGCGCAGGGTGACCGAGTTGAAAAAGGTCTCGGCCAATTCGTAGTCTTTGCGGCCCAGGATAAAGCGAGAGTACGCGCTCTTGACCTCGCCCCAAAACTCGCCGTCGCCAAAGTGCTCTTGCACCTGTGGCTCCAGCGCGCCCACCGTGCTTGCGACCACCTCCCGGTATAGCTCCAGACGCTCAACGCCGTCGTTGTGCAGGCCATGCCAGTCGGATTGCTCAAAGCGGCTTTTCGCCCGGCGGGTAATCTCGTGGTAGCGGTCGTGGTACGCCACGAAAGCCTCACCGATAGCTTCGGCGCAGGCGCTCGCCAGTCCTTCCCGCACGCCGGTCTGCGGGTCCGTGGTAATCGTGTCTGCCAAAGTGCCCTCCCCATTGAGTTCACAGGCCCATGTTGTGCGACAGCCTCGTCGCTTCCGTTTGCAGCATTGTACCATGCCGGTGCCCACACCACGCAGAGCGCAGCCCGGCACGGCAACTAATAACATTCTTTGTGCCACAGTTTATAAGTGTTCGCTGATTGGCATGGAAACTGCATTACACATACCTCTTGAACGGGGGTTCAAAGCTAAAATCCTGGCGTCCTATATACGCCAGGCTAGTGAGAGGTTTACTTTATGGTTTTCCTACCCCTGTTCCCAATCTTGCTCCTGCTCCTGGGGCTGCTTTCCCTGGCACTGCTGGGTTTCGGCATCTTCTTTATCGTCGCCTGGTTCATGGGCACGCTCGTCGGTCTTGTGCCGATTATAGCGGGCACGCTGATGACGCTGTTCAGCTTCCTCGGCAGGCCCATCATCTTGATGCTCCTGCGCAAGCCGGGCGACGACGAGCCTAACCAGAACCGCGAAGGCGCAGAGGTGCAGCGCATCAAGCGCCCCGATGGCACCGAGCTTCAGGTGGAGATGTACGGCCCGCCCAACGGCCAGCCTATAGTGCTCACCCACGGCTGGGGGCCGAACAGCACCGAGTGGTACTACGTGAAGCGCAGGCTAGCCACCCGCTTCCGCCTCATCGTGTGGGACCTGCCGGGCACCGGGCTTTCGAGCAGGCCCAGCGACAACATATTCGAGTTGGAGCGGCTGGCGGGACACCTTGAGGCTGTGCTGGCGCTGGCAGGCGGCAGGCCCGCTATCCTGGTGGGGCATAGCATCGGCGGCATGATCCAGCAGACCTTTTCCCGGCTCTTCCCAACTTACCTGGGCCGCCAGGTGTCCGGCATGGTGATGCTGCACACCACTTACACCAACCCGGTGAAGACCGCCAGTCTGCGGGGTTTGCTGACCGCCATCCAGAAGCCTATCCTGACGCCCCTCATGTACCTGACGATTGCGCTCTGGCCGCTTATCTGGCTGATGAACTGGTTGAGCTACTTCAACGGCACGGCTCACCTGGCCTCGGCTGTAGTCGGCTTCGCGGGCACCGAGACGCGCGGGCAGTTGGACCTGGGCACGCGCTACACTCCCCAGGTAAACCCCGGAGTGCTGGCTCGCGGCATGCTGGCGATGTTCAAGTTCGATGAGACCGAGACGCTGAGGACCATCAACGTGCCGGTGCTGGTGATCGCGGGCGACCTCGACCGCCTGACCAACCCCGACGCCTCCGAGCACATGGCCGGCGCGATTCCCAACTCGCAACTGCTGGTGTTGCGCCCTTCCGGCCACATGGGCAACTTTGAGCGCAACGCGGAACTTACAAGCGCCCTCGAGACGTTCGCGGCCGCCAACTCAGGTGCGCGCGTTGCGACTACGCCTATGCCCCAGGTTGTGGGACGCTAATAACGACGTTGGTAGATAGTGCGGCAGACATTAGCACCCAAAGGTTGTCCTGTCATCCTGAGCGTAGCGAAGGATCAGTAACCCGCTCTTGACCACTCCAATTGATGCCACAAAGGTGCTCGTACCGATAGCATCCTGAACGTCGTAGACTCTAGCATGCCACCTGATCCTTCGCTGCGCTCAGGATGACAGGACAACCTTTGGGTGCAGAGTTTCGGGAACTTTCGTCCTATGGTGAGCCAGTAAAAGCATGTCACTTCCTTTGCCGGTTGTCCGGTGGGGAAGGGACATGCTTTTACTGGCTCTTCATGATGCGTATATACACATGTTCTCTTCTTGGTGGATGCTTTGGGCGCAAGGTCGAACCCGGCCCGCAATAAGGAAAGAAGGCGTTGGCTACAATCTTGGTCGATGCAACATCAGGCAGTCTTACCTGTCCAGCGTGTAGCGGGTGATCGCGAAGTCCTCGTTGAGGATGTCATCCTCGTTTACGTTGGCGGTACCCGCCGCTACCAGCTTGCCGTCTTCCTGGAAGGCAACCGCAGCTATGCTGTCAACCACCATGCTGAACTCGGTCTTCAGCAGGCCACCTTCGCCAAAATCGCCGTCCGCGGTGCCGTCCTCGTTGACCAGGAGTACGGCGAAGTCGTCAAAGTCGAAGTGCCCGCCGAGCGCCAGCTTGCCGTCCTCTCGCAACGCGACGGAGTACGCTTCGCCTGTTTCCTCGGCTTCGAGATGCGCCAGCCCGTTCTCGCCAAAGCTCTCGTCCAGGCTGCCGTCCTCGTTGTACTGGGCGATTGCGTAGCCGAACTTGTCGCAGATCTTGGTGATGCCGTCGGTGGTCTGGCACAACTCGCCGCCTACCTGCGCGCTCCCGGCCAGCACTATCTTGCCGTTGGGCCGGAGCACCATGTCGAAAGCCCGGTCCTCGCCGCCCATGAAGTTGGTGACTACCTTGCCCGCATGGCCAAAGGTAGTATCCAGCTTGCCGTTAGGCAGGTAGCGCACTACCACGAAGTCGTCCTTCGCGGTCTCGTCGGCGGCGTGCCCGGCGACCAGTATCTTGCCGTCGGGCTGTATGGCTGCGGCCTCAGCCACGTCCTGCTCCATGATGTCGGTAGTGACCTTGCCGCCTTTGCCAAACTTAGTATCTAGCTTGCCGTTGCTGTCGTAGCGTAGCACCGCGAAGTCGCTAACGTAGATGCCCGTCGCGCCTACCACCACTATCTTGCCGTCGGGCTGGATGGCTACGGCCCTGGCGCTCTCCTCCGGCTCACCGTCGATTTTGACCGCGTTGGTGAGCACTTTGCCCGTCTTGCCGAAGGTCTTATCGAGCGCGCCGTCTTGGTTGTAGCGCGCAATGGCGAAAACGTGGCCCCGTAGGTCGGGGTGTATGGCGGACCCGACCGCAACGATCTTGCCGTCCTCCTGGAGCGCTACGTCGTAGGCACGCGAGTAGTCGTAGTCCTTGGTCATCTTGGTTACCAGCTTGCCGTCGTTGCCGAACTCTTCGTCCGGGCTGCCGTCCTCGTTGTAGCGGGTCAGGCCAAAGCTGGGCGTGTCCTCGGGGTGGGACCAGGCTTCGCCCGCCACCACTATCTTGCCGTCGGGCTGCACCACCATGCCGTGGGCCTCGTCGCTGTTGCCGAACTCCGTACTGACTTTGCCGCCGTCGCCAAACGTGGTGTCGAGTTTGCCATATGGCTCGGAACCTTGCGAGTTCGCGGCCTGCGTGTTCCTGGGCGTGACTGTGGAGCCGCCTTCCGAAGTTGCGCGGGTGGCGGTAGGGGCGCTTACCTGTCCGCCGCACCCGGCCAGCAGGACCGCCGCGAGCATGGTCCCCAGCAGGAGGTTTGTAGCGCCTCGTTGTTTGCGTGTGGTCATGGGTAGTCTCATCAAGCTGCTCATCCTACCGGGCCACGTTGTAGCGTGCTAGAGCGAAGTCCCAGTTGAGGCCGTCTTCGGTGTCCACGACGCCATGACCGCCCGCTACCAGCTTGCCGTCTGCCTGGAAGGCAAGGGCGTAAACGCGGTCGGTGCCACCTATGTCGAGGGTCTGCGCGCCACCGTCGGCAAAGCTCTCGTCAATCGTGCCGTCGTGATTGTAGACGACCACTATGAAATCGTCGTTGCCGATGGAGCCGCCGAGGGCGATCTTGCCGTCTTCGCGTACGGCCATCGAATAGCCGGAGCTGGAGCTGGTGAAGTTGGAGATGATCCGTCCCTTGTCGCCAAAATCGTCATCGGGAGTGCCGTCCGCGTTCAGCCGCGCCAGGGCCGTGCCGTACAGCTCGCAGGTGACGACCAGGTCATCCTCCGGGTACCAGCCACATTCAGGAGCGCCGAACTGGGCAAGCCCACCGATTGTCACCTTGCCGTCCTCGTCCACGTGCACGCCGTAGGGCCAGTCCTTGCCGCCGAGGAAGTCCACGACAGCCTTCCCGCCCTTGCCGAAGGTCTTGTCCAGTTTGCCGTCCGTGTTGTAGCGGGCTATTGCGTAGTCGTTGTCGCCCATCACGCCGTTGCCGACGACCATTATCTTGCCATCGGGCTGTATCGTGACGGCAGACGCGCTATCGTCGCCGCCGAAGTCGGTAGTGACTATGCCACCCTTGCCGAACTTCTTGTCCAGCTTGCCTTTGCTGTCGTAGCGCAGCACCGCGAAGTCGGTTGGGTAGCCCGCGGTCGCGCCCACCACCACTATCTTGCCGTCCTCGGCTATTGCCACGTCGAAGGCTTCCTGGTCGTGCCCGTAGCCGGTGATGTCGTCCAGGGGAGTGAGCACCTTGCCGCCCTTGCCAAATGTCTTGTCCAGCGTGCCGTTGGCGTTGAAGCGCACCATGCCGAAGGTGGCGTGGTACATTTGTGGGTTGTGGGCCTTGCCGACCACGATGAACTTGCCGTCGGGCTGCACCGCCAGCCCCCGCCCCTCGGAGTAGTCGAACTGTTCCTCCGCAACGGCCACCCTGACGATGCCAGCATGGCCGAAGGTCTTGTCCAGCTTGCCCTTTTTGTCGTAGCGGGCCACGCTGAACTTGGGGCCTGTCGCGCCTTCTTCCCAGGTGTGACCGGCCGCCAGTATCTTGCCGTCGGGCAGCACGGCCAGGTCCTCTATCTGTTCGAGGCCGCCCCCGAAATCGCTGGTGACCCTGCCATCCTTGCCGAAGGTGAGGTCCAAACCGCCTTCTTCGCCGGAGTTGGAGGAGCGTGGGGAATCAGGTTCGTTAGCTGGTGTGTTGGAACCCTGTGCGGCGAAGGAGGTAGCGCGGGACGTGGAGTCGCCGGTTGGTGCCGCCGGGCTGCCACCGCAAGCTACGGTGAGGAGAGTGGTGCCGACCAGTATGGTCGTGGCGAGGAGTCTGCCTGTCTTGTGCTTGTACGCCGTTATATATGCCGGAAAGGTCATTTTCGGTCCGCCTTCTAACTATGATTGTTTATGAATATCGCGGTTTGAGTGATGTACGGGTTCTGTTTAGCCGGTGTTTATGTGGTTCGTGCTTTATGTCCTTGTTCTGTTGCCGATTTGTGGTGGCCCTCGCGCCTGTGGCTCTTGTATGCTCCCAGGCGCGGGGCCTGTTCAAGTTCCTATGTTCCGGTTTGCCTTGATATTCCTTTTGGGTTTGTTGCCGTTGCCTGTTGTAGCTCACTATATCTTTTGGCCTTCCATTTGGCATGAGTATTTGGTTGTATTCTGCGTCTCTACCGTGTCTATAGTCTCTATTTGGTTGTGGTGTTGCCGTCTGTTGCCTGGGAGGTGAGGGAGACCAGTGTCGCCAGTAAGTCCGGTAAGCCCCGAAAGCTGCGTGCCTGTCCACCCACGACTTGCTGGACCTTACCGCACAGTTCTTTTTGACCGTCGGCCTCTTCCTCTTCCCATATGCGCAACAACAGCGGCTGCGACCGTATACCGTGGTTGTAATCTGTACCGCCCATGTGTTTGCTCCTTATGTGTGTTGGTAATGTGTTCGAGCTTGTTGTCGTGTGGGCAGGCACGCTGTTGTTGACACTTACTTTTTACCAGACAAATGGCCATCGTGGTACGCACAAGAAACGGACAAAAACCGTTACACCTGGCTGTATCAGTAGCTTTTTGTGATACAAGTCACGAGGGTAAAGAGACGAAACCGCCAAGACGCCAAGGACGCCAAGAGCGCGCCAAGTAAGTTAAAGGTTTAGAGAGTACGAGAGAACCAGAGTACATGATGTCGTACTCTGGTCCTTCTGCTTGGAACACCCTACTAAACCTTGGCGCGCTCTTGGCGTCCTTGGCGTCTTGGCGGTTTCGTCTCTGATTACTTTAGCTGCACTGCCATTAGCTCCGCGAGGTGCATCACTTTGACGTCCATTTTGGCTGCGTCTATGCCGCCGCGCAGGTGCATGATGCAGCCAGGGTTGTCGGTGACGAGCACTTTAGCGCCGGTGGACGCGAGGTTGTCCAGCTTGCGCTTGAGTATCTGGGAGGCCACTTCCGGGTGCCCTATGGAGGTGGAGCCGCCGAAGCCGCAGCAGACGGTGCCCTCCGGCAGGTCTCGCAGTTCCAGGCCGAGCACGTCGCGTATGATGCGCTTTGGGGCCTCGTTTATGCCCAGGACGTTGGTTGATTGGCAGAAGCTGTGATACGTGATAGGGCCGATGGAGGAGCCTGGTCTGCTCAACGCACCTGGCTCCAGTTGCGCCACCCGGTCCATGAAGGTGACGAAGTCGATCACTTTCTCCTTGAGCGCGAGTGCCCTTATCTGCCAGGCGGGTTCGTGCTCGAACAGGCCCTCGTACTCGTGCAGCATGGCGATGGCGCAGCTTGCCCCGCCCGTGAGGATGTAGTCGGCGCGCACGCTCTCCAGCACCTCTATCGTCTGCTTTGCCATCCTGCTGGCGCGTGGTAAGTCACCGGCGTCGAGGTTAGGCAGGCCGCAACAGTGCTGCCCCTTCGGCACAGTGACTTCCGCACCGCACGCTTCCAGCACCGACACCACAGCCTCGGCCATGCCGGGGAAGAGGCGGTCGGTGATGCATTGGATGAAGTAGGCCACGCGCAGGCCCTCTGCCTTGCTGGGTATGGTTGCCTTCCCGGGGGTGCGGGAGGCCAACCTGTCGCGTGCGGGCACGGTGGCGGGCGCGGGCGGGGTACGCCAGGCGGTGAGGGCGTGCACCTTCGGCACTATGTTGGCCCCTGTGCGCTTCACCCGCAGGAAGCCGTCCTCACTGAAGGGCAGCGCCATGCGGGAGGAGAGGCGCATCGCCAGGTCGAACAGGCGCGGCTGCGACCACAGGGAAAGCACGAAGCGCACGGGTAGGGGGTATGACTTCTTCTCTACCACTTGCGAGCGCACCGCCAGTATCTGCTGGGGCAGGGGTATGCCTACGGGGCAGACCGTGGCGCAGGCGTTGCACGACACGCACAGGCTCTGCGGCCCCGCGCCCGCTTCCAGGCCGTGGTGGTAGGGGGTGTTCACCAGGCCGATAGCCCCGGAGTAGATGTAGCCGAAGACGTGGCCGCCCACGACCGCGTATGGCGGGCAGACGTTGGCGCACGCGGCGCACCTGATGCAGCGCAGCGCCTCCTTGATGAGTGGGTGCTCTCGCATCTCCATGCGACCGTTGTCGAGCAGGACGATGTGCATCTCCTTGCCCGGCTCCGGCGGCCCCGACACGAATGAGGTGTAGGAGGTGATCGTCTGGGCGGTGGCCGAGCGTGCCAGGAGGCGCAATTGCAGCATGGCGGCTGCGTAGTCGGGCACCAGCTTCTCGATACCGGCGAACACCACGTGCACGCGGGGCAGGGAAGTCACCAGGCGGGCGTTGCCCTCGTTCTCTATGAACATGACCGTGCCGCTCTCCGCGATGAGGGCGTTGGCCCCGTTGATGCCCAGCCCGGCCTCCAGGAAGTCGCGCCGCAGCTCTTTCCGTGCCACGCCCACCTGCTCGGTTATGTCCTCCCGGCTCACCTCGTAGCCCGTGGTGTCGGTGAATAGCTGGCCCACCTGCTGGCGGCTCTTGTGGATGGCGGGCATGACCATGTGGGAGGGCCGCTCGTGCGCGAGTTGCACTATCCACTCGCCCAGGTCGGTCTCCACAGGCTCTATGCCGTGCTCCTCCAGCGCGGCGTTCAGGTTGGTTTCCTCCGACACCATCGTCTTCGACTTGACGACGTGGGTGATACCCTTGCGGGCGCACAGGTCCAGTACGTATTGGTTGGCTTCGTCCGCGTCCTTCGCCCGGAACACGCGCACCCCGTTGGCCTCGGCTGCCCGCTGGAATTGGTCGATGTACTCCGGCAGGCGCTCGATTACTCCATCCTTGATGGCCGCCAGCCGGTTGCGTAGCGCCTCGAACTCGCCCATGCCGGGGATGTCGGGCAGGTGCACGATGGGGTTGGCGTTGGGCACGCCGTCACTGCCGTCGCTGCCATCGAACTTGGGCGTGAGGGGGTTCTCCGGGTAGGCGGCCCAGGCGGCGTCCCGCGAGCTGCGCCACGACCGCTGAAAGTTGAGCAGGTTGCCTTGTAGCTGTGCGTCGGCAAGGGCGCGGCGGTACCTCCGCTCGAACGGCAGGGGTATGTGCGGCGACTCCTCCACGTTGGAAGGCGAGCGCTTGCCCGCGGGCACTTTGCGAATGATGCCGGTTCCTGGAATACGCTTCATGCTTGTCCCTTCGGGTAACACGTAACACGTAACACGTAACTCGTAATTGGGGGTTACGTGTTACGTGTTACGAGTTACGAGTTACGTGTTACGTGTTACTGGTTGATCTTCGTCCACTATGATGATATGCAGCACCTTAGGTCCCTGCACGCCTATGGTCAGCACACGCTCGATGTCGGCGGTGCGGCTGGGGCCGGTTATCAGGGAGACGTAGCGTGTGCCTTCGCTGCTGAGTTGGGAGAGGGTGCGGCCCATCTCGTCCAGGGTGGGCACTATGTTCGAGGCGGGGAGGAGGGCGTACGCGGTGTCGGACAGCATGCCGAGGAGGCGGGCGGTTAGCGTCTCCTCCACGGAGAGGAAAGAGCCGGTTTCCGCTACCCCTGACGTAGCCAGCACTATGCCTATGTCTCCCGCGAGGCTCGCGGCTGCATGCTGTGGCCCTTCCGTGCCGCTATCCAGTTCCTCGGCCACTCTGAGGTCAATCCCGTGGGCTTGTAGGGCTTCGCGCAACTGGGGATAGCGGGCGAGCGCCTGGGCCGTAGCGGTGTAGCGGCCCGTAGTGGTGGGTGCTTGCGTGGAGGCGAGCAGTTGGGCTGCTTCCTCGACACTTCGCACGTGCGTGACCAGGGCGGCGACTGCGCGGGCGCGCTCGGTGAAGAGTGCTACGAGTGCTTCCTGGGTAGCGGGCGGGGTTGTCTGCAAATCGGTTGCCTCCTGGCGCTCATGTATGTTGTTCCACATTCTATATCGTGGGAGTACCCGTTGCCTAGTGCGTTCGGACTACGCACATGAAGATGTCTACCGCATGCCTGATGAAGAATAACAACATATGAGGTAATACTGTGTAGGGGCAGGCCCCGTGCCTGCCCTTGTTGGAGATTTGTAACCCTGTAACATCGTACGCCTGCCACC
>JALZHI010000228.1 GCA_030913985.1 Chloroflexota bacterium | reverse complement strand
ATCTTATAGTGTCTAAAAGATGTATCAGTCCCCTTCGGGGACTTTGCCTTGTGTAGCCCGCGATTTCAATCGCCGGGCGTCGGCCTTCGTACGCTGTGTCTTATTAGCTTCCATACGCCGGCCTCGTCTTTACGACCATGACCACTCCACGGCGGGAGGTAATATGACGTGGGCGCAACAGCTATCGGCAAAGCGACATGCCCGCCGTGCCCACGAAACTAGTGGAAGTTACCCGGATTTAGCTCACCACCGTCCGGGGTATAGCCGTCCAGCCCCGAAGCCCGACCCCGCTGGAGCGCACGTGACTGCCCTTTACGCCTCATACGCGTCAGAGCGCCGTCATGCAGCAGCACAGCGGGTGGAACAACATACGTTCCATACGGGGCGTACACACCCTGGGCGGCAAGCTCGGCCACCGCCTCGATGCGCTCGTGAGGGCTTATATCGCCAGCATTGCCGTTGCCGGGCTTGTCGGACCTACCATTACCGTTACCATCGCCGCCACGTCGCCCGGCGGAAGGAGTCTCAGGCACCGTAGGCACGCGTCGGGCCATTTCCTCGCGCACCGCGTCCAGCGCCTTGCCGGCCCGCTTCACCCGCTCCAGCACCTCGTCTATCTGGTCGGCGAAAATCACCACCAGGTCGCCGTCCCGCGCCATCCCAAGCGCCTGGTCCACCGACTCGATTTCGTCCTCCACGATGCACACGGGCGTAGAGGGGCAGGTATGGTTAATCGTCTCCGACATGATGCGGGCCACCTCGCCGCGCTCCCGCCCCCGCGTGTCGTCGTCCTCCCGCAGGATGATCCAGTCGAAGGTCTGGGCGGCGATAGCCGCGAGCTCCCGTATATCGGCGTCTCGCCTGTCGCCCGGTGCCGTGACCACACCTATGGAACGGCGGGGTTGCATCGCCTGGATAGCGCCCTGCACCGCCCGCAACGCATGGGGATTGTGCCCGTAGTCCACGATCACGCGGGCCGCGCCCACGTTGAACATGTTGAAGCGGCCCGGCGCGTTGTGGTCGTCCGCCTGGAAGGTGCGCAGGCCGAGCCGGATCGAATCGAGCGGCACCCCGGCACCCCAGCAGGCAGCCGCAACGGTCATGGCGTTCTGCACCTGGAACGGGATGAGGCCGCCATAGGTCGCCGGCACGTCACGCACGTCGAGCAGCACCGTCTCCTTAATGCCCTTCGCCAGCACTATCTTGCCGTTCGACAGGTAGACCGCCCGCTCGCCTTTCGCCAGGTGCTCGCTCATCACCGCCGACGAGCGCTCCATCCCGAAGAAGATCACCTTGCCCGGGCAGTCCTGCGCCATGTCGGCCACAAGCTCGTCATCGGCGTTGAGCACGGCGTACCCGCGAGTGCTCACACTCTCCACTATCACACGCTTGACGCGGGCCAGGTCTTCCAGCGTGTCTACGCCCTCCATGCCCAGGTGGTCGGCGGCAATGTTGGTTACCACGCTCACGTCCGACTGGTCCCAGGCCAGCCCCGACCGCAAGATACCCCCACGAGCGGTCTCCAGTATCGCCACCTCCACCAGCGGGTGTTGCAGCACCGACTCCGCGCTACGAGGCCCTGATGCATCAGCTTTCACCCGGCGCACCCCGTTGAAGTACACCCCGTCGGTGCTGGTCATGCCCACGAACTTGTTCATAGTCCTGTAAGTGTGTGCGATCATGCGGGTCACGGTGGTCTTGCCGTTGGTGCCCGTAACCGCGATGAGAGGCACCCGCGAGGGCGCGCCCTTCGGGAAGAGCATATCCACGATGGCCTCACCCACCGGGCGCGACTTACCCTCGGAGGGGTAGACGTGCATGCGCAGGCCGGGCGCGGCGTTCACCTCTACGATGCCGCCGTCCTGCTCGGTCAGCGGGTATTGCAGGCTGCGGCAGATAACGTCAATCCCGGCGATGTCCAGGCCGACAGCTTTCGCGGCCAGCACGGCTATCGCGGCATTGTCGGGGTGGACGCTGGAGGTAACATCGGTGGCGGTGCCGCCGGTAGAGAGGTTGGAGTTGTCGCGTAGCAGCACGCTGACACCCGCGGGCGGCACGCTCTCCACGGTGTAGCCCTGCTTGCCCAGGGTCAATTCGGCAGCAGCGTCCAGGTTGATGCGGGTGAGCACCGAGTCGTGTCCCGCACCCCGGCGAGGGTCCGAGTTGAGCATCTCGACAAGCTGTTGGATGGTATGCAGTCCGTCGCCCACCACCTGCGCGGGGCGTCTCTGCGAGGCGGCCACCAGCTTGCCGTTCACTACCAGCAGGCGGAAGTCGTTACCTTCGTAATAGTGCTCGACCAGCACCTTCTCGGAGAAGGAGCGGGCAAGCTCGAACGCCTTGCGCACCTGCTGCTCGGTGGTGAGGTTCACGCTTACCGCTTTGCCGTGGTTACCGTCAACAGGCTTCACCACCACGGGACCGCCTAGCTCCCGCGCTACCTGCCAGGCGTCGTCCGCGCTTTCCACCACCTCGCCCTTAGGCACGGGCACGCCCACCTTCTCCAGCAGCGTCTTGGTCAGGGACTTGTTCTGCGCGATGTCCACGGCGATGCTGGATGTGTAGGAGCTTTCGCTGGCCTGGATGCGCTTCGCGTGGCAGCCATGTCCAAGCTGCACCAATGCCCCATCGTCCAGGCGGAACCAGGGGATGCCGCGCTTCTTTGCCGCGTCCACGATGGCCTGCGTGGATGGCCCCAACATGCGCTCGGCGGCAACGTCACGTATCTCCGCGATGCGCTCCGACAGGTCAAAATCGAGCGGCTTGTCCTCGGCCAGCACCTCTACCAGTTCCAACGCCAGGCGCACGCACATCTTGGCGGCCTCAGGCTCGCGGTAGTGCACCACGATGTTGTACTCCGCGTGGCGGCCCGTGGAGCGGGTCTTGCCGTACTTAGTCTCCATCCCGGCGAGCGATTGCAGTTCCAGTATCACGTGCTCAAGGATGTGGCCCATGTAGGTGCCTTCGCGCAGCCGTTCCAGGAAGCCGCCCGGCCTACCCTCGGAGCAGTGGTGCGACCAGAGGCTAGGCATAGCTTCAATGAGGCGGGCGGAGAAGCCGGTGAGCTTGTCGGAGGGGAGTTCTTCGTAGGGGCCTATGTTGACGCGCACTTCAAGCACGGGCATATAAGCCCACACGTTCGCGCCCTGGAGCACCTTAAGGCGCTCGATCTTGATCTTACTCATGCCTTGCTATCCTCTCTGATAGGTAAGACCGCTTGCCTTCAAAGTTGGGCAAGAACTATTCCATTGTGCACTGGCGGCCATCCGGATGGGGTGAATAGTCATTTACGGTGCGGTAAACGATAGTAAATGCCTTATGAAGATTAACTGGTTCATAAGGTAATGCTCAGGGGTGAGCTGTGGCTGTGTAGGGGCAGGCCCTCGTGCCTGCCCTTGTTGGACATCACCAACATAACGTCGTTGATGAGGGCTATAGGTCGCCAGGAGACGCCCGTCGATTGAAATCGAGGGCTACACCTTGCGAAGTCTGCATAGCAGACTGGTTCATCTTAGAGCATCTGAAGCGTCCTAAGATAATGTACCAGTCCCGCAGGGACTTTGCCTTGTGTAGCCCTCGATTTCAATCGACGGGCGTCGTCCTTGCGACCTGTAACATGTCC
>JALZHI010000103.1 GCA_030913985.1 Chloroflexota bacterium | reverse complement strand
GGTTCGGTGGGGGCGGCTTCAGCGGCGGAGGCTGGGGCGGCGGGGGATCTTCGGGTGGCAGTTGGGGCGGGGGCGGCTCGTCTAGCGGTGGATGGTAGAGCGTTGGGAATGCACTAGTAGTTTGGCCGCCTGGAGACGCCCGTCGACTAAAGTCGAGGGCTACACCTTGCAAAGTCCCTGCGGGACTGATAGACCTAATAGACACCTGGAGGTAATTTCAGATGTACCAGTCTGCCGAAGGGCAGACTTCGCCATGTGTAGCCCTCGACTTTAGTCGACGGGCGTCTCTAGATGACTCAACTCCGTAGTCCAGTGCCGTTCACTAAAAGAAGGAAGTATGAGCAGAGCCGTATCCCTGACAAGGATGCGGCTCTCTTGTACCTCGACGGAACTTATCTCAGTGGTTAGCTAACGTTCGGCCCCGCAATCGCCGCGACGTAGTTCTCCGAGGACAGCCTTAGCGTGGCTACCTCGTTCACGTACTCCGAGGTGAGGGCGTTGATTATGCCGGGGTAGGTCGTGATGTAGTCGAAGCCGAGGCCGTATAGCTCCATCTCCAGGATGGCGCGGGAGATGCCGTCGCTCGTCTCCAGGCGCAGGGGGAGCACGCCGGTCATGTAGCGCTTGCCACCCTCTAGCTCTTCATCCGGTATCAACTCGGTACGCATGCGCTCGACTTCGCGCTTGATGCTGTCTATTGCCTTGTTGACGTTGGAGGGGTTCACCCCGGCCCGCACGGCCCACGGCCCACGGCCCAGCCCCGCCTCGAACGAGGAGCCTGCATAGTAGGCAAGGCCCTGCTCGTCGCGCACCGTCTTACCCAGCCTGCCCATGAGACCGATGCGGCCCAGCAGCAGGTTCATCAGGTCGAAGGCGTAGTAGTCGGGGTCGGTGCGGCGCATGGAAGGGAAGCCCAGTACGATGTCGTTCTGGGTCTTGCCCGGCACGAACTTGAAGACGCGGCTCTCGCCCACCGGCTGTTCAACGTCGGGGATGGTGTATGGCTCTACTTCTCCCTCGCCGCGCCAGCCGCCGAACAGGTCTTGCGCCCGGCTGACGATGTCCTCAGGCTCGACGTCGCCCACCACGACCATCAGCGCGCGGTCCGGGCGGAAGTAGCGCCTGTAGAACGCCAGCATGTCGTCGCGCCTGATGTTGTCCAGCGTGCTGAGGAAGCCCGCTACCCGGTAGTGAAAGGGGTGCGACTCGGGGTAGAGGGCCTGCCGGAAGGCAAGCTCAGACACCGAGCCTGTATCGGTCTCCATCTCCACCAACCCGGTGCGCAACTGCAAACGCAGCTTCTCGATCTCACTCTCCGGGAACGAAGGCTGCAAGAGCACCTCGGCCAGCGTCTCCAGCAGGAAGCCGGTGTCCTCTTTGAGCGCCCTGCCGCCCGCCTCAATCAGGGTCTGCCCGGCGTCTACGCCCACGGATGCCCCACGGCTCTCCGTCTCCTCGTTCAACTGCTCGAAGGTGTGACGCTCGGTGCCCCGGCGCAACGACCGCACGGCGAACGAGGCCAGCCCCGCCTTCTCTGGTGGGTCGAACATAGCCCCACCTTTGAGCGACACTCGGGCGACCAGCGACGGCACGGTGGGGTTGGGGTATACCAGCACCGTCATGCCGTTATCCAGCACACGGCGCGTTATGGTGTCGGGGCCGAGGCCCCTGGTGGCTCTTTCTGCTACAGTCTGCATCTTAGCTCTCAACTCCCTCTACCATGCCGTCCAATGACGCGGCGGATGCGTCACCTTCTTCGTCGCCGTCTTCCTTTACCGGTATGAACCAGCCCACGGTGCGGTTGTCGGCGGTGAGGTACTTTCGCGCCACCCGCTGCACGTCTTGCGGCGTGACCGCAGCCAATCTGTCCAGCGCCTCGTCGTACATGTCCGCCGTGTTGATGCTTTCCAGGAAGCCGAACATATACGCCTGGCTCGACACGCTATCGCCCGAATAGATGAACTGGGCGCGTGACTGCCGTACCGCCTTGGCAAGTTCCTCCGTCGTTATCTCGCCGTCCTGGAGCTTGCGCACTTCTTCCAGCAGGGCGTCCTCGATGCCGCGCAGGCTGCCTTCGGGGTCGTCGGTCTGGCGCGAGCTGGCCCCGAACACGAACAGGTTGGGGTCTTTGTGCAGCGCGAAGTAAGAACCGGCGCTCACGGCTATCTCCGTCGCCACCAGCGACTTGTAAAGCCGGGCCGAGCGCCCCATGCCCGCCCCGCCGAAGCCGAGCGGCTTGGCACCCGACAGGAGCGCGTCGGCCACCATGAGCGGGTAAATGTCGGGGTCGGACGCGGCGGGCGTGTGGTACACGATCTCTAGCTGCGGAGTGGCCCCAGGGTGGCGCACGATTACCCGGCGCTCCCCCTTCTGCTCCGGCTCCACGCCGCGCACCTGCGGGATGTTCTGGCTCGGCTCGTAGCTGCCGAACGCGGTTTCCAGCTTGGCGATCAACTCGTCGGTGTCGAAGTCGCCCACTACAACCACGGTAGCGTTGTTGGGCGCGTAGTAGGTCTTGTAGTGGTTGTAGAGGTCTTCACGGGTCATCGTTTGCAAGTCGGACTTCCAGCCTATGATGCCGTTGCCGTAGGCGTGGACCTTGAACGCCGTGGCCGACACTTCCTCGTTGAGCATGTAGTCAGGCTCGTTTTCGTGCCCCTCGCGCTCCGAGATGATAACGGTGCGCTCAGATGCGACCTCAGCGGGGTCGAACAGCGAGTTGACCATGCGGTCCGACTCTATGCTGATGCCCAGGTCGAGCCGGTCGGACGGCAGGGTCTCGAAGTAGGCGGTCCAGTCGTCAGAGGTGAAGGCGTTGAGCGTGCCGCCGTTCTCGGCCACCACCTGCATGATACGGCCCTTGCCGAGATTGCTGGTGCCCTTGAACATCATATGCTCGACCCAGTGCGAGATGCCCGTGATGCCGATATGCTCGTCACGCGCTCCCACCCGGTACCACACCCAGAACGACACCACCGGCGCGGCGTGCACCTCTTTGCTAATCAGCTTCAGCCCATTGGCGAACTCGTGCCGCCGGAAGCTGCGCTGCCGGGTTCCCTCTGTGGGAGCGCCAACCTCCATGCCGGCCAAGCCGTCCGGCGGCGCTGCTATCGAGGTCGCACTCTCTAATTCAGTGTTGCTCATGTTATACCTTTCTCCTGTTGTAGCCCTTTGTTACTACGCCTGATGCGTGACTCCATTATAACCGACACCAACAGCCGGAACAGGCGACCCCGCTACTACACCAATCGTTCACCAGGCCCCACAACTAACGAGATTAGCACCCAAAGCCCACCCTGTCATCCTGAGCGTAGCGAAGGATCAGCCCCCGTTCCTGATAGCCGCGTCACCAGCACCCAAAGCCCCACCCTTGTCATTTCGAACGAAGTGAGAAATCTCGTCCCTCACCAGGATGCTGACTTTTCTATTGAGACCATGTTGCTAAGAGAAAGGTGCTACCTGGTGAGGGACGAGATTTCTCACTTCGTTCGAAATGACAAAAGCGGGGCCTCATACTGCATAGGCAAGGGTCAAACCACAGTACCTGATCCTTCGCTACGCGCAGGATGACAGGGGGTGGCCCAGGGTGAAAGAGGGAGACTTGGTCGCTGAATCTTGGTAATTGAGTGACACTACTGCTAAATTTTGTATCTAATATACTAAGACGGGGAATTCTCCAATTTGCGCCCAAACACTTGACTTTTCAGCCATTTACGTGTATAATTGGAACAAGAGTGCTGAATATGAGGTAAACAGAGCTTAGTTATTGTGATACAAGAAGTGAGCAAGAAGATGGCTAGAGAAAACCTGACGATATTGACGAACAGGCCCGCTATCAACCACGAGCAGGCTGCCGAAGTGCTGTTCAACTGCGCTTCCCTGCTACAGATGGCCGGGGCCAACGAGTACCGCATCGCCCACTACCGTGACGCCGCGCGCACCATGCTGCGACTTGGCCCGGTGGCCCTGGAGGCGGCACTGAACGAGGAGATGTGGCCGCAGCTTGGCCTGGGCAAGAGGCTGGGCAACAAGGTGCGCGAGCTTGTGCGCGACGGTGCCATGCAGTTCTACGTAGAGTTGCGCGCCGACCTGCCGCCCGCCGTGGACCAGCTTATGCGCGTGAACGGCGTAGGCCCCAAGCTAGCCACGAGGCTGCACAAGGAGTTGGGCGTGAACACCCCCGCCGAGCTAGCCGACGCCGCCCGACACGGCCAGGTAGCCAAGCTGAGGGGCTTCGGTCCCAAGCGCCAGGCAGCCTA
The DNA here is from genome assembly GCA_030913985.1 of Chloroflexota bacterium. Lineage (GTDB taxonomy): Bacteria > Chloroflexota > Chloroflexia > QHBQ01 > JADMIH01 > JADMIH01. Next base: position 15,160 of record JALZHI010000103.1, on the reverse strand, counting down.
CGCCCGCATCCTCGGCCCCAACCCGCCTACCAGTCCCGCAGTCGGCACCATTCGCCTGCTGCCGCGCGAGGACGAGGAGCAGTACGAGTTGCCTGCGGCTGCGTAGTCCGGCGTTACGGCTAATTAGCTGATTATTGTAGTGAATAGAGAAAGCCCTGGGTACATCCGTTTGTACGCAGGGCTTTTGCTCTTAATGGGGTACCAGGAAAACTCGTCAAATCAAAATAGGAGATTAGCACCTGAGGTGGCCCGTGTCATTTCGAACGCAGTGAGAAATCTCGTCCTTCACTAGAATGTTTCCGCTTTCTTACGGTACAGAGTGGCTGTAGGAAAGGTGGTACTTGGGTGCTAGGGGACGAGATTTCTCACTACGTTCGAAATGACATGGGCCGGCTCTGCTGCCGGAATTCGGCACTCCTGCTTTTGCCACGGCTTGTAGGCTTCAGGGTAGCGACCACCTGTATATGGTCAGCCCCCTCTGCCTGTAAACAAGCTCGAAGCCAGGCCTCTCCACGCCGCAGTAGAGGCTGCCTAGGACGGGCCGCGTGCCGGTGGGGTAGCGCGACTGCGGGGCGGCGGGGTCGTCGGGACACTGCCTCACGTCGATACCGTCCACCGGGCCGCCGAGTTGCAGGTACGTCACGCCGTGCTGCCGGGCCACCTTCTCGATGATCGCCAGGTCGTCGTTGGGTATCATCACGGCTCGGCGGTCGGTGTACCAGTTTAGCTCCCACGGGTCACGGGTCATGATTACGTCCTGGGGCGTGGTGTTGTCGCGCAGCCAGTGCATGGCGGTGACAAAGCCGGTAGGTTGCAGGTCGGCTTCGATCTGCTTGCCTATAGTGTCCAGCGAGGGCCACAGCAAAAGGGCCGACAGGAGAGGCAGGAGCAGCAGCCCCCACTTGCGGGCCAATCCGTCGTTGAGGGACGCCCGCAGCCGGTCCCAGGTCCAGAACAGGCCCCACGCAAGCAGCATATACAGCCACGGCACCGCCACCTGGAAGTAGCGGCCCTCGTAGTGCCAGTAGGTGAGCACGAACAGCCCGTACAGGCCGACGCACAGCCCCACCATGCCGAACAGACTCGCCACTCGCCGCGTAGACGCCGCCAAACCGACCAGCGCGCCGGTCAGCGGCAGCAGGCCGAACACGAAATCGCCGCTGCCTTGCGCGCCCAGGATGCCCCGCTGCCACACCCATTGCAGGTTCAGCCATATGGCCTCGAAGAGGACTTCATAGCCGAACTTGCCGCCGGTTACCCACCTGAAGTTGGGCAATTCGCTGCCGATGTAGTACTTGTAAATATCCTCCCAGTTGTGGCCGGGGTAGTAGCGAAGGATCCAGGCATCGTAAGCCTCGGTGCTGAAAAAGGGCTTGCCGAAGGCCATCATGTTGCGCAAGAAGTAAGGTGCCAGCACCAGCGCGAAGGCACCCAGCAAGGGCACCAGGGGCCGCCAATCTATCTTGCGCCCGTCCAGCTTGCGCAGTTGCAGCCATCGCCAGCCCGCCCACAATAGCAGCCCCAGCAGCAGAATAGCCCCGCTTGGCTTGCTCCAGATTAGCAGCCCCGCCAGCGCGCCAATGCCCGAGAGCATGAGCAGTCGCTTCCGCTCCCTAACCCTCCTATCTACCTGGACAAGCCGCTCCTCATTTGTATCATCGGGAGATATGTCGTGATAGGGTGAGACGACGTGCCACACCAGCCAGGTCAGCGCGAAGAAGATGAGCGTGAAACCCAGGTCGTTGATGGGGTAGAGGACGGAGTTGAAGAAGTAGGGGTGCGCCAGCGTGAAGAGGCCCGCCAGCAGCCCCACCCGCGAGTCCCACAGCCGGGTAGCCAGCGAAAAGACCATCCAGGCAAGCGCCAGCATCATCAGCAGGTTGGGCAGCTTGGCGACCCACGTGACCGGGCCGAACAGGGCGAAGAAGGGCGCGATGCTGAGCGGCTGGAGCAGGGGCCAGGTCTCGGCGGGGTGCGAGATGCCGGGGTGCGGCTCGTAGAACTGGGCCACGTAGTCAACCGTGAGGCCCTTCCCCTGCACGAAGTTGCGCGCGATGACCGCGTTCTCGGCGTAGTCAGCGTGGCCTATCCAGTCTACCTGCGGTAGCACCCACAGGGACACGGCAGCGTACAGGGCCAGCGCCCCCAGCATCACCCTCTGCGCGTTTACCACCTTACCGAGGCGGTCCACCCACTCCGGCCACCTTGCCAGCCTGAAACGTTGCCAGTGCAGCAACGCCAACAACCCGACCACGAACGCCACCGGCGGCAGGTAGACGGCGGCATAGAGCCTGAAAAGCATTATCCCCAGGAACCCCGCCACCCAGGCAGCCAACGCCAGGAGGTAACTCGGCACGTTAGGGGCTTGAGACATCAGGTAGCGTATGCCCGCCAGCAACACCAGCGGCCACAGGACGGCATGTAGCGGCGGCAGGTTCAGCCCGGAGTCGCTCTGCCGCAGTTCCACCCGCGCCACCTTCACCCCAAGTGGACGGGGGTCGCCCGGTGCGTTGAAGGTAGGGGTGTCCAGGGTTACTCGGTACGGGTTACGGGGCGGAAAAGGGTCGCTCACAGGTGGGAAGTTGGGATCAAGCTCCGTCACCAGGAATGTATACGTGTCGAGTTGGTTGGTGAGGGTGACTACAGACGGCTGTAACGGTGTCAGCGCGCCTGCCAGCGAAACGGTCATGGTAACCGGCCCGGAGAAGCCTTCGGGGCGGAAACCTTGCGCCTGTACCAATATGTGGGTTGGCCTGGCGTTACCCGTACCGTGGAACGTGATAGAGGCGGGGCCGCTCGTCCAGCGGTAGCGGTAGGTCAGGTCGGCTTCATCCGCATGGAAGCCACCGTCCAGGAACGCCGTGTCACCCGCGACACCAACGTCCACGGCCTGCACGCGAAACACATGGTAAAACAGTGGTATCCACACCAATCCTAGGAGTAGCTGCGTCAGCCACATCGCCACTCTGCGATTGCGCCCGACCACTACCGGCGTTCTATCTCCCTGACCCTTCACCTCTGCGGCTCCTGGCCCGAAACCCACTCGATGTTGAGGGTAGTAACGCCCACTGGAAGGCTACCAATGACAATTTGCCGGGCTGGGAACTCAGGACTGCCAGTCTCGCTCAACCGGACGGTGCCATCCTCCTCAGTGCTGACCGTGCGGACAGCAACGCCATCTGACGAGACGTTTCGCACGTCGCCTGGTAGCGTGAGGGTAACGCCCTGTAGCTCCTGCCCTGAGTTGTTAGTGACGCTCAGTTGCCAACCTCCCAGGCCCAGGAAACGCTGTTCGAGTTGGGTGGTAACGCTCATTATAGCCGTTTCATACGCGGTAATATTCGCCACAGTATCGATCCACAGCCTGCCACGGTCGCGCTCGCGTGCGGCGGCTTCAACGACACGCTGCCACGACTCTCGTTCGGGTGCGAAGGTGGGGTCGTCCGCCAGCACCTCAGGGTGGGTCCAGAAGGAGGTTGTACCACGGCGGGCTAATGTCTCTTCGATTACGTGCAATCCTTGCTCCGCGCCAATCGTCGCCCCTTCCGTCTCCTCGCCCGCCATGCTCGAAGCCCCGCCCAGCAGGAAGTCGGGCATGACCGCTATCCCAGGGTACACCTTGACGGCCCCCACGGTGTACTGGTCCACCATGTCGAGGGCGTAGATGCGGGTCACGGCGCGAATGCCTTTACGGTAGAGCATGTCATACATGTCTGCCTTGAGCGAGTTGCTGCTGCGCCAGGGGAAAGCAAAGGTCGTGGGTGGAGGCACGCCTACAGCCCGCGCCGCGTTCAACCACTCGTCCGTATCCACCGCCATCGAGGGCACATCCGAGCCACGCACGTAGATGTGGCCGAAGGTGTGAGACGCGATTTCGTGGCCCGCCGACAGCAGCCTGCGCGTCTGGTCGCCAAAGTACCAAGCGGGGTGGCTCTCATACGTGCCATAGGGGTCGTCGCCGTACCAGGGGTGCTCGGTCCAGTAGTCGGTCTCCCAGCGGTTCTCCTGGCTTGCCCAGTCGTAGGTGGGGTTTCCCGCGAAGGTGCGCCGCTCCGTGTTGCCGTCCAGCAGGTTGTAGCCGGTGCCGTAGAAAGTCGCGCTTATGTGGTTGCGCGCGAACAGGTCGTACAGCCAGTCGGCCCCCTGCCGCATATCGATGCCGTGCTCGGCGGCGGCTTCGGGATCGTGCTCCACCATGCCCTTGGAGTGTATGGCCCCACCCATCGCGGACTCCCAGTCGAACGAGAAAGCGACCGCGCCATGCCGTCCGCCGGGGTGTGCTTCGACGTGCACCGCACCCGTCCATAGCATGGCTTTCACAACTTGCAGAGAATCGCTACCCAGGCTTCTTAGCTCAAATCTCAAATGCGTCGCGCCAGCCGGAGCCGCGTACTGGCCGGTCACGAACTCATACGACCTCGGCACCTGCGCGTACTCGATACGTCGGGGCAGCGAGTCGTCCCAATCTACCGGCTTATCCAGGTCGAGAGTGCCGGACAGCCAGAGCAAGCGCACCTGGGCGACTGCGCTCCCGGTCTCGCTGGGAGGAACTGCCAAACTGTAGCGATAAGACGCCCCAGGCTGCACGCGCACCATGTTGCTGGCGAGCACGGCCCCTGGCTCAAGTCGAACCCCTGCCTCCCCAACGTTGATTGGCGCTACAGTGCCCGTAAGCGTCGTCCAGCCCGTGATAAGGGTAGCGGTGCCGACGGTAGCCGCCTCAAGCTCCCCGTTCGCCAACAGGTTGCTGAGGCTCGACACGTTCCCCAGCACGTAGTCTTTCAACCGCCGAGTCTCACGGTCCTTTGCGAATATAGTAGCCAGCAAAGTAGCGAACAACAGCAACACGCTCAATATGGCAGTAGCAGCCCACTGTCCAGTAATCCCCCGCCACACACCAGGAGCGATACCGAACCTGTTCAGCACAGCAAACAACACCAGCAACCCCACTATCACCAGTGCCACCGCACCCAGGGGAATACCATATTCGCTTATCCAGGCACCAATTCCCAAAACAACAACCTCAATCGTGAGGAGTAACGCGTAACTCGTAACACGTAACTCGTAAGTGTTTGCGCACCGACTTTGCCTGTTACGCGTTACGTGTTACGCGTTACGTGTTACTCCCTGTAGCTCAGCCACATCACCCAACCAATGACCGCCTGAGCTAAGTTCAGCACCAGGATGAGCAGCGAGACGGCGATGCCCTGCGCTGGGTCCAGGCCCAGTTGCGTGAAGGCGAGGGCGGCAATCGCATCGCGGGTGCCCACGCCGCCGACGGTCACGGGCACCAGGGCGGCGGCGGTGGTCAGACCTACGAAGCCCGATACCTCCAGCGGCCCCAGGAAGATGCCCACCGAAGCGGCCAGCAACCACACCCGGAATATCGAGATGGCGAAGCTTGCCATCGTCAGCAGCACCGCGTAGGCCAGCGTGCCCGCGTCGAGCGACCACCCTCCCGCCTGTTCGCCTCCTCCAAAGCGCGCCAGCCGCCGGGCCACAAGGTTAACGGCCCAGGTGCGAGAGCGGTTCCAGGCCAGGAAGGCTACTGCCGCCACGCAGGTCAGCGCCCAGCCCACCAGCACAGGGCTTTGCCCGGCAAAGCGGCCGCCGTACACCAGCACTCCTAGCAGGCCCAGCACCGCCAGCGCCGCCACGTCAAACAAGCGGTCAAGCACGGAGCTACCCAGCCCCCGCGCCAGCGTGTAGCCCTGCCTCTGCAAGTACCACGCCTTGAGCGCGTCACCCGCCTGCCCCGGTGTGAAGGTCCCGGCGGCCAGCCCGATGCCGTAGATACGCCAGGCGTCACCCCACGACAGCGTCACGTTCATCGCCGCCGACACCAGCCGCCACCGCGCGGCCTTGACGACCAGGAACGGTACGTAGAAGGCAATCGAGAGAGCCACCAGCCAGAAATCGGCCCCCGCCAGCGCGCGCCACACCTTCTCCAGCGGCAGCGCCCCGCTCAGGTCGAGCCATACCAGCAGCGCCACGAACAGCAACGTGCCGGTGATTCGCAAGGCCCAGGCGCGGGTGCGGCTGCGCGGTTCGGGGGGCAGTGGCAGTGGAGGCTGCGCGGTGGGGTCGGCCAGGGGTGTTGGTGCCGTGGCCGCAATGTCGGAGGCTAACGGTGGACGGTCGGTGCGGTGGGGGGTTGCCTTAGCTGCCATCCCCGCCCTGCGTGGAGTGGTCGTGACGCCCGTCCCGCCCGTCCCGCCGCATGCCCGCGCCGTGATCGCGAGACCAGTTGCGCTGGCTGCTCTCGAAGCGCATGGCCGCTATCTGCTCCGAGATGAGGCCGAACAGGAAGATGAACAGGCTGCTCAGTATCAGCAGCACCGAGCCGTTCGGTATGCGGTTGATGCCCCAGATGAGGATGTTTACCAGCCCGTACACCATGCCCGATATGAACAGGAAGATGCTGAACGGCAGGAATATCTTCATCGGCGCGAACAGGGTAATCATGCGCAGGATGATGACGATAGCCCTGACACCATCCCGCACGATCCTGGTGTTGCTGCGCCCGGTGCCCTTACGCGCCCTGATTGGCACGAACCGCACGTTGTACCCCGCCTTGATGAAGGCGAGCGTGCTGGTGGTCGGGTAGGAGTAGAGGTTGGGCAGCAGGTGGATGAACTCCATAATCATCTCGCGCTTCATGGCTCGGAAGCCGGAGGTGAGGTCGGGGATGTCCCGCCCCGACAGGTACGTGGCGAGCCTATTGAAGATGAAGTTGCCGAAATCACGTATCCAGGCGCTCTCGGAGTCGCGGGTGCGCGCCCCCACCACCAGGTCGTACTCCCCTATCGGCTCCAGCACGCGCTCGATGTCCTCCGGCGGGTGCTGCCCGTCGGCGTCGAGCAGGAGCACCACGTCGCCGGTGGCGTTGCGCAGCCCCGTCTTGACCGCCGCACCGTTGCCCTTGTTGTAAGGGTGAACCACTACCCGCGCTCCCGCCGACCTCGCCACCTCCGCCGTGTTGTCCTTCGAGCCGTCGTCCACCACCAGTATCTCTGCCCTGGGCCTCAACTCCCGGACCTTATAGATCACCCTATGCACCGCATCACCTTCATTGTAGGCGGGGATGACCACGGTCAGCGAATAAGGGTCCTGGTCCTCCATGAGCGCGGGAGGTTGTGGCACAGGCAGCGGCACGCTCGCGGTGGTCTGCGGCTGCGCTTGTGCGGGCCTGGCAAGGGTGTCGGGGTGAGCAGGCGGGTCGCCCACCGGCAAATAACTTTCACGTCCCATAGGTGGCATTATACAGCAATGTTGGCTGGTGACTTGGCAACCTGCACAGTGCCGGTCGTCTGCGCCCAAACGCGCCCTGAGCATAGATGCTATAATAGAGAGGCGTGCAGATGAATAGATGAGAGATGTCGAGCAGGCTGATCTGGATGCAGGGCAATTTCCACCCGTATTAGCGATTTATGAAAGGCAAGGTGAAAAGTATGCAGCCAAAGCGAAGGCCGTTTGACATTCCGGGGTCTCTTTTCGACGGCGGAATCCGCGTCGCCGGGGGCCGCCTGGTCGGGACGTTCGTTTCCGAGGTCATCGAGACCGAGAAAGGGCCCACGCAGGGGGCACCTAAGCCCACCGAGACGCAGTTCATCGTGGCCGAAGGGGATATACAGGGCAAGAGCGTGCTCACCTTCCAGGCACCGGGCATGAAACAGACACAGGTCACGATCAACTCGCGCGTGCGGACCCACCCTCCAACGTATGATGTAGCTCTCGGAAGTTGAGAAGCCTGATTCAAGGCTCGATGGTAGTGAGTACCGGGCGAGGCTGCCGCTAGAACTGGCAGGGGCTGTGCACTTTCTCCAACTTAGGCAAATTGCACTTGGTCCCCAGTCGTCAAAGTAGATGAGGACTGAGGGCAGAGTAGGTTTGCACAGTTATATTGATCTCCCAGGCAATAACGCTGGTACTAGCACAATACTTTAAGGCAGAAATTTTACCCAAAAAGCCGTGCTGAGATTGTCAGCTTAGTTAGCTTCACCTTTATCAGGTTAACCAGATCTGTAGTATCTTGCAGTTGCTCTAGCTCTTGGCGGGTAATCACAATAAGCCTTAATTGCTGTGCGCGCGCATTATAGATAAGACTATGAGCCTCTGTTTGTTCCCTTGCATTTCCAGTAACACCGTTCGCGGCAATCATTATGCCGAATGTGAGCCCCATGTTCCTCAGCTTTGTGATGAACCAAGAAACTTCAATGCTGCTAACAGGAGCCGACCAGTTCTTGCATTCAACCGCTATGATATAATCTAGGAATGGTAGCCCTTGTACATGTTTGTCATTCCAAAACGCTAAATCTATCTCTTCGGTTTCGAATACATTGAACTCATTACGTTGCGGTCTACCGATGCCTGGGATTGTGGAAAACACGTAATCAATCAAATCTTCGAGTGGCCTTCCCTTTCCCCTAGATGTGGTCGCCTGGTCGGCCTGTTCAAAATAGGCTCTGATTCTAGCTTGTGAGATCGGTGTCATCGAAGGGCTCCCCGGCGAGCACACGATCCCGCCAATCGAGAACAGCTTCCGCGAAACTTTGTGTCCTAAGGCTAGATAGCAATGCATCTAAGGGTATAAAAAGCACCGAAGGCCTAGACCCAGACACTGGATCAAATCTACCTGTTTGTACGTCTCCATAAATGACCAACGCGGTGGACGTATTGATCTCTTCTATGTAATTCAAGACCTGATTACGTACCAAGTCAATGTGGCGATCATTTAAGAGATGGGACTTAACTTCAATAACCAGAGGTCCACCAAGCCACGGCTCAAGTTCGTTTGACCATACAGCCAAATCTAATCTCTTGTCTCCGATGCCGGTGGCTTGTTCAACAATGGATATCCCGCCAGCTCTTATGGCCTCCGCGACTATATCTGATAATTCTTGTTCTGTTCCTCGTCCTGCTAGCATCCGAAATCGTTCAAGCAACAAATCGGCAACAGGTCCAATTGGGGAACTTTCGCTACCCGAAGGTTGCTGATTCGGCTCAGTCGATGCAGGCCTTTTCAGAAGCTGATCAAGAGCAAAGCCGATTGCCTCTTTGTTATCAAGCTCCGTACGTAGGTAAAGAAGATCCCGGAGCAGCAAAGGCAAATCTCTAATTCCAGGTTGCACCAAAACTAGAATCGGTTTACCCAGAGCATGAGCCACTCCGATCTCAAACAAGATATTAAGATTGCCACTTTGGGTTTTAAGAATTCCGATAACAAGATCGGATGTAGAAATCGCTTTCTTTGTGTACTCGAGTGGTGAAGTTCCAGATACAGCAAGGGAATAGGAAGTAAGTGCTTCAATCTGCCGCTCACGCAGGAGCGACTCAACTACAGTTATGTTTGCATCAGGTGAAGTAGCCACAAAACATGTCTTCGTATATGCACGTGTGGCAACTTCCTGCCGTGGAGATACATTTTCGTGCTGGGTTCTTGCCTCCCACCAACTTGTCACCAATTGATCAACAGCTGGCTGATTCAACAAACCCAAACTTGAAGCAAGAGTTATAGCGTGCTTTATGCTTGCGGTACCTAGCTTCTCCCTAACCGCACTTAAATGACGTCTTACGGTGTTCACACTGAGGTTCAGTATTTCTGCAACATGCTCTAATTGATAATCCTTGTATAGTTGTAGAACTTGTTGCTCACGTGAAGTCAGCAATTCCTCCATTGCACGCTTACTACTTACAAGATGTGGCGGCAATCCTAGTTGGCTATCATCCTTATCCATTATTTAACCCCGCTCCAGTGTGCACACGTCCACTAATGCTCAGTCTCTGCCGGTTCCAGTATGAACGCCTGGTAGTCACAAACCCCGGCGCGCACCGGATAGGTGTTCTTGAGCGCCAAATCGGGCTGGAAAAGGGGCGTGTACTCGTGCGGGCGGCGGATGTGCGCGCCTTCATCTGCCAGGTGCACCAGCGCGCCGAGGAAGTTGAGTGAGCCACGCAAAGGCAGGGCTATGTCCTCCATCACGAGGGCGCGGCCGCCGGGCGCAAGCACCCGTTTGATCTCCTTGACGATGCCTCGTACTTCCTCGTCGCTCAAGTGGTGCAGCACGCCCGTGATGAGAATCTGGTCGAAATAGGCGTCGGGGTAAGATAGGTCGCTGGCGTCCATGACGCGGAACTTGCCCTCTGGGAAGGTCCTTTGGGCGTACTTTATGCGCTCCGGCTCGATATCCACGCCGTAGTAGTCGTAGCCCGCTTTGATGAAGCTCCCGGCAAGCTCGCCCGTGCCGCAGCCGAGGTCCAGCAGGCGGGGCTTGCGCTGCTCGGCCCTCTCCACACGCCGGGCGCGAGGCAGCAGTTCCTGCCGGATAACCCGCTTCTCGGCGCGAAAGTTGAACTCCAGGATGCGCCGGAAAAGGTTCCATAGCTGGGGTTGCGCCGACAGCCGCCGCACCACCTTGCGCACCGGTGTCATCAGCGTCTCGACGAGGCCATTGTCCCTCACGAACCGCGCCCCTCGCTCTCGAAGTAAGAGGCAACGACCCGCGCGACCGTCGATGCCTGCTCGTCGGTAAGTTCGGGGTACATGGGCAGGGTGACGATCTCGTCCGCCATCCTCTCGGCTTCGGGGTAAGTCCCACGCTCCAGCCCCAGGAAGCCGTATGCCTCTTGCAAGTGTATGGGGATCGGGTAGTGCACCATCGGGTCCACCCCCTGCTCCTTCATGTGGGACATGAGCGGCCCGCGCTGCTCAGCGGCTACCCGGATGACGTACAGGTGCATGGCCGTCTCGCCGTAGTCGCGCACCGTGACAGGCCGCACGGGCAGGCCCGCTTCAGCGAACAGGCGGTCGTACCGCGTGGCGTTCTCGCGCCGTCGCTGCGTCCATTCGTCCAGGTACCGCAGCTTCACGCGTAGAATGGCCGCCTGAAGCTCATCGAGGCGGCTGCACACCCCCACGCGCACGTGGTTGTACCGCTCGCGCTGCCCGCCGTTCCGCAACTCCCTCAGCGCCTGCGCCAGGCCCTCGTCGTTGGTGGTAATCGCCCCGCCGTCGCCATAAGCGCCCAGGTTCTTGGTCGGGTAGAAAGAGAAGCAGCCCAATACACCCATAGAACCAGCCCGCTGACCACGGTACGTCGCCCCATGAGCCTGCGCCGCGTCCTCAATCACAGGTATGGAGAACCTGTCCGCAATGCCCATGAGCGGCTCCATGTCGGCCACCTGACCGTACAGGTGCACGGGCATGATGGCCTTAGTGCGCTCGGTAATCGCCTCTTGTAGCCTGGACGGATCGAGGTTGCCCGTAGCGGGGTCTATGTCCACGAAGGTGGGAGTGGCCCCCGTCATAGAAATGCCCAGCGCCGTGAAGGTAGCCGTATGGGTCGAAGTCAGCACCTCGTCGCCGGGGCCAATCCCCAGCACCCGGCAGGCAAGGTGCAGCGCATCGGTGCCGTTCGCCACCCCCACCGCGTACTTCGTCCCGCAGTAGGTCGCGAACTCCTCCTCAAAGGCGCGCACGTTCTCGCCCAGTATGAAATAGCTCTTCTCCATCACCCGCTCGACCACAGGCAGAAGCTCATCCTTGATAGCCTCATACTGCGCCCGAGTGTCATTTATGTAAAGCATAGTTTCTCCATTTGGGAATTAGGATTGCGGAATTCGGATTTAGTAGATATCCAGGCAAATCCGAAATCCGAAATCCCAATTCCCAAATCACCAATAATACTGTCCTTCCTGGCGGTAGAACTCGACGGTGCGGCGCAGACCTTCCTCCAGGCCGACGCGGGGACGCCAGCCCAGGGCGCGCTCTATCTTGTCGTAGGAGCTATACACGTCTCCTATGTCTATCACCTTGCGTTCGGGGGGCCAGGGTACCAGCGAGTAGGAGCCGGTGCCCGCGATCTTGACTAGTAGCTCGGTCAGGTCTACGTGGCTGATGGGCGTGCCTCCGAGGTTGAACACCTGCCCGTTGGCCTCTTCGCTGGCACCCACGCGCAGGAAGGCGTCAACCACGTCGTCCACGTAGTTGAAGTCGCGTATCTGCTCGCCCGTGCCGTAAATGGTGATTAGCTCGTCCAGCACGGCCTTGCGGATGAAGTAGCCGATGAAGCCCATGCGGGCGTCCTTCACGTACTGGCGCGGGCCGTAGGTGTTGGTCAGGCGCAGAGAAGTCGCACGCACGCCATACACGTTGTTGTAGAGGATATGGTACCACTCGCCCGCCATCTTGTTGATGCCGTTCACGTCGGTCGGGTGCATGAGGTGCCGCTCGTCTATCGGCAGGTAGTCGGGCTTGCCGTACTGCTGGCGCGTGCCCGCGAAAATGACCTTCACCGCCGGGTTGTTGTGCCTGCACGCCTCAAGCAGCGACAACTGGCTGCGGCAGTTGATCTCAAGGTCGGTGAACGGGTCGGTCATCGAGTCGAGATGGCTCACCTGCCCGGCCAGGTTGAAAATATAGTCGTGCTCCTGCACCAGAAAGTTCATTGTGGTCTGGGTGCGTATGTCGGCTATGTTCACCCGCACCCGGTCCTGGATGCCCGCGATGTTGCGCCTGTTGCCGCCGTACTGCGGTATGAGCGAGTCGACCAGCATCACGTCCGCGCCGAGGAACACCAGTCGCCGCGCCAGGTTCGAGCCGATAAAGCCCAGCCCGCCCGTAATCATCACCCGCTTGCCCCGGTACACAAGCTCGTACTCGGCGGGTGGGGGCTGGGGTGCCTCTTCCGGGGGCGGCTCTCCGAGCGGGCCGGTGTTCCAGTGCCAGCCAGGGTTCAACGCTTGCCCCCTGGTGCTTTGACGTTGGAGGCCCGGCCATCCGTGGGGCGGCTCCCGGTGGCAGTAACACCAGGACTCGCAGCCTGGATGGCTTTAGTCTCGGCTTCGGTTCGGTAGGTGAGCGAGGGGTTGGAGGCGGTAACGCTCATCCTGGGTTTGACGCTCTTTACCGGCTTGCGCCCCGTCATCTTAGGCACGAGCACAAGCTCAATCCAGAGCTGCATTAGCTGGCGGGCGGTGGCAGCGAGCCGCTTGAAGTTGAAGAACTGCGACCTGCCATAGGCCCTGTGATAATGGTGCACGGGCACTTCAGCGAACACCGCCCCCGATTCGTGCAGCCGCTTGACCAGTTCCACCGGGATGGTGCCGGTGTTCGACTTGAGGGTGAAACGCTGCAAGGCCGATTTGCGGATGAGGCGGAAGTCGCAGTCGGTGTCGCGCACCGGCAGGCCAAACGCGAGTTTGACGGTCCAGTGGTAAATCCTGCCGATGACGATGCGGAACAGGGGGTCGTGCCGCTCGATCTTGTAGCCCTGTACGATGTCCACCTCAGGCCGCAGGGCCGCCACCAGGAGGGCCAGTTCGTGCGCGTCATACTGGGCGTCGCCGTCGGTGTAGAAGACCAGTTCCTTGCGGGCCTCGCGGAAGCCAATCTTGAGTGCGCCGCCATAGCCCAGAGGCTCCCGGTGGGTGAGCACCCGCAGATTCTCGTGCGTCTCGGCCAGGTCCTCCAGCACCTCTACCGTGTAGTCCGTGCTACCGTTCTCGACCACGATGACCTCGTAGTCGTCGGTCAGTTGGGCGCAGGTGCGCAGGGCGGCGATGACCATCGAAGCGATGGTGCCCGCGTCGTTGTACGCCGGGAAGAATACGGAGATGCCCGGACGCTGCCCCGCAAGCCCCTGTGCCTGCGACATAGCATTCTTGTCTGCGCTCAAATCTGGTGCCTCTCCATGCCCGTCGTTCATGTCAGCCGGGATTATACCATAGGGCGTGACGGGTGACGAGTTGTGAGTTGTGAGTTGTGAGTTGTGAGTTATACGTGGTCTGGGCGGTGGTGGACGTCATTCTCAGCGGGAGAGATTTAGTAGGTGATAAGAATGGCTGAGAATGGTGCGGAATTGGCAAGGGACGCCCATCGAATGAATTCGAGGGCTACACCTTGCAAAGTCCCTGCGGGACTGATACACCTCAAAGGGCCTGCCGAGGTTCTCTAAGAAGAACCAGTCTGCCGCAGGGCAGACTTTGCCTTGTGTAGCCCTCAAATTTATTAGACGGGCGTCTCTTGCCGTGAACGCCCCGGTCCCTTGCCGCGAATGCCTCGGCCCCCAACCCGCGAGGAGGCGCGAAGATAGGCCGAACAGCGTATGCGCTATGCCGGGCCGTTCGGTTACCATTGTTTTGCCTTATGGCTGCTTGCGTATGACCGTGCCTGCGTGATGCATAGGCCGAAAGGCTCATTCGAGAGCACACCCTATGGTAGAGACGGGGTAATCGGTCCTGCTGATGGAATTACAACGAGCGCGGGCTATACTGGTAGCATAGAGAAAAAAATTACAGAACGCGACTTATACCAGGCTCTAGTAACAGAAAAACAGGTAAATCAATGAAAATCGGACGCATAAAATCGAATATGACACGCGGCATGTCGGTGCTCGTCCTGCCTTTGCTCCTGCTCGCCTGTAACGCTTCCGGCGGCGCACCTACGAATAGTTCGATTGCTGTTCCGACGACGGTTGCCAGCATAGAGTTGAAGCAGGACGTAAGCCAGGACGCCAACACTTTGCGCATCACAGCGCCCCTGCCGGGCGCGGTCGTAACCCGGACGCTTACAGTACAGGGAGAAGGCACGGCCTTCGAGAACACCTTCAACGTCGACCTGACTGTGGGCGGCAATCGTGTCGCCAACACCGTGGTGAGTACGGACAGCCATGTGGGTGAGCTTGACACCTTTACCACTACGCTGGAGATTGCCCCGGTGAGTGTGGCTACCGAGGCCGAGGTTTCGGTCTATACGACTTCCGCGAAGGACGGCCACCTGGACCAGTTTGCCTCGGTGCTCGTGACGCTGGTGCCGGAAAGCGCCGACCAAACCACCGTGACCATCACTACCAGCGAGGCGGAAATACGTCTCAGCCCGGACCGTGGCGGCGCGGGCAAGCAGGTGTTGATCGTGGGCGACAACTTTCCCGCCAACACCGACGTGCAGATACACCTCGGCGGCCTGAACACCGCCGCTAGCGAGCACGTGTACGCTACGCTCCAGTCGAACGGCAGCGGCTCGATAAGGGGTACATTCATAATGCCCGAATACTGGCCCAACGGCGAGAAGATACTGGTGTCCCAGGTGACGGTGCTCGCCACCACCCCCGACTTCCTTTACAAAGCGACAGCCGAATTCAACTACGAGGCCGAACCGGCA
>JALZHI010000102.1 GCA_030913985.1 Chloroflexota bacterium | reverse complement strand
CCACCTTCCCCACCTTCCCCACCATCCCCACCTTCTCCACCTTCTCCACCTTCTCCACCTTCTCCACCTTCTCCACCTTCTCCACCTTGTGCCACCTGGGCAGTTGGAGAGGCCACCGCGCCAGGCGTGGTTGTAACGTCAGGACTCCTGGGACCGATCTGCCGGAGTAAGGCCAGGCCGGCAGGGGGGCGCACCTCCTCCAGACCGAACGTTACAAGCGGGCCGATATTAACGTACTCGATCAGTATGAACACTACTGCTAGAGCAACCACACCCCCTGAGAATGCTGTACGCCACCGGCGCAAAAGCAACGCAAGCAATGCAAACTCCGCTACCATAACCACCAGCGCGCCACGGGTGATGCTGAACAGAATGCCGGCTATCAGCAATACGAATGCCGTCCAACGGAACCAGCCGGGTAGTTCTCGTGCGCTGTCCCTGTAGCTGACCAGCACGGCGCAGATAGGCACCAGTAGCAGCCCGGTGTAGGCCACGCCGAGAGGGCTGATATAGGTAGAAACCATACGGCGTAGTGCGAGACCCGCGTTGGTGCTCTGGAAGAAGTTTTCCGGCAGCCCGGCTGGCCCTCCGAAGCCGAAGCCCAGCCAGGAGGTAAAGCCATGCACGCCCCAGCCCAGCCAGTCCTTCGTGGGCACGAACCATAGCTCCCACAGCCCGAAAAGCGCTACCCCGACGACGGAACCGAGCAGCACCCGCGCGGTCCACACGAGGTCCTCGCGGGAGTAGCGCCAGAAGATCCTACCAAACGCGTACAGCAGCGGCATGAGTATCATGACGCGAAAGCCCACGATACGCTGACCCAGCGAATTTTCTATGGGAAAGACGCCATCTGGAATGACCAGGTAGATGCAGGCCAGCACAGCGAAGGCTACCATAGTCCAGTCAAGCCAGGACAAACGTGGCAGATTCCGCGTGCGCCAGGCTGCCCAGGCCAGCCTCGCCGCCAGGAAGAGTAGCAGGAGTAGAATGCCCTCTTTCCAAAACTGTAGCAATCTCACAAGCGGTGCGGGGGTCTCCAGGCGTATGAGGACCATCAAGAGGATGTTGTGGAAGGCCATACCCGCGACAAGTACGGCTATAGCCCTGAAGGGCGCGCGGTAAATAACCACGAACAGCCATGCTAGTGCTGCCAGCAGAACGAGGCTCAACCCTATACCGACGAAAGCCACTAAGTCTGCGACCTCCTATGTTCGAAGTGGCCCAACAGGTAATACTTAGGCGCCTCCAATTCTATGCCCCGTATGGCTCACTTTGAGGCAATCCTGGAGGCCAGGCGAGAACGCGACAGTAGATTCCTTGTTCCCAATACGAAATGTGATTAGTGCCTAACCAACTTCCTTAACAAACGGAGGCGGTTACGCTCCTCAGAGGGAATGCTACCCAGTAACGGCAAAGTACGCAAGGCCGCTTTAATCGCGTAGTTGTGGATACGGACAATGGTGCAGGATATTCTCGCACAGTACATACACTAAAGCACAGCTCGCATCGATCTAAATAGGCGCTCCCTATCAAAAACGAGAGAAGTTGCCTTCTGGTTCCGAGATGTGTCGCCGGTCTGCGGTCCGTGTCTGTGGGTAGTGTGTGATTGCAGAGAGCACCAGGTATTCCGCGTCAACTGCGACTTGTTCGGCTTGAGTCCAAGAGCCACAGTCGGGGCAAGGGCATTACCTGAGAAGCGTAGGATGTGTGAGGAGGCAAACGACAGATTAGTTATTGTAGTTTTAATGCCAAAAGGGTGCGTGGACGATATATTTGCCAAATGACTTACATTCATCAAGAGCATCCGGGAACGGGAGGCAGTTGGCGACGATGTGAATTAGCACGTCTCTAACTGGCGGTACAATCTGTCGAATTGAGAGGCGTAGTGACTCGAAAGAAATAGCGCATCCACACGTTCCGAACCACGCTTGCCCATCGCACTTGCTAATGCCCTGTCTTGCAGCAGGAGCGCGACCTTCTGCACAGTAGCGTCCAGGTCGTCCGGTTGCACAAGGAAGCCAGTCGAATTATTATCCACTATTTCCGCAAGTCCTCCCAACGCAACAGCCACGACGGGCTTGCCAGCGGCCATTGCTTCTACCGCCACCAGGCCAAACGGTTCAGCACGGAGCGGCAGGTGCACCAGCACGTCGAACAGGTTGACCGCCACAGGCACATCCGCGCGTAGCCCCGCTACAATTACACGGCCCTTGAGTCCTCTCTGTGCAATCAATTCCTCAAGGCGCTCCAGGTGGTGCCGGCGCTCGTCAAATACTCCACCCACGATCACAAACCGAGCGTCGGTACCCGTCGCGGTTAGCTTGGCTGCCATCTCAACAAACGGCACCTCGCCCTTCCACATGCCGATGCGGCCTATCATACCCACTACCGGAGTGCCGGGCGGGATTTTCCACTCCGCCCGCAGTTGCTCCACCTGGGTCTCTGACACCGTGCGATACGGCAGCGGGTCTATGCCGTTCTTGATGACCTGCAGCTTTGCCGTGACCGGTGGATAGGCAGCGCCCAGGTTAGCGAGCACAGCCTCCGAGGGCACAACCACACGTGTCGATAGCGCATGCAGCAGCCTTGCTAGCACCCGGCCCTCAATGGGCCGGAACAACTCGTGGACGTGCCATACGTGGGGCACACCCGCAAGGCGCGCGGCCACAGCCCCCGACAGGATGGTGCTGGTGTTACTCTGCACAATGTCAATACGGTACTTGCGTATCAGTCCGCGCAGGAAACGCACCGACCGCACGAGTGATAGGGAGAGATGTACCAGCCCCCGTACGTTCAGATACTTCTGGCGGCGCAATACGGTCAGGTTATGCTCCAGGTAGGGTACTTTGAGCCGGTCAAGCTCCCGGCAGAGGCGCATGTCGTCCTCAACGTCGTTCGCCAGCACGGCATAGGGGCGCACGTTCAGCGACGGAGCCTGTTCGACCAACAGAAGCAGCATCTTGCTCGCGCCATACAAGCTGCGAGTGGCATCGAGGTAGAGTATGTTGAGCGGACGCGCCCTTCCGAGATCAGTCAAGATGTGCCTTCTCTGATGGGTCCTCATGAAGGGCGCTCAGACAATTCTATCCCCATGTGACACTGGTGAGCACGCGCAAAGGGCGCGCCTTAATAGGCACCGCGCCCGGAGACGATTACACCTATCGTGCGCCAGAGTATCTGTATGTCGAGCCAGATGGAATAGTTCTGGATGTAGTAGAGGTCGTGCTCGGTATGCAGGTGCATGGGAGCGTCGCTACGGCCGTTGATCTGCCACCAGCCGGTTATCCCCTGCGGCACGGCGAACCGCTTGCGCTGCCAGGGCTGGTAGCGCGCCACCATCCAGGGCAACTCGGGCCGAGGGCCGACCAGGCTCATATCGCCGCGCAGCACGTTGATTAGCTGGGGTAGCTCGTCGATGCTGGTGCGCCGGATAAACTGGCCTATACGGGTCACGCGGGGGTCTGTAGGAGCCTTGTGTATCAGGTTGCCGTGCCTGTCGTTCTTGATGACCTTGTCCACCAGTTGGTCGGCGTTCGCCACCATCGAGCGAAACTTCCACATGGTGAAGAGCCGCCCGTTCTCGCCCACACGCTGCGACTTGTAGAACACGGGGCCGCGGTCTTCGAGCTTGATAGCCAGCGCAGTGAGCAGGAACACGGGGGAAGTGAGGGCCAGTAGCAGCGCGGAGAAGGCGATGTCCATCAGCCGCTTGAGCAGGCGCTGCACGCCGTCAATCGCGGAGTCGCGCAGGCCGATAAAGAGCACGCCGCCCAGGCTCTCGATTGTGGCGCTGTGGAACGCCAGGTCGAACAGGTCCGGCACCACCCGCACTCGCACCGGCTGTTCGTAAAGCTGCGCCACCAGGTTCACTAACTGCTCGTGCTCGTGCAGCGGCAGGGCGATAATCACCTCATCAACGTCGTACTGGGCCACCACCGCCGGGGTATCGCTGACGGGGCCGAGCACCGGCAAGTCGGCTATCGTGCCCTCCTGGCGTTCGGGGTTGTTGTCCATGAAGCCCAGGATGCGAATGCCCGACCAACGCTGCCGCCGGAACTCGTTCGCCACCTCAGCGCCACGCTTGTCCGCGCCCACGATGAGCACCCGTGTCTCGATGTTGGGGTGGTCGCGGTTGACAAGGTGCCACACCCGCAAGACCCACCTGTAGCCTACGAGGAGGGAGGTGGAAATGAGGAAGAAGTAGAGGAAGCCGAGGCGTGGCAGGTCGAGGTTGATCAGGTACAAGAGGCCGGTCAGCGTGAGGGATACGAGGGTGCTGGCTACCACCACCCGCTGGAACTCTTCTATCCACCGTATGACCTTGCGGCCGTTGTAAACCGAGTTCGCCACCAGGAATAGCACGCCAAGCAGGCCGAAAGCCAGGTGCAGACTCAGGCGCAACTCCTGGACTTCTATCTGCGGCCAGGGCTGGAAGGGCTGCCAGATGGGTATGTCATAGCGGAGCGCCATTGCCACTTCCAGGGACAACTGCACTATGACTATATCTATCAGGAACAACAACGCCATGTAATTGGCATTCAGCCTCTTAAACATGGACCCTGCGACCTCCCTTGTGCCCTTTGCAAATTACCACGTACAAGTATATGGCAAGGGTAGAGGTAAAGCAACTAGAACGCGTGCGGCCCGCACGCCCGTTCTACCACCTGTGTATAACGGCTGCATTAACGTCACTTCCGGGCCTTTTTGCCCCTCAAAACGTGCCCGAACAATTCCAGGTACCTGCCGGTAATCTTGTCCCATGAGTAGTTGGCTCTCACGTGTGCCAGCGACATGGCGCGCCTCTCCTCTACCACGTGGGGGTTCTGCAACAGGTGGGCCAGCACCCGGCAGAGACTAGCCGCCCCTTCCCTGCCGTCGTAGCTGAAACCTGCCGTGCCGACCGTCTCCAGGTTCTCCGGCGTGTCGTGGGTGACCACGCAGTTACCGAAGCCCATCGCTTCCAGCAGGGCCGGGTGCGTGCCCCCCACACCCGAAGTCTCCACGAAACAGTAGGCGCTGGAACTTAGCTCCCTGTAGCCATCTCCAAATACGTAGCCGGTAAACACTACCCCCTCGCACGCGCCCTCGCGCAACGATTGCTTGTATTCCTCGGCGTAGGGC
Source organism: Chloroflexota bacterium (assembly GCA_030913985.1). GTDB lineage: Bacteria > Chloroflexota > Chloroflexia > QHBQ01 > JADMIH01 > JADMIH01. Next base: position 14,355 of record JALZHI010000102.1, on the reverse strand, counting down.
GCGTCTCCCACGATGACGCACTTCATACCTTGCTTGTCGGGCAGCATGCAGTAGGCTTCCACCAGGTGATGGGCGCAGTTCTCCGGCACCAGGCGGCCCACGAAGAGGATGTACTTGCCCGGCTCAAGCCCGTACTTGCTTAACGTATCACCGGGGGGCAGTGGTTGCACGTCCGAGCCGTAGGCGATGTATGGCGGCTTTACGCGATAGGTGTCTTCATAGTACCGCTGCACCACGGTGGAGTCGGTGAGGAAGGCGTTGGGCAGCACGGTCGCCATGCGCTCCGCGAACCGGATGTACTTGCGGGCAAGCTCAGGCCACTTCTCGCGCTTCCAGTCGAGGCCATCCACGTTGATGATGGTGCGCTTGCCCACCAGCCGGGGTATCCAGGTCACGAGGCTGTTACCCGCGATGAAGTAGAGGCAGATGTCGTAGGGCTGGAAGAGCGCGTGCAGCGACGAGAAGAAGGAGTGGACCAGCGTATCTAGGTACTTGTTCGGGATGGTGGGCAGCTTTACCAGGCGCATGCCCTTGTAAGTCTTGCCCTCGTACTTTATGTGGTGGCTGCGGCAATAGACTGTTACTTCGTGCCCGCGCTCCACCAGGCGGGAGCCTAGCTGCTCGACGCACGTCTCAAATCCACTGTAGCTGGCCGGTATCCCCCGCGTGCCAAGCATCGCGATCTTCAATGTTGCCCACCCTTTACAACGAGTTGTAGGGGCAGGTCCCCGTGCCTGCCCTTGTAGGAACTTAGGAACATTGTACGCCTCCGTGTTCTCAACGGTAATAATACGGCACCACCAGCACCAGCAGGCAATACCCCGCGAAGAACGCGGCTGTGGCGCACCAGAGCCACGTACCCCATGGCATCGCCGCAGCCGCGTTACCTATTGAAACAGATACAGGAGCGGAACCAGCCGGTACCGCCCGCACCTCGCCCGAACTATTAGCACGGCGCACCAGCCCGGCTGCCCACGACCAGGCCAGGTTCAGGCCCTCGAAGATGAGCCACAATACAGGCACGGTGTACCCGAACAGGTACCGCCCCTGCGGATCGGTGTGCACGCCGGAGGTGCTCAACGGCCCCATCATCCGGGCGAACGTGATGAAAACAGTCGCCACCAGAGCCAGCAGCACGACCAGCCCAAGCCACTCGAACGGCGTCCAGGAGCCAAGGCGGCGCACGCCATGCCAGGTCAGCACGACCAATACCAGCAGGATGAGCACATTGAGCAGGCCATAGCCGGGTTCGGGCAGCGGTATCGACAGCCAGCCGAAATTGCCCCAGAACGAACGGAACTGGCGGTAGGCGTACCTCTGCCAGATTGCTACTTTGTCGAACGCTTGCGGGTTCACCAGCACGTCTATGATGTCCAGCGATTCGCCTCGCAAGATGCGCGCCCCTATCCCACTCACGGCCAGCGATCCGGTCTCCATCGAGGGGTTGAACACTCGCAGGCGCACCTCCTGCGGCATACCGTTACGTTCCCGTTCAGACGTGTCAGGAGCGAGCAAGGGGGTGGCCGCCAGGGAAACGTCGTCAACGTACAGCCCGGTGCTGCCTGCGGTGAATCGTACCCACACCTTACGGTCGCCGTTTGTGCCCGCGTTCGAGATGCTGAACTGCTGCCACTGCCCGCGAGTGGGAGTGATGGGCACGCTATACAGCGTCTGGCCGAGGGTCTCCGCCCCTATCCGGGAGAGCGTGCCGCGCCGGTCTTGCAGCAGTTCCGCGCGCGACTCGACGGTGGTAGTGAATACCCCAGGCTCGGCATCTTTGCCTTGCTGCGCCCAGAAGGTAAGGGTGGCGGTGTAGGGAGGGTGAGGCCACGGCAGATCCACCCATTGGTAGACCGTCTGCCCCGGCGGCACCTCTATGGCGTACGCGCCGTCATGTGCGGCCATTTGCACCCGGTCGGGCCTCATGGAAGGTCCCCCCGGCACCTGCCAACCTGCCACGGCAGGACTCGGACGGAAGAGCAGCATGGTAGTCACAACGCACAGCATCAGGAAGACCGCAGCCACAATCGCAGGCACAACGTAAGGAGAGACAGGCGAGCTTTGCCCCGTTTCCCCGGTTCTCCCGGACAGAAGCCGGGCAACTCGCCACCGTGGCAGGTGCCGGGTGAGCAGCAGCCCCAGCCATACCAGCAGCCCCAGCCCCAGCAACGGCCCACCCGATACGAGGGCAGTGAGCTTGGCGAAAGCTCCCGCGCCCAGCAAGGCGACAGAGAGCGCCGCAAGCCCCACCCCGCGCCAGCCGTAAGGCCACTTCAGCAGGGCTACCAGTGAGACGAACAAGGCGGTCACCGCCAGGTCGGAGATGACGTCGTTGCTCACCACTGAGGCGATGAAGGTATGCATGGGCAGCAGCGCTACCCCCAGGGGCAACGCCAGGCGCAACCAGGGCAGACGGCGGCCACCCAGCAGCACGCCCGCCAGCCACGCCAGCGCCACCACGCCCAGGTTCAGCAGCACCGACACGAAGCGCATGACACGCAGCGCGGCACCAGCCTCGACAAATGGGTCTATGCCCGCGCCCACGGCATTGGCGACGTGCAGGCTTATCGCGCAGAGCCAGTAGTAGGGAGCGGGCTGCCTTATCTGCCACATTAGTTCCAGGTAGATGTCCCTACCTCCCTGTGGGAAGGCAGGCGCGCCGGGCGTAGGATGTCCCGACACGAGCCGCGTCCAGTTGTGCTCGGCCATAGAGGCTACCACCGCCGCCTTGAGCGCCAATGCCTCCTGGTGGTCCTTTCCACCCTCCTGCCACTCCAGCCGCTGCACCGCGTCGTCGTCCAGTCCCTGCCGGTAGAGCAGCGCGGCGTAAGCATAATGCCCGTGCTCGTCCGGCCCCTGCCACGGCGGCACGAGCAGCGAGAAAAGCACCCCGTTAGCGAGAGCCACACCTAGAGCTATCGGCAACGACAGGGAGAGGATTTTGGATTTTGGATTTTGGATTTTGGATTTTGGATTTTGGATAGAAGTGTAGGCTGCGTATAGGGAGGCCAGTGCGCCAGCGGCCAGAAAGAGGATGATCAGCCACTTAGGCACGTTGGCAGCAGCATGTTGTGCCAGGCCACGGAAGGCGTCTAAGGGGGACGGGTCGTACCTCAAGCCGAAGGCTAGGTCCGATTGCTGGGGCTGGCCGTTCAGGTACGCGGTGCCGCCTGGGTATGTGTCGGTGGGCAGATTCAGGTCGAACTGTATCCACCACAGGAGCGCGGGCGCGTTGTCGGGAGTGGCATCCGGCGACTCGATTTCTACGTAGTAGGTCTTGTCCTGGCTATCGGCTATCGGCGGGAAAGTGAAACGCTGGTACTGGCTTTCCTCCACCGCCCCCGTGACGTGGAGCGTGGAAATGGCGACATGGGGGCTATTTCCGGGTGCTTCCCGCAGGTGCATGACCAGCGTGGCCCCATCATCCCGCCCGCGAAAGTACTGAGGATTGACGCGCACCTCGAGCGCGGAGAGGTTGGGGTAGCGCGACACGAACGTTTGCCCGATAGAGGTACCGGACACGAGCGGCGTGGAAACCGCGTTAGCCCCGTCGCTACGCCAGTGGGTGACGGAGGAGTACGCACTTATCAGGAGCGCGAACAGGCCCGCGAGCACCACCAGCCAGCGCAAGAGCGGGGTGATTGCCCAGCGTCCTACCGTGCCGAGTACCGCGACACGTTCCCAGGGCAAACTGGAAGTCTCAACTGTTGTGGTCACACCTCTATCCACCGTCCTATTAATTACGAATTACGAATTACGAATTACGAATTACGGGTTACGGATAGCTCTTGTAATTCGTAATTACCTCAGATGTTCTGCCCTAGCGCGGCTGCCACCCCGGCCCCGGCTGGCATCGAGAGGCCGAACGAGCGAAGGGTCTCTTCCAGCGCGCCGAGGAGGTGTAGCACGAAGCCTTGTTGCGCCCCGTAGCCCATCAGGCCGACGCGCAGAAGCTTGCCTTTCAGGGGTCCGAGGCCACCGCCTACCTCGATGCCGTGACGGTTGAGTAGGTGGGAGCGTAGCTCAAGCTCGTCCAGGCCTTCGGGCAGCAGTATGGCGTTGAGGGGCCAGAGGCTCCACTCTTCGTCGGGCAGGAACCCGAGGCCCATCGCTTCGACGCCCGCACGGAAAGCGAGATGGCTGCGCCGGTGCCGCTCCCACCTGTGCTCCAGGCCCTCAGTGTGCAGCAGGCGAAGCGCGGTGTGCAGGGCGTAGATGAGAGGCGCGGATATAGTATGGTGGTACTGGCGTTCGTCCCAGTAGCGGTGAAGCAGCGCGGCGTCCAGGTAGAAGGTGGGCACGGGCCTGTCACGGCGGGCGGCACGTTCCAGGGCGCGTTCGTTAATGGTGAACGGTGCGAGGCCGGAGGGTGCGCCCAGGCACTTCTGGCTGCCGCTGTAGCACACGTCAATGCCCCACTCGTCCACCAGGAGCGGCTGCCCGCCCAGCGAGGTGACGGCGTCCACCACGAAGAGCGCGTCCACCTCGTGCGCGGCTGAGGCTATGTCAGCGAGGTCCTGGCGCACGCCTGTGGAGGTCTCGGCGTGCACCGCGCACACCACGCCGGGCCTGACCCGCTGTATCGCCTCCCACATTTGCTCCACGTACAGCGGCTTGCCCCATTCGCCCTCTACCCGCGTGACCACACCGCCCAGGCGAGCGGCTATCTGGCACAAGCGGTCGCCAAAGTAGCCCATCACGCCGACCACCACGTGAGCGCCCGGCTCGACGGTGTTAGCGAGGGCCGCTTCCATGCCCGCCGTGCCGGTGCCTGAAATGGCTAGCGTGACCTGGTTGCGGGTGCCGAACACCGCCCGCAGCATATCCTCAAGCTCCTGCATGATCTGGAGCAGGGCCGGGTCGAGGTGCCCCAGGGGTGGCAGCAGCAGCGAGCGCAGCACCTCCGGGTCTACTTCGCTCGGCCCCGGCCCCATGAGCAGGCGCTTGGGCGGGCTGGCGTGCGGGGGGATGGTCACTCTGTCGGTAGCTCCATCGGTGGCTTCGAGCATCTATCGCTCCTTTCTTCGCGGGTGCAACGACCTGTCGAGTATCTCGACCGGGTGCAATACCTTCAAATTAGCGCCCATGCGACGGGCGTTGGTCTCGATCTGCAACGTGCAGCCGGGGTTGGCGCTCGCCACTACTTTCGCCCCTGTTGCCAGTATGTGGCGGGCTTTGCGCTCGCCAAGCTCCCCGGCGGGCCGCGGCTCCACGAGATTGTATATGCCCGCGCTGCCACAGCATATCTCGGCCTCGGTTACGGGTACAAGCTCCACCCCTGGTATGCCCTGCAGCAAGTTCCGGGGTTCGCGACGGATGCCCTGGGCGTGCGCCAGGTGGCAGGCGTCGTGGTAAGCCACCTTTGCGCGCAGGGGGTGCCGCACTGCCACAGGCCCCAATTCTACCAGCAACTCACTGATGTCGCGCACCCTGGCCGAGAACCGCGCGGCACGTTCGGCAAACTCAGGGTCGTCGCGCAGCAGGTGGCCGTACTCTTTCATAGTGGAGCCACAACCTGCGGCGTTGACGGCGACGTAGTCCAACTCCTCCCGCTCGAACACCTCGATCAGCTTGCGGGCGAATCGCCGGGCGTGCTCCTCATACCCCGCGTGCAAGGCGAGCGCGCCACAACATGCCTGCGAGGCCGGAGCTACCACTTCGCAACCCTCCGCCGCCAGCACGCGTACGGTAGCGGCGTTCACCTGGGGAAAGAATACCTGCTGCACGCAACCGGTCAGCAGCCCTACCCTCGCCCTCGCCTTCCCCCTGGGCTTCACGGCGGTTGGAACTCTCATCCGGAGCTGTTTCAGCGTCATTCGAGGCATCAGGTCGTGCATGCTTCGCAGGCGAGGTGTAAGCTTGTCCAGCAGACCGCTTCGGTTAGCAAGGGACTGTAGCCCCAACACGCGGTATAGCAGCAGAAACGGGGCCAGCAAGCGCAGGCGTGATGGATAGGGAAACATGGTGAATATCACCCGGCGGAAGAGCTTGTCCGCTGGGTTGCGCCTGTAGCGGCGCTCTACCTGGCTGCGGGTGGCCTCTATCAGCTTGTTGTACTGCACGCCGGAGGGGCAGGCGGTCACGCAGGCCATACAGCCGAGGCACTGGTCGAAGTGGCGCACGAATGTCTCGGTCATGCCCAGGCGGCCCTCGTTGCCCGCCTTCATGAGGTGAATCCGCCCGCGCGGCGAGTCCATCTCCTCGCCCCACAAAAGGTAGGTAGGGCAGGTCGGCAAACAAAAACCACAGTGCACGCAGTCGTCAATCAGTTCTTCCGAAGGTGGGTGGTGCGAGTCGAACGCGGGGAACAGCCGCACGGGCGCGCCAAGCGAGCCGCCACCGCGCACCGCTTCCCGCCCGGAGCCTTCAACGGCAGCGCCTATGTCCTGCGGGCCGGAGCGCACCGAGACCTCACCCGCCGCCTCCGCAGCCGCCTGCACGTGCGCAGGTACGCCGAACGTGGTCCGCTCGTACCCGGCGGTCGCCTGTTCCCTCTGTTCTTTGTCGCGCGATTGCTCCACTATTGCCTCGTTTCGGATCAGATTCCGCCGACAAACCGGCCGGGGTTGAGCGTTCCGTTGGGGTCGAATTGCTGCTTCACCTTGCGCATCAGCGGCAGCCCTTCGCCCACCTCGCCCCAAATCTCAACCCGGCTGCGTACCTCCCCAGGCGCTCGCCAGACGACCAGGTTGTGACCCAGGGCTTCGGCCTCGGCGCGCAACCCCTGGACGAGAGCAATGGCGGTACCAGCGGTGCCCCCACGCCACCTGAGCAACGCATGCCCGTGCCCGGCGTGAGCGCGCACCGTCAACTCCGTACCTGCTTCCTCCGCAGCCTTGTATGCCCCCTCCAACAATCCCGGAAGGTCGCTAACGGTGGAGACCAATCTGCACAGCACGTCACTTTCCGCCGGCTGGACGACTCTATCGAACCGCTGCCACAGTTCTTGCTCCTGCCCGCCTGTGACAATCCGGCTGCTTGCGCCTAGCATTCGGACCGCACATTGAGCCTGCGCCTGTACGGAGGCGTGGGTGCCCTCAAAGCGCACGGCGAGCACCGATTCGCCAGGAGGTTGCGTGAAGTAGTCAATCGAGATAGGCACCAGGGTGGATTGAAGTATAGCACCAACCTGGCGACGGAGTTCATTGGGTGCGATGTCAGCGACAACGGTAGCGGAGGCAGCAGGTAGCGGGTAAAGCCGAAATGTCGCTTCGATCACCACAGCCAGCGTGCCCAACGAACCTGTCAGCAGCTTGGGGAGGTCGTACCCCGCCACATTCTTGACCACCTTACCCCCGGCCTTTGCCACCACGCCATCAGCCCGTACGAAGGTAACTCCCAGGATGAGATCGCGCACTCCCCCATACCGCAGACGCCTCGGCCCGGTGTCCGCAGCGGCAATCAGACCACCTATCGTGCCGGGCACCGGAGGGTCAACCGCCAGGAACTGCCCCGCGCCCGCAAGTTGTCGCTGGAGGTCCGGTAAGCGCACTCCCGCTTGCACGGTCACTGTTAGGTCGCCAGCGGCATGTTCCACTACCTGGGCGAGCCTGCTCATATCCAGCAGTATGTCACAACCGTGCGGTGCCGCTCCCCTGTCGAGCTTCGTGCGCGCACCGCAGGGCACCACCTTCAGCCCCTCTCCAGCAGCCCAGCCAAGCACCTCCGACACCTCTTGCGGGTCATGTGGCTCTATTACCAGGCCTGGCACAACACCAAGCACGGCATCAGCAGGCGTGCCTGCTCTTGTGGAGGCTTTAGTGCTTATGTAAGGGGTGATTTCTAGGCTCATACCTGCAAAGATGTAGAGAAGGGTTGTCTTTGTTTACGTAATTAGCCAATAAATAAAATAGTCAAGCTAGAATATGTCTGCCACTCCAGCTTCTTGCAACGGGTGTACCTTGTAGATGCCAGGCCGTTCGCCGCAGAGCCTGGGTGTGGGAAATATCTTGTCCGGGTTGAGAGTGCGGCTTGGGTCGATGGCGCACCTGAGCAGTTGCATCGTGTCCAGGTCGTCCGGCGCGAACATGGCAGGCATATGGCGCTTTTTGTCCAGCCCCACCCCGTGCTCTCCCGTGATACTGCCCCCGGCGTCAACGCAGACGTGCAGTATCTCGCCTGCCAGTTCTTCCGCGCGCTCGGTCTGGCCCGGCAGGGTTGAGTCGAACAGCACCAGGGGGTGCAGATTGCCGTCACCCGCGTGGAACACGTTCGCCACCCGCAGCCCGTAGCGTTCGGCAAGCGCGCCTATCTCACGGAGTACCGTCGGGAGAGCGGTACGCGGTATCACCCCGTCCTGCACATAGTAGTCGCGGCTGATGCGGCCCATAGCGGCGAAGGCCGACTTGCGTCCCTTCCACATCAGCACCCGCTCGTCGTCGTCCTGCGCCAGCTTGATGGATGTCGCGCCATGCCCTTTGCAGATGCCACGCACGAGCACCATCTGCTCGGCTACCTCCACGTGCGGCCCGTCCAGTTCCACGAGCAAGACCGCACCAGCGTCGAGCGGGTAGTTGGCGTGCACAGCGGCCTCGGCTGCCTGGATGCTGAGGTTGTCCATCATCTCTATCGCGGCTGGCACGATCCCGGCAGCTATAATCTCGGAAACCGCCGACCCCGCTTCGTCCGGGCTGGCGAACGCCGCCTGCAACGTAGATACAGCTTCCGGCTTGCGAACGAGCCGCAACGTGACCTCCGTCACCACACACAGCGTGCCTTCCGACCCCACCAACACGCCTACAAGGTCGTAGCCAGGCTTATCCACCGCCTTGCCGCCCAGCTTGACCACCTGGCCGTTGGACATGACCACAGTGAGGCCGACTACGTGGTTCACGGTGAAGCCGTATTTCAAGCAGTGCGCCCCGCCGGAGTTCTCCGCCACGTTGCCACCAATGGAACATACCTGCTGGCTGGAAGGGTCGGGGGCGAAGTAATAGCCGTCAGGGGCCACGCGCTGAGTGACCCAGAGGTTCAGCACCCCCGGCTGCACCCGCGCCCTGGCGTTCTCAAGATCGACCTCGAGTATCTCCCGCATCCGGCTGAGGCCGAGCACTATGCCGTTGCTCACCGGCAAAGCCCCCGCCGACAGCCCCGTGCCCGACCCGCGCGGCACCACCGGGATACCCTCCGCGTGGCATAGCCTCATCACGCCCTGCACCTGCTCCGTGCTCGTAGGCAGCACCACCAACATCGGCAGCACTCGGTGGTTGCGCAGCCCGTCCGACTCGTAAGTCACCAACTGCTCAGGCTCCGAAATCACGCCTTCAGGGCCGATGATGCGCGTCAATTCTGCTATAAGTTCTGGTCTTTGCATGGGAGGGATCGGTAACTCGTAACTCGTAACTCGTAACTCGTAATTATCCTTCTAGCTGTCGTTGGAAGGCTCGGATGGAGTTGGGACCGTCCAGCGTCCCCAGTTCAAGCTGGTAGTTCACATGTTCGTCGGGCTGTAGGAAGCGGAGGCGGCCTTCTTCTCGGAGCTTGTGGCGTGGAGTCTCCCAGTAGGTGGCCGGTTCGAGGGCGCACACGTACTCGCCTGAAGAGAGTTGCTTCCAGTGCGCGAAGAAGGGTAATTCGGCGGCGCGGTACCTGACGTAACCGCCGAAGCCCAGCCGGTGGTTGACGATAGCGGCTTGCGAGTAGCCCTGGGCATCCACGTGGGGCTTGTGGAAGAAGACCTGCTCGTCGTAGTCGGGTCCGGCGGGTGCCTCAAAGCGGTCGTGCGTGTCGAAGCCCCTCTCGGCACGGGCATCGCGGGGCCTGACCGACTCGTCGTTCGTCAGAATCTCAGAGTGCGGACTGACCACCGGGAAGCCGAAGTTGCAGTGGTAAAGGAGCATGTGCGGTGAGGGTCTCAAGTCGTCATTGAGCACGGTGTCCTCGATGGTGAGTGAGTCGGCTCCCAGTCGCGTCGAAATCTTGCGCGTCAGCAGCAGGTTCTCCCCACCGAGCGACACCTGGCGGACCTGTCCCTCGATCTCCAGAACGTAATCGTCGCCGCGCCATTCCTCGACTACGCGCACCTTCTCGGCGGGTATGTGGGCTATGCGGCCGTGCAGGCCCAGCGTCTCGCCCGCATCCTCTTCGGGGTGCCCGAAGAAGGTCAGGCCGCACGTGGTCACCAGGCCACCGCCCCAGGTGCGCCCCCAGCCATAACCCTGCGGCTCGTAATGTTCGGGGCGTCCCAGGGCCGGGTGCACCCAAGCCAACGGCCTGCCGGAGTGCTCCGCGTAGCCGATATCCATAGCGCGGTCAATAAATACCTGGAATCGGAAGCCGCTGCCCGTATATACCTCGGCCACTCGCATGCCCCGTGGCTTACCATCGGCCAGTTCCAGCAGCCGGATACCCGCCACCTGTCGCATGGTGCCGACCAACTCACGCAATTCGCCGGGCGGGTAATCAGAACCAAATAGCTTCGGCATGTAATCTCCCTGTTACAACACTACAAACAATGCCTGACCCGTAATTCATAATTCTAATTCGTAATTGCCTACTCAAAGTCGAGGTAGGGGGTGGGGCTGTAGGCAGTCAGGCCGCCGTCTACCACGAGCGTCTGGCCGGTGATCCAGGAAGCTTCGTCTGAGGCGAAAAAGAGCACCGCCGAGGCTATGTCGGAAGGCTTACCCGCCCTTCCGAGCGGTATCACTGTGGCCCACCGGGTGTCGTATTCCGGGTCGTCTCGCAAGTTGCGGGCGTTGGTGATGGAGCCTGGGGCCACGCAGTTGACGGTGATGTTGTAGGGCGATAGCTCCAATACGAGGTTGCGGGCCAGCATCTGCAAGCCACCCTTGGTCATCGCGTAGGCAGACAGGTTCTCTACCGCCTGCACTCCCGCCACCGACGAGGTAACGATGATGCGACCGCCCGCACCACGCTTGACCATCTCCCGCGCCGCTGCCTGGGCCAGGAAGTAGGTGCCGCGCAGGTTGACGTTCACTACTTCGTCAAAGGCTTCCTCGGTGTATTCGAGAAACGCGCCCCAGCTTGTGATACCGGCGTGGCAGCAGGCGATATCAACCTGCCCGAACTCCCGCACCGCGCTTGCCACAAACTCGCGGCAACTCGCCACCGATTGCGCCTCCACCCGCGCGGCTATCGCGTTGCCGCCATGCTCAGCGATAGTGCGGACCGCGCGCCGGGCACCCTCTTCGTCGCTGTTATACCCGACCACCACAGCCGCCCCCGCCCCGCCCAACCGCAAGGCGATCTCATAGCCAATGCCTGTGCTGGCCCCGCTTACGATGGCTACTTTGCCGGAGAGATCGAGCATTGGGTGGACCTGCTGTGTGGACGATGGACGATGGACGATAGACGATGGGCAGGGGCGAAGTTATTCCTAATATAACGCATAGATAGGTGTGGGCCACACCGGCGGTTATGAATGCTCCGCCGTGATGTTGCTTAGTGCTTTGAAATGTGTTGACAAGAGAGGGTACAGCGAGCGGTAGACGGGATAATAGTCTTCGTATACGGCGACTGCTCTCCCAGGCTCTACCCGGTCGGTGACGCGGATGGTGTGCTCGCACGCTTCGTCAATGTCCTGGTAGATGCCGGTCCCCGCCCCGGCAATGAGAGCGGCACCGTATGCGGCACCCTCGGTGACGTTGGTGAGCACGATTTCGGAGTTGAAGACGTCGGCCAGGATTTGCCGCCAGAGTGGGCTTCTCGCCCCGCCGCCCGAAGCGCGCACCTGGGTAATCTCCACGCCCATCCCGCGCATCAGTTCCAGCGAGTCGCGCAGGCCGTATGCCACCCCTTCCAGCACCGAGCGCACCAGGTGGGCCTTGCCGTGTCGCAAGGTCAAGCCGCTGAAGACACCCTTTGCGTCGGGGTCGGGGTGGGGGGTGCGCTCGCCGGTCAGGTAGGGCAGGAAGACCAGCCCCTCGGAGCCTGCGGGTGCCGTTGCCGCTTGCTGGCAGAGCAGGTCGTACACGTCCGAACCCTCGGCGGCGGACCGGGCGAGTTCCTCCTGGCCGAACGTGTCGCGGAACCAGCGCAGAGAACCGGCAGCCGACAGCATGACGCCCATGAGGTGCCAGCGCCCCGGTACGGCATGGCAGAAGGCGTGCAAGCGGCCTTCCCGTTCGAGCAGGAAGCTCTCGGTAGCCGCGAACACCACGCCGGATGTGCCAAGCGTCACCGAGATGACCCCCTGCCGCACGATGCCGCTGCCAACCGCTCCGGCTGCCTGGTCGCCACCGCCACCCACCACCGGGGTACCTGCCTTCAACCCGGTATCCTCGGCGGCCTGGCGCGAGATGCCGGCGCTGGGCACCGTCGATTCGTGGCACTCGGGTAGCCAAGCGGCGGGTATGTCGAGCGCGGACAGCATCTCATCGGACCAGCGACGATTGCGCACGTCCAGCAGGGCGGTGCCGCTACCATCCGACACCTCCATCGCGTACTCGCCCGTGAGCCGGTAGCGCACATAGTCCTTCGGCAGGAGCACGTGGGCGGCGCGGGCGTATACCTCCGGCTCGTGCTCGCGCACCCATACAATCTTGGGAGCGGTGAACCCCGGCAGCACAGGGTTGGCGATGAGATCGAGCAGGCGAGGTAATCCCAACCTCCGCATGATCTCGTCGCACTGCGGCCCGGTCCGCTGGTCGTTCCACATGATGCAGGGGCGCAACACCTCCCCCGCGTCGTCCAGCAGCACCATGCCGTGCATCTGCCCGGTCAGCCCGACGCCCGCCACGTCCTCGGCATGCGCGCCGCTGTCTTGCAGTACCTGGCGTATAGACGACACCGTGGCCGCCCACCAGTCGCGCGGGTCCTGCTCGGCCCAGAGGGGACGCGGCGTGTGCATAGGGTAGTCTCCCGTGGCCGAGGCCAGCACCACGCCGTCCGCGTCAATCAGCACCGCCTTGCTGCCGGACGTGCCTATGTCTATGCCCAGCAGCAGGTTACCGGCCATCTGCGGCGCTCGCCTGGGGCTCACGTACCGGGGGCAGGGGCGACAGGCGGTCTGGGTGCGAAGCCCTGGCCCGTATCAGGTAGGCTTCCAGCCAGCCGCGCGCCTTGTCGGGGTGCTCCGTGGCGTAGACAATCGACTCGTGGTCCAGGCTGTTGATGCGGTCATTGGCCGCGCGCATGGCATCCATCGAGTTGCGCAGGGCCACGTCTACAGGCATGCGCTCTGGGTTGATGTCCAGCCCGAACCAGCCGCCGTAGCCGTGCATCTTCAGCACGTACAGGGCCGCCTCCAGCGACTCGGGCGACAGCACGCCGACGTTGAGGTCCTGGTCGTAGTTGCCGAGCGGCTGGCTGTTCCAGTGCGAATGTGCCAGGCGGCCATATTCCAGCACCAGGCTAAACGCATACGGCACGTCCTCATAAGCCATCAGCATGTGCCCTATCTCCGGGTTCATGGCGCACAGGGCGTGGCCTTCCTCAATCAGCCGCCGGTTCTCCGGGTTCTGCAAGAGCGACTCGACCTTCATGCCGAGCAGCAGGCCCTCCGGCGTGGTGCCGTACAGGATGTGGCCGCGCGGCTCGTAGGGCTTCGGCTCCTCGGCCACGCGCACGCCGGGCACGGCATCCATCGCCTCGGCAAGCCCCTGGGCGAAACGGTCGCGGGCGCTCATGAGGTCCATGCCAAAGGCGTTCTCGTAGCCGTCGATGCCGGGCCAGACCACCGCGAACTCCGTGTCAAGCTCCTTGTTCAACTCGAGCGCGCTGATCGTGCGGTCGATGGCCCTGCGGCGGACCTCGGGTATCGGGTTGGAGAGCGAACCCCACTCGAACTGCTTGTCGTAGAAGAGGAGCGGTATCACGGTGATGAGCTTGATGCCGGTGTCCCTGGTGAACTGCCGCCACGTCTCGACATTGCTCTCGTTGATCTCGTTCGGGTAGTGCGCCTCCATGCCCGTGAGGCCGTAATCAGCCAGCCGGGCTGCGATCTCCAGGCGAGGCTCAATTTCGATTACCGGGGCGTAGCGGTCGTGAAAGCGGCTGGCGGGCGGCGAGAAGAACCAGACCCCCGCCGAGAACTTCAGGTCAAGCTCAAACGAATTCAGGTGCGTAACCAGTTCTTCCGGCGTCCGGCGTACAGCTTGCGAGCGCAAGTCCGGCAGACTCATAAAGGTCTTCCTCCTGTTTCTGAAAGGGTTCGGAAAGGTTCTGAAACGTGAAACGAGAAACGTGATGCGGCTTACTATTCCTGGTTCGTGAATAAAACGCTGGTTCTTACGTGGAACCCTGTTCGCCCTGTCATCCTGAGCGTAGCGAAGGATCAGCCGCCCGTGCTTGACTCCTACTATTGCAGTACATGGTTCCCCATGCCACTAGCATCCCCAATGTTGAGGACTCTCGCCTACCCACCTGATCCTTCGCTACGCTCAGGATGACAAA
>JALZHI010000101.1 GCA_030913985.1 Chloroflexota bacterium | reverse complement strand
ACAGGCCATACCCAAGGTCATCACGAGCGGCGCAATTCGTAGATAGGTAACTCCCAGACCGTTCACGAAGCCTACCGCCGCACCCACAACCAACGCCGCCGGAAGCGCCAGAAGCACGTTTTGATTGTTTCCATTGACGATAGAGTATGTCACAATGGCCGAAAGCGTCACGACCGCGCCCGCCGAAAGGTCGATGCCTTCAGAGCCGCTGATGATTACCAGGGTTTGCCCGGCGGCCACTATTCCGAGGAACACCGCCAACCTTATGATGTTGGTGGCCTGGGAAGCGGCGATATCCGGGTTGCTGCCGAAGCCGTTCGGCAACAGGCCGCTCAGCAGGAACAGCACAATCGCCAGCAGGACGGCGGCCAGAGGTGGCGGGATAGCGATGCGTCCGATGCTCATGTGCGTCTCCTCCGGAGCAGGTTCATAAAGCCGGGCAGGGCCAGCGCTATCACTATAATCGCGGCATTGAGGAACGTCTGCCACCACGTCTCAATGTTGGCGAACGATATGAGATTGGGGAGCAGGCTGAGGATAATAGCTCCTATGATGGCCCCGGCAATTGTGCCGCTCCCCCCACTAAGGGCCGTGCCCCCGATTACCACGGCGGTAATGGCAGCCAGCGTCAGCGAATCGCCAATCTGCGCGTTGCCCGAACCTGTAAGCAGCGTGATGGCTATGCCCCCGAAAGCGGCCATCAAGCCCGATATGACGTAGGTGCTGAACTGCACCATGTTCACCGGCACGCCGGTCTGGTAAGCCGCATCGGCGTTACCGCCCACCGCGAACAGGTACCGTCCGTAGCGGGTCTGGCGGATACCGTACCAGGCGAGCATTATCAAAGCGATGATGAAGAACGCCAGCGGAATACCAAGGGGCCGCGTCTCGCGATAGAAGGATGTGAACGCTGACGGCATGCCCCCACCCGGACTTGGCAGAATGAGCAGCGCCAGCCCGCCGAACAGGAAGCTGGTCGCGTAGGTGGTGATGATAGGCTGCAAGCGCAGAATCGCCACAAAGAAGCCGTTTACTGCGCCGGCGGCCATGCCGACGAATAGCACAGCCAGCATCATCAACATCGCCGTGCCGGTGTCCCCTCTTGTTCCGATCTGAGTTGCCAGGATTGCGTTGGTGATTGACACAATCGCGCCCGCCGAGATGTCGATTCCACCTGCCAGGATGACTATCGTCTGCCCCACCGCGACCAGGATGAGGGGCAGGAATATGCGCATGCTGCTGTTCATCGTGGCAGGCTCAAGCAGGTTGGGTTGCAGTATGAAATTGATTAAGAGCACCACGGCTAGCAGCAGCAGCGCGAAGGGGATGCGGTTCTGGTTGGTGAGCCTGCGCCAACTGTGCCTTATCATGGCAGGGCCTCCTGTGTAGCGCCCAGGCTGGCCGCCACAAGGTTTGACTTGGTGAGCGACTCGCCGGTCAACTCTGTGCGAATCCTGCCGTCGTGCATCACGAGCACACGGTCGCTCAAGCCGATCAGCTCTTCGTCGTCGCTACTGTAAAGCAGGACCGATTTGCCCTCGTCGCATAGCTGCGCCAGGAGCTTGTAAAACTCGGCTTTGGCCCCCACGTCGATGCCTTTCGTCGGGTCGTCCAGCATCAGGATGCGAGGGTTGCGCAGCAGCCACTTGCCTATAACCACTTTCTGGGCGTTGCCGCCCGATAGGCTGCTCACCGGGGCGTCCAACCCCGCCATTTTCAGGTTCAAGCTCATAGATACGGTGTTGGCTTCCTGTCGCGCTTTGCCTATCCGTAGCGGGAAGCCGTAGCGTCTCCAGGAAGGTATCAGGAAGTTCTCCAGGATCGAGCGGATAAGCAACAGTCCCTCTTTAGCGCGCTCGCCCGGTACCAACGCCAGCCGGTTCTCCATAGCTTGGCGCGGGTGGGTGAAGTGCACGGGGGTAACATCGATGGTGATGTTACCGGAATGTGGGATATCGCCGAAGAGGGCCAGCAAAAGCTGGTGCTGCCCCTGGCCTCTCAAACCTCCCAGGCCGAGTAGCTCGCCCTCGTGCAGTTGGAAGCTGACCCCGTGCACGGCCTCTGCCCGCAGGTCTCTTACATACAGCGTGACCTTGCGCGCGGCAAGCTCCTCGGCGGTTGGCCGAGCGCGCTGCACCACGTTCTCCGCAGTGACCCCGGCCACCATCATGCCCACGAGGTCGCGCGTGGTGACGCCCTGCATAGGGCCTTCGCCTACCGTCGCGCCGTTGCGCAGCACCGTGTAGCGGTCCGCTATCTGGAAGATTTCCTCCATGCGATGCGAGACAAAGACAATGGCCTTGCCTTCCTCTTTCCAGCGGACTACCAACTCGAAGAGGCGCTGCACCTGGCGGCTGTCGAGACTGGCCGTGGCTTCGTCCAGAATCAGCAGGCGCGGATTGAAGCTGACCGCCTTCAGGATCTCGATGATTTGTTTCTCGTCAGGGGGGAGAGGTCCGACCTGGGTGTCGGGTGTTAGGTCGGTCTTGAACATGCCCGCGAACAGGGCCAGTAGTTGCTCTGTTTTCTGCCGGACGGCCCCTCGGTCCACGAAGCCGCCCCGCAGTGGTTCCCGCGTCAGGAAGATGTTCTCCGCCACCGTCATCTGAGGCACCAGGCTAAGCTCCTGGAAGACGGTCGATATGCCCAGGCTCTTGGCGGCGTGCGGAGATTGGAAGTGAACGGGGCGATCATCAACGAGTAGCTGTCCCCCATCGAGGACAACTACTCCGTTGATGATCTTACTCAACGTGCTCTTGCCGCTCCCGTTCGCGCCGATGAGCGCCAGCACCTCACCGGACCGGATGTCCAGGTTGGCATCGGAGAGGGCCGTTACCGCGCCATAGCGTTTCGCAACATTGCGAGCGGAAAGAGATATGGTCATAGGTGTTACCGCGTTACTGAGTTACTGAGTTACTTGGCGAAGAACTGCTGGACTTCCTCGTCGGTCAAGATGCCGTTCAGGAGATAAGCCGCGGGCTTGCCCTCACACTGCTCCTGGTAGACTTCCGCGAAGTTGTCCTTGGTCACGGTCACCGGCACGTCGAGAACGAACGACTGGCCGTTAGCGCCGCCCAGTTTCGTCTCGTCCACCTGCTTGCCCTGGAGCATATTGACGGCGATACGCAGGCCGGTGGGCGCTACGCCTGGCGGGTTGGCTACCGCGATGCTCTCGAAGTTAGGGTCGTCCTTGAGGCGCTGCTCCCACAGTTGCAGGGCCTGGCAGCGTCCCTCAAGCACGGGCACCGGGAACTTGGAAGGGTTCGCGGCAAGCACGGCCTGGAAAGCGCCGATAGCCATGCCGTCCTGCGTCCAGTAACCGTCCATGTTGGGGAAGGAAGCGAGGAAGTTGGACATTACCTGCTGGCCGGTCGCCTCGTCCCAGCGCCCGGTGTCCTTGCCCAGCACCTTGATGTCGGGGTAGTTGGCGAGCACTTCGTTCACGCCGCTCATGCGGGCCTCGTTGGCCGGGTGGCCGGGGAAGCCTTCGATCAGCACGATGTTGCCCTTGCCGCCCAGCTTGTCCGCGAGCCACTGTGCGGAGGTCTTTGCCCACTCCTTCTGGTCGATGCCGACGTTGTAGACGTTCGGGGTATCGAGCTCCTGGTCCACCGAAATTACGATAATGCCCTTGCTAACGGCTTCCTGCAAGGTGTCGTTCAGGCCGCTCACGTCGCCGGGGTTCACCAGGATGGCGTCAACGCCCTTGTTGATCAGGTTCTGCAACTGCTGGATCTGGCCGGCCACGTCGGTGTCGGCGCTCTCGATCTCAAGCTCAGTCGTGATGCCCTGGTCCATGTACTCTTTGTTGACGTCAATAAGCTCCTGGATCATCTGCGTGCGATACTCGCTGCTGATGAACGGGTTGGAGATGCCGATGGTATACGGCTGGGCGCCGCCCGTAGGAGCGGTGGCACCGCCCTCAGGGGTCTCACCGGCGGGTGCCGAGGTTTCAGCGGGCGCGGCGGCCCCGGAGGTGTTGGTGGGTGCGGCGGGGTTTTCGCCTCCGCAGGCAGCCAGCAACGAGGTGAGGCCGATTAGCAACGGCAGCAGAACTTGTAACTTCTTTTTCACGGGTTACTCCTTTGGGTCCTTAACTTGATAACGTTCCAATCGCGCATGCACTTTAGGGGAGTACATCGCGTTATGCCCTTATCTGCTGGTCCTCCTTTCTTGATAGTCCGGCTGTTTAAGGCACACGATGGAAGCGCTGGAGGAGACTCAACATTTTCTATGCCCCCGATGGGACAATAGCCTGCCGCGCACACGAAAGGCCCCGGCTTTGTAGACACGGGTTGCTGAAGCTAGCTCTGCGCTCTTGAAATTTATTGTTTTAGAACTCGACATTGAGGACCAACTTTGAGTGATAAGCCAGGGAACCTATTGCCAGGGGATAACTTATCCCTTATACTGACTCTGTAATTACCTACCAAAGTCTTGCATGATAATACCATACTTATTAATGATTTGTACAGACTTTTGTACTTTTCTGACATAAGTTGCTATCCCGGAGATGTACAGTTGCTTGCACAAGCGTAGGAGCGTTGCGTCAGGTACCCATCGATGAGCAACAAGACCACCAAGGAAGCCGTTCCACAGCTACCTTCCCTGCAAGTTACGGAGCAGGAAGCACAGGTCCTCGATGCGTTACGGAGACAGGTAGCTGTTTCTCGCACCGACATCTCCCGCCTTACCAAATGGTCGCGGCCCAAGGTCACCGCGGTAGTGAACAGGATGATCGACCGGGGTGTGCTAATGGAGGTAGGAGAGGGCGAATCGCAGGGCGGCCGTCGTCCGCAACTCTTGAGGCTCAACAGCCGCCTGGGTTACGTCATCGGCATCGACATCGGGGCCACGAGCCTCGACCTGGCTGTGGCCGACCTTACCAGCCATGTGCTGCTACGTGACAACGGCCCCGCCGACGTGCGCCAGGAGCCTGCCGTGCTGCTCGGTGAAGTCAAGCGCCGCCTGTCCGATATGCTCCGCAAGGGAGGCGTGCGCGCCGAGGAGATTATCGGCATAGGCGTGGGCCTGCCCGGTCCCGTAGATTTCGCCAGGGGAGTGCTGGTTGCCCCGCCGCTCATGCCCGCCTGGGGCAACTATCCCATCCGGGGCTTCTTCCGCAACCTCTTCCCGAATGCCTTTGTCTCGGTTGACAACGACGTGAACATGATGGCTTTGGGAGAACTCAGGGCGGGAGCCGGGAGGGGTATCGACAACTTCCTCTTTATCAAAATCGGCACCGGCATCGGCGCGGGCATCATTTGTCACGGGCTGGTGCACAGGGGCAGCACCGGAAGCGCGGGCGATATCGGGCATATATCGGTGGATCGTACCGGCCCCACCTGCCACTGCGGCAACATAGGTTGCCTTGAAATAATGGCTGCTGGCCCCGCAATTGCAGATCGAGCAGCGGAAGCAGCCCGCAACGGCTCAAGCAGCATACTGGCGAGGAAGCTGGAGGCGCGGGGAGGCCAACTGCGACCGGAGGATGTAGGCACCGCCGCCCGCGAAGGTGACAGGGTCGCGCTTGAAATCATTCAGAGCAGCGGCCAGATGGTCGGGGATGTGCTGTCGGGCCTGGTGAACTTTTTCAACCCGAGCCTGATCCTGATTGGCGGCGGTGTGTCAAACATCGGCAATCAACTGCTGGCGTCCATCCGCCAGGAGGTGCTGCGCCGCTCAACCTCCCTCGCCACCCGAGAGCTTGTTATCAGCTACTCACCTATGGGCACGGAAGCAGGCGTAACCGGGGCAATTCACCTGGCGCTTGACCATCTCTTCGTAATCGAAGGTACCAGGAGGGTAACCGCGTGACAGATAGAACCTGGCGGGTAGGGGTCATCGGCACGGGCTTCATCGGGCCTGTGCACGTCGAGGCGCTTCGCCGCCTGGGCATACAGGTCGTTGCGCTGGCCGGGAACAATGCCGACCGGACGGCGGAGAAAGCGCGCCAACTGCACATCGCCGAGTCGTACGGTTCCGTCGAGGAGATGCTGGAGCACTCCAACATAGATGTGGTGCACATCACATCTCCCAATCATCTCCACTTTCCTCATGCTAGAGCCGCATTGCTAGCTGGCAAGCACGTCGTGTGCGAAAAGCCCTTGGCGATGGACACGCAGGAGTCGGGGGAGCTGGTGAGGCTGGCGAAAGAGCGCAAGTTGGTGAACGCGGTCAATTTCATGATCCGCTACTACCCGCTCTCCCAGCACGCACGCTCGCTGGTGCAGCAGGGTGCGCTGGGCGACATCTTCATCGTACAGGGCACCTACTTGCAGGACTGGCTGCTCCTACCCACCGACTGGAACTGGCGTCTCGAACCGGAATTCAGCGGCAAGACGCGCGCTATAGCCGATATTGGCTCGCACTGGCTCGACCTGACCACCTACATCACCGGCCTGACCGTTGAATCGGTGTTTGCGGACTTCGGCACTTTCCTGCGCACGCGCCAAAAGCCTACTCGCCCGGTGGAGACGTTCACCAACAAGGAACAGGCACCCGTCGAGTACGTGGAGCAGCCAATCAGCACCGAAGACTACGCGAGTGTGTTGATACGCTACAGCAGCGGGGCGCGAGGCGTGCTGACTGTGTCGCAGGTGAGCGCCGGGCGAAAGAACAGGATGTCTTACGAGATCGACGGCTCGCAATCGGCTATCGCCTGGGACGGCGAGCACCCCAACGAACTCTGGATCGGCCACCGCGACCGGCCCAACGAGCTACTGGTGAAGGACCCCTCCCTCTTGTCGCCGGAAGCTCGCCAGTTTGCTTTCTACCCAGGAGGCCACGCCGAGGGTTTCCCCGACACCTTCAAGAGCCTCTATCATGCGATCTACCGTTATCTTGACGCCGGGGACTTCGATGCGGCACCCGACTTCCCTACGTTTGAAGACGGACACGAGGAGCTGCGCATAGGTGAGGCGATCTGGCAGAGCGCTCATGAGGACCGCTGGGTAAGCATAAGCGAGATAGGTAGCTAAGGAGCTAGGAGCGTATTCCGCAAAGAAGCGAAAGGAGCACCATGAAACTAGGACTGTTGACTGCCGCTTTCCCTGATGCGCCGCTGGACCAGGTAGCAACATGGGCAGCCGGGAACGGCTTTCAGATGCTGGAGATTGCCTGCTGGCCGCAGAGCACCGCCACGCGCCGCTACGCCGGGGTTACGCATATAGACGTGACGGAACTTACGCCGTCGAAGGCCAAGGACGTGCTCTCCTTGATGGACCGGCATTCCTTGCAAATCTCCTCGCTCGCGTACTACCCTAACCCTCTCCACCCCGACCTTGAGCACCGGGCAACCGTAATAGAGCACCTGAAGAAGGTGATTGTCGCCGCTGAGATGTTGAACGTCCCCATCGTGGGGACCTTTGTGGGCCGTGACCAGCACAAGACGGTGGAGGAGAACTTCGGGGAGTTCGAGAAAGTATGGCCTCCGATTGTGAAGTACGCCGCCGATCACGGGGTGAAGATCGCTATAGAGAACTGCCCGATGATCTTCTCGAACGACGAATGGCCCGGCGGCACCAACCTGGCGACAACCCCTAACATATGGCGGCGGATGTGGGAAATCATCCCTGATGCGAACTTCGGCCTCAACCTCGACCCGTCGCACCTCGTCTGGCAGATGATCGACTACAACCGTGTGGTCTATGAGTTCGGCAGCCGTATTTTCCACGTGCACGCCAAAGACATGCGCATTGACCGAGAACAACTGTACCAGCGGGGAGTCCTGTCGCTCGGCATGGGCTGGCAGATACCGCGTCTGCCTGGCCTGGGCGAGGTGCAGTGGAGCCACTTCATCAGCGCCCTGTATGCGGTAGGCTATGATTACGTGGTGAGCGTTGAGCACGAGGACCGCGCCTTCGAGGGAAACGAGGATTTGGTCAGGAGGGGCTTCCTTATCGCTCGGGACGCTTTGAAGCCGTACATCTACTAGCCCGAGGTGCCAGGCTAGCGCACCTGCCATTCAACTCAGATCACACCGCTCATTTACTATGTAATGGTTGGACTGAGTATTTTGCAGTTGAGTCGATCACGGCTGAACGGTTCAACAAGGCCGAGTTGGCGCTGGAGCATACCGGTTGGAGTCCTGCCGGTGCCCACGGCCACAAGAGTGTGGGTTGCAATATCGTACAGAAGGTCCTCCAGTGTCACCAACCACAGCGACCAGGGTGGCAGTAGGCCTGGTGCCCCCTGACACCCTGGGCAAGAGTTAAAGTCCTCTTGCTTCCTACCGACTGTTCTGACTCGGGTTCTTTACTTGACCCACAAGGCGCAAGAAAGACAAGAATTCCGTGCGTAGGGACTCTGTTACATTCCGGTTCTTAGTAGCTAGTCCTCAACTGCAAGCTCATTGCCGAGAGGTGCCAGCACTACCCCGGAGCCATCCGGATGTAGCTCCATACGCGCCCGCTGGAACCACTGCGTCATGTAGACCTTGTTGTCAGCCGGGCTTTTCATCTCGGCTGCCGGGGAAATCGGCAGCCCGAAGACCCGCTCGCCGCCGTTGTTCAGCCAATATGCGTAGAAATCGCCGGTGACAGCCTGGCCGGTCTCCTCGAAGAAGTGCCCATCCTCGGTCTCCTCCGAGCGCGGCCATGATAGCCCAAGCTGCCTGGCGCGCTCCTCACCCAGCCTGCCGAGCGACACATTGGGATGGAAACCCCCTTCGGAGCCTTCCGCATCCCACTCGAAACGGGCATGCTCAAACTGTTGAGTGACGCGGCCACTCGACATTGTCTCCGCGCCGAGGGGAAGCCCAAAGGTCCCGGCCGCGCCGTACTCGTGCCAGAACTTCAGGAAGTCGTGGCCCACAGTCTGGCGGGTTTCAGGGAAGTAGCGAGCGGGGGCCACGTTGCGTGCCCCAAAGTAGGTGTGGACCTTCTCCGACAGGGCGGGCATCGCGTCCCAGGCGAAGCCGTAGTCGGGTAGCTCGCTGGACATGGCGACGATTATGTAGGCTCCCGATTCGCTGTAGACGATCCCCGCGTCGTGCAGCAAGTCCTCGAGCGCGCCGGTCTTGTGCCCCATCTGCGCGCTCTCCGGCAGCCCGGCGGGCAAAAGGTTGTTGATCTGCTGGCCCAGCATCAAGTCAACCATCTCACGGCTCGACTCCGCGTCCACGAGGCGCGAGGTCGCCAGCAGTTCCAGCAGCTTGAGCATGTCGTTCGGGGTGGTCAGCGGGCTGCTTTCACCTTCCCACTGGAAGAAGGAGTCGGAGAGGCCTGTGCGGCTCATAAAGCGGCTTACATTGTCGGCACCAAGCAGTCGCACTAGCAGGCTGGAGGCTGTGTTGTCGCTCAGTGTCACCATGAGGTAGGCGGCGCGTCCGATTGACACGTCGCTTCCGGCGGGCAGGCGTAACTCGCCCGTGAGCACGTCATATGCGGCGTCTTCGGCGGTGACGGTCTCGCTGGTATCGAGGCTCAAAGTCCCCTCGGATACCTGGCGGAAGAGCTCGCCTAGCACCCAGAGCTTGTAAAGGGAGGCCGACACCTGCTGCACGTCGCCGTTGAACGAGGCGTACTGGCCCGTATCGAGCTTCTTCACCGCAACTCCCCACTTGCCGGGCTGTTCGCCTACCACCTCATCTACTATCGCCTGCAAGCGGACATCGTGGACCGAAGGTGCGCTACCAAACAGCATCGGGGTCTCTGGCTCGTCCTCCGTCTGCGCGAGGGTTCTGCCCGGTACGGGTAGAGACGTTGCCACAAGTATGAGGATGAGGAAGATCGGGAGAAGGCGCAGGCGG
The DNA here is from genome assembly GCA_030913985.1 of Chloroflexota bacterium. GTDB lineage: Bacteria > Chloroflexota > Chloroflexia > QHBQ01 > JADMIH01 > JADMIH01. The sequence continues at coordinate 9,843 of JALZHI010000101.1, read as the reverse complement.
CGAAGTGACCGTAGCATAATAAGGCGGCTCCAGGGGATAGGCTTTGCTTGTGAGACCGTACATTATAGCGCACGTTAGCCGTGCTGCAAAGGCGATTCTGGGGCGTCAGTACGACTGTTTCAAGGTGGGATAGCAGCGAACATGCCCCTTTCTGTCATTCTGAACGCAGTGAAGAATCTCGTCCTCTACCCCGATGTTTGACCTTTCCCTTGGGAACCATTCTCATTCCAGAAAGGTGGTATTAGGGTGCTGAGGGACGAGATTCTTCACTGCGTTCAGAATGACAAAGGCCAAATTTGACCGCTACATTCGACTCTGACAGAGCCATGTCGGTGCTAGGTGCAAAGCTCAGAGGGTATGGAGGGGTTCGAGAGAGTTAGCCAGGGTTGCAAAGCCCCGCGGATCGACAGAGGGCTTAAACAGAAAACCCAGACAATCCGTGAGGACCATCCGGGCTTCTGTTCCTCCGCTGTTACAAGCGAACCTGTAACCTCGAAGTAGCCACATTATAGGCGCTTCTGCCGCCCTGGTCAATAGGGGCACCGCTGGCTTTTCCACATCCACGCGGCAGCTGGAAGGATGGCGGAAGGATAATTGGTTTGATGCCCCACCGTCCTATTATGTGCTGCTTAAGGCTGAGGGGCGGCCCAAGTTAGACTTGAAGGCCACCCCTCGGTGATGGTATTCTAGCTGCCACCATATGGAGACACGCAACCACAGTTGTAGCTTACGGTGTCGCTAGCTCAAGCTGTGGTAGTGCATCAAGACCGGCGTCGGCATAAGTTGCGTGCTGGAATGCTGACGTGGTGCCGGTAAAATGCGCTCAGTAGACAGACACGTAAATACCTGGCGCAAACCATCTATCCGGCTAACAGCCTGGCTGATCTGCCGCCGCTCCCGCTCCGAAGGCACAACACCCTCAATATAGGCCACGCCATCCTCGACCTCAAACGTCACGGCGTCCAGGTCTTCGGTGACCACCGCTATTATATCGCGGACCCTGCGTTGCAATTCTTCATCGTGCCGCTCCATCCCGTTCCTCCTGTCCGGCTCTCAGCTTGAACTTAGTCAGTGACCTCCGGCCAAGTTGCACAAACCATATAGGCAAATCATGTGCCAGCTAGCGGCAGTACGGGCACGGACAGGAGCTGCACCTCAGGGTTGCAGCGTCAAAACGCCCTCTTTGCGAGCCTCAATGTCGCTCTGCGAGTACAGGAGCGGGTTGTATTCGCCCCTGATCCAGAGGAGGAGCATGTCGCTGAAGTGGTTGCTGCCGGGCTGTCCCGATTGTCCAGTGGCGAACACCGCGACTGAGTTGCTCCAGTTTGACAGGTCAACGATCATGCGGTACGACTGGTGGTTTACGACGTTGAAGGGTGCGAGCCAGCTATAGGAGCTGACCGCCACGGTGGTGTTATCGCCCCCAATGGGCTGCCGGTCAAGGTTGAACAGTCCACCTATCAGGGCCTGTCCCCCGAAGGGGTGAGCGGGCTGTATCGAGTGGAGCTTGCCCCACGTCCAGTCCTGCCGGTTCTCGCCTATCGCCCCCTGGAGGTCGTCCAGCGCCCCATTGAGGCTGCGAAGCAGGATGTCGTCGCGTGTCTCCACCTCGCCGGTGTCCTTCCTGTCCCACAGGGGGTCGTCAGGCTGCTCCAGCAGGTTGCCCATCGCCAGCCAGCTATTGGTGCCCACCGCGTCGAGGTAGCTGATGAAAACGTCCCTGCCCAGGTCGTCGCTCAACGTCTCGGTGAGCGCCCGCTGCAAAAAGACCTCGTAGATAGAGGCGTTCACGCTGTCGGTGCTCAGTTTGCCATCCCAGCCCTTGAAGGACTCTACTACCTGCTTGCCCCGGTCGTCGGTGGGCTTCAGGGCCGCGATGTAGGGGGTAATCTCCGTGGCGAGTAGCGATTGCACGTCGGTCTGCATGGCCTTGAAGTCGTCAATCGAGAGCTTGTCCTTGGCCTGGAGCATCTCGCGAATGCGCTCTATGCGCCACGGCCCCGCGAAGTTGCCCCTGATGGGGAGGCCACTTGCTTCGCTGAAAGGTTTGTTGTTGGCGGTGGCGACAAAATGCTCGAGTGGGTTGTACGTGCGCGCAAGGTACTCGAAGGGCACCACGCCATCCCAGCCGTACTCGCCCGTATAGCCGGGCACGGGCATGAGGCCATCGCCTTTTGTGCGCAGCGGATAGTCACCTGTCATCTGGTAGCCGATGTTGCCGTCGGTGTCGGCGTACACGAAGTTCTGGCCGGGCACCGACCACTTGGACAGCGCGGTGCGGAACTGCTCCCAGTTGGAGGCGGTCTGTAGCGCGTAAAGCGCCTCAAAGAGGTGGCCGGGCGTGTGGGCGGTCCACTGCATGGAGATGGGCCTCTCGACCGACGCACCCATCGGGTTCTCAGGGTCGAAGGCGTCACTTAGCAATGGCCCCCGCTCGGTGAGGCGCACCACGTAGGTTACGGGCTGCGCGTCCTTGACCTTGATAGTCTCGGTGATCAATTGCAGGGGCAGCCACTCGCTGCCGTTCTGGTACTGTCCGGGGTGGCCTTCGGGGTCGAGTTTCTCTATGTAGAGGTCCTGCACGTCGCCGCCGATGTTGGTTACGCCCCAGGCTATCTGCTGGTTGTGCCCCGTCACGATGCCAGGTGCCGAGGCAAATGAGAAGCCGACTATATCGTGCTTGCCGCCGTTAGTGGTGAGGTGCATCTGGTACCAGATAGAGGGGTTCCGCACGCCCAGGTGGGGATCGTTGGCGAGAAGGGGCTTACCTGTCGCGCTCTTGGTGCCGTCGACCACCCAGTTGTTCGAGCCAAGCCCCTCGGTTTGCAGGTTGATGAGCCACGGGCGCACCGTCTTGTTGTATGCTTCGACCAGCCTCATGCCGCTGCCCGAGTTCTCGCCGGGCACCGTCACCGGGGCGTCCGCCGGGTAGTCATCCACTAGCTTGGCCGCCTGCTCTGCGCCAAGCTGTTTTTGCAAGTCGGCTACCACCAGCTCGTGCGACCAGTCCTGCGACAAGTCCCACGCCTGGAGCTTGCCGAACGCCAGGGTGTCCACCGGCTGCCAGTCTTCCACCCCGGTGCCCAGGAGAGTGAATTCGAGGGGCAAGGTCTCCCGGTGCGTGTGGATGAACTCGTTCACGCCCGACGAGTAGGCTTCGAGCACCGCGCGCACGTCGGCAGGCAGCACTTTCAACTCCTCAACCGCCGCCCGGTGGAAGCCGACGGTGCGGAAGAACTTGTCGGCGTCGGCGGCTTCGGGGCTGCCGCTGAGTAGCTCCGCTACCCTGCCCTGGGCCACGGCGCGAAAGAGGAACATCTGGAACAGGCGGTCCTGCGCGTGGACGTAGCCCTGGGCGGCATAGAGGTCTTTTTCGTTCGCGGCCACGATGTGCGGAACGCCGAAGGCATCTCGCGTGACGGTGACCGGGGCCGACAATCCCCGGAAGGTAACCGTGCCGTTGATGGTAGGCAGCGCCCGCTGCACCTGCCAGTAGAAAAAGCCCACCACGCCCCCGAACAGCAACACAGCAACTATCGCGGTAATAAGCAGGGCACGCCTGGCGTTGAAGCGCCCCCTGCGCACCACCTTGGTGGTCTGAGGCTCTTCGGCTTGAAAGTCCTCCGCCACAACCGGCCTGTTGCCGTTGGGCGTGGTCCGGGTGGGGCTTGCCTTGCGTTGGGCGGTAGAACCGCGGGAACCCTTCTTCGAGCGTGCCATGTCTGCTCCTTCGCGCAAAAGATAATACCGCACCACTTAAGATGTGGGCGGGAGACAAATATCGAGGTTATTATAGCAGAGCCAGACGATATAAGGCTCTTCGGGGCAGCAAAAAAGGCAGGTAATATTACCTGCCTGCCGGAGCCGATGGTGGGATTCGAACCCACGACCCATCGCTTACGAAGCGATTGCTCTACCACTGAGCTACGTCGGCGATTGCGTTTACGCGTAATATTATACGGCCCGCGCGCGTAGCGTGTCAAGCGTCAGGTGGAAGCAACCGATACGGGGGCGGGAAGACTACCCTGTGTCGCTCGCGGGGAGGGGGAAGAGCGAACCCTAGACCTCGGTGTCGAGTTCAATATAAAGTATGCTGTTCCAGGGGATCACAAAGTCGTAAGTCTTGTTGCGGGTGCCCGTTTCTTCGGCGTGGGCGACGGCGCGGACGTAGCGGTCCTCGAAGGTTAGCTCCCCCTGAATCCAGGAGATGCGCTCCTCGTACCCTGGTCCGCCGCCGGCCTCGGTACGGGGCCTGCGCGCCGCCTTGTAATAAACTTTACCTGTAGGCATATAGGGCCTCCTGTGCGTGACCTGTAGTTGGCAAACAGTGCTCGGTAGTGGCACATTGTATTGACCACCAGGTGGCAAGTGGCTAAAAAATCACCCTATAAACCGAGACTAGTAGAAACATTCTGCAAGGCGCGTACCACGAAATCTACGTGCTCGTCCAGCGGCCTGCCAAGCTCCTCCGCGCCCTGCCGGATGTCGTCTCGGTTCACAGCGCGGGCGAACGCCTTGTCCTTCATCTTCTTGAGCACGGAGCGTGCGTCCACCTCCGCCAGGCTCTTGTTTGGCTTGACCATCGCGGTAGCCATGACCAGCCCGCACAGTTCGTCGCAGGCGAAGAGGGCTTTGTCCTGCGGCTCGGTGCGCGGCACACCGGAATAGGTAGCGTGGGACAAGATGGACCTGGTTAGCTCTTGCGGCCAGCCCATCTCCAGCAGCATCTCGACTCCCTTTGAGGGGTGTTCCTCTGCGGTGGGGTGTATCTCCCAGTCCCAGTCGTGGATCAGGCCTAGCGTGCCCCAGTATTCCTCGTCCGCGCCATACTCCCGCGCGTAGGCCCGCATAGCCGCCTCCACCGCCAGCATGTGCTTGCGCAGGCCGTCGTTCTGTACGTGTTGTTGCACGAGCTCCCAGGCGTCCTCCCTGGTCTTCCCGTTCAAGCTCAAAGTTGTATCGGTCATAGAAGTAATAGTCTCCCGGTGCAAAGTTAGTAGCAACCACTATAGCAAAGTTGGCAGGCCAGCGGCTACTATGCGCCCAGCCGAAAAAGCTAGAAGCTATCTCAAGAACAACACTGTAGAACATCCCCGCCCAAGCTCCCCCTTGTCATTTCGAACGAAGTGAGAAATCTCGTCCCTCACCGCGATAGTTCCTCTTTCTTACCGTACCCTGTGGCTGAAGGAAAGGGGTTAACATGTGCTGGAGGACGAGATTTCTCACTGCGTTCGAAATGACAAAGAAGGAGCCATGTGCTCAGATTCCATTCTGTCGTTTTTGAGATGAGTTCTACTCACGTACAAGACTCAGGCTCACCACGTGCAAGACATACCGGCTCTAGCGTGGATGTGTTGCAGCCGCAATCGCTACAGTCATACGCCTTGGGTCCACGTCGCGTCGACGGGCCAGTCTGCGCTGTAAGAATAACAAGGCCCCTCCCACAGTTGGAAGGGGCCTTGCGCTGGTGCCGGACGACGCTACCTTCTGGCAGGCGTCTGGCAGTTTGGATAGAAGGTGTTGGCGGCTATCTTCGCGGCCTGTCCCCTGGTAACGGGGTCGTTGGGCCGGAAGTATGGCCTGTCTTCGTCGCCGCACTCTTCGTCGTCGCCGCCGCAAGGATAGCCTCCAACTATCCCACGCGCGTGGAGACGCTCTACGTACTGGTAGTACGACGAGGGTTCGTTGCTCGGTGGTAGGTCCTCGAAGCTCTGACCCGTAACAGGCTCGTTGTAGCCTATGGCGTTAGAGACTATCTTGGACATCTGCCCCCTGGTGGCGTTGGCACCCGGTCTGAAGTAGGGCCTGTTGCCGTTTCCGCACGGCTCATTGGGACCGCCGCATGGGTAACCGCCCATCACGCCTTCGTTGGAGAGCCTGTTGATCCACTGGTAGAAGGGGCTGTTGGGTGGCACGTCCTGGTACTTCTGAGGTCCTGGGTCACCACTTGAGCCTGAAGCACCAGCCACTATCTTGCTGATCTGTCCCCTGGTGATCTGGTTGGATGGCCTGTAGTACGGGTTGCCCGACGTACCGCAAGGCTCAGGCTGGTTGGTTTCAGGGTTGGTGCCGCCGCAAGGATAACCGCTCACTATGCCTCTACAGGCCAGGCAGCGGACGTATGGGTAGAACGAGGACACGTCGGTACTCGGCGGCACGTCCTGGAACTGGATTGGGCAAGCCGTGGCCGTAACTGTGGGAGAGCTGGTGGACGTGGGCAGCGCCGTACCGCAGGCAAGCTGTATGAAAAGCCGTACGTTGTCCACGTACCAGCCTTCCGCGTCGCCGCTTTCGTCACTACCGTGCCGGAAGCGGAACTTCACACTCTGCCCCCTCAGGCTATTCAGGTTGACGCTAACTCGACCGAAGGCCGGGTGGCCGGTCCGGGTGCTCCCCCAGCCCTGACGTCCCGTCAGTGGGTTGCCGGGGCCACCGAGCACGGAGTTGTATCCACCCTCGGTAATCAGGCTGCCGGCGTCGGTCCAGTTGGTGCCGTTATTAGTGGAGTACTCCAGCACGCCGCCGTCGAACGACGCAGGCCCGCCAATCGTCTCGAACACGAACCGGTGGTAGAACTGCAACAGGACATTGTTGGTGGTCGTGGGCACGGACACGGCGTTGATCAGCTCAAGGCGCTGGTCGCTCTCTTCATCGTTGTTCCTTACGTGAGCCGACCATGTACCTGTGTGTGACGCTACGTTGGAAACCATCCACGGGGAGTCGCCCGGCGGGGAGGCCGGGTGGGTCGCTGTGAAGGCACCGAGCGTGCCGAGTTCGAAGTCCTCTGTAAAGCGTATGTCGGTAGCACAAGGTGTTGACGTGGGCGTAACCGTGGCTGTCCTGGTGCGAGTGGGTGTAGCTGTGGGCGGCGTGCCCGTGACACTTGGGACGGCTGTGCCGACCTGGCACTGGTTCACGCTCAACGTATAGTTGGCACAGCCCACGTTGGCAGAGTTCTCCAGCACCGCGACCTCAAAGGACCTCTGCGCCGGGACCGTAAACGAATAGCTGAAGTTAGGGCCTGCCGAACCCATGTCACCCAGGTAGTTTGTGCACTGGTTGTTAGCGTCGAACTCGTCTACATAGGCCGCGCTCAACAGGGCATTGTCCCCGCAGTTGTTGGTAATGCTGACGGTTATGCACTGGGGGTTCAAGCTGTTATTGAAGAAGCGGTGGGTCCTGTAATGGCGTTCCACCTGGTCGGCGATGGCCGGACACTCTTTGGTGGTGCCGCAGGTACTGGGCACGCCATCCCTGCTCAGTCGCCCCACGACCAGCTTATCGGTCATCGTGATCGAACCCTGAACGGTCTGCACGCCTGGGCATGAGGTAGCGGAGGCGGTCGGCGTCCGAGTGGGGGTAGCAGGTGTGCCCGTCGGAACTGGGGTCTGGGGGCCTGTGGCAACGCAGTTGGGCATCTTGAACGAACCAATGCGCGTGCGCCAGTTGCGCAGTCCGGTCTGGGCGTAATACTCGGTAGTGTACCAGAAGGTACAGTCGTCCACGTCCACGTTGAGACTGCTGTAGTCACCCCATCTCTGAGCATCCGGTATAGACTCCGTCTGGGAGCCGCCTCCGGTTATGATGGTCGCTTCCCCCTGCGATAGCGCGCCTAGAGGGTCGGTCACCAGGCGACCGGCGTACCTGATGGACGGGAAGAGGCTGCTGCTGCTAACGCTGTAGCCAATCGCTATGTTGCCCGCACCGTCCATGGCCGCGCTTGCCATCCAGCGATGCAGGCCATCGGGCGGCGCGTAGGTGCCTTGCTGGTGGACCGTTGGCAGGATGGGATTGTTAGGGTCGCGGAACTCGTACCAGCGTATACTGGCTCGCTCCGTATCCCCTTCCGGGACGCTCACTGTGTGATTGACCACCAGCGACTCGTGGGTACCCATGTTGCGATACGCCAGCCTGTTCATGAAGCGGTCGCTGATGCTGTCCAGGGCCGGTCCTGTGGGCTGTGGCACCTGTGGAGCGAGGCTATCGAATACCTCTACGGGGATGTCGAAGGGGCCAACCAGGGCGGCCACGGGTGCCGGGTCCCAGGTTGTGATGTCGAACCTGTACTGGCGAACGCTATCGCCCTGGATGCGATTGGGCGCCATGAAGTAGTTCGGACTGCCCGCCGGGGGCAGCCTGTACCCGTCCAGGTCGCTTGGCAGGTATCCGCCATCCGGGAATGGACGGCTGAAGTAGATCATCCTGGCGTCGGGATCGCCCGCAAGCATCTTGTCGCGCTCGAAAGCATAAAAGCCCGCGCTCAAAATGATGAGGCCACCCTGGGCTTCGTTGGTTGCCATGTAATAGGCGTCGGGCCACACGCCAAAGTGCGGGTAGTCCTCGAAATTCGCCTCGCTGGTCTGGAAGGCGTACAGGTGATAAGCACCTGTGGGGTCGCTGGTCATAGAGATGGCGATGCACTCAAAGTAAGGGCCGCTGCCCACGGGCGCTCCCTCAACAGGAAGATTGATCGGCGCTGTGAATTGCGATAGCAGCCACCGGTCGGCAAGCTGGTCGTAAACTACGATGGGGTCGCCGGCGTTCTGCGATTCGCACTCACCACCGAAGCTTACGGCTTTGTAAAGCTCGTTGAAGTCGATTACGCCAGTCAGTGGGGTGCCTGTAGCTTTGTCGTAGATCTGGAAGCCGACGTTCACCATCTGCACGTAGTGATTCGGTCCCACGTCACCAACCGTATCGGGGGGGATGCCGCCCCAGTAGTTGTATATGCCCTCGAAGTTGGCTAGGGGGTTCGGCATGACCTGGGGGCCGTACACCGTCTGGAGGGCTGGGTCGCGGTCCAGGCGGGGCGAGCTGCCACCGGGAAGGTAGTGCTCGCGAGGGAGTGGCTTGGTTGGAGCTTCTACGATCCGGCGCTCAGGCAGAGTGCGAACCGACGGTGAAATGGCTTTCTTGACCGTGCGGTGCACCTCGCCGCCGTTGGGTAGAGTTCCGATTAGCGTGCTTTTCGACTGCCTGGCGCTCTCGGTAGCCTGGGCCGCCGAGGGTGTTTGAGCCGTTTGTCCGAGGATTGGGCCTCTAACTTGCGGACCTTGCTGCTGGCCTTGCGTGCCGGACTGCGGGCCACTCAACAGGCCCGTGGCCGAAACCGACACCACCAGTACCAGGAGCAACACTGCCAACACCACCTGGCGACGGGTAAACTTGCTCTTTGTAGAGAGCATGAGCTTTTCTCCTTCCTTGCGATTGAGTAAAGCGTCCCCGGCTACCGTAGCCGGGCCGTATTTTCCCAGTACCTCCTCTGTTGCAAGTGCCCTCCATTCGGTCGCGCTGAGCTTTGTGGGCGTGGCTGTCTAGCCTTAGACAGCGGTGCGGGGTGGGGAGTTGCGCGGAAGCAGCATTGGCGCTTCTCGCGGGCAGCGGGGCACGGCCCGGTGCGAGCGAACGAATAAGAATCGTGAGTAGCTGCAACTTCCGTACCCCTGTGTCTCTGTAATGCGGAAGCCCCACCCCCAGCGTGCCCGCTGTGACCGGATACTGGGTAGCAAATTGAATCAAAAAGGGGCCGGATGAAAGCATCCGGCCCCTTTTCGTGTTGGTACCTCAGCGTCCCTGGGGAATTAGGGTACGTTATTGCTTAAGGTCTTGCAGGGGTCTGGCAGTTGGGGAAGAAAGCGTTCGCTGCTATCTTCGCCATCTGTCCTCTTGTGGTGTTCTCGTTGTACCGGAAGCATGGAGCACCCGTTTCTGGGCACCTCTCCTCGTCTCCATACCCTGAGATGATGCCTCTACCCGCCAGCCGCTCTATGTACACCCAGAACGGGCTGTCCTGGTCTACGTCTGTGAACGTCTGCCGGTCTGAGGGTACGTCCTCCTCGAACC
>JALZHI010000100.1 GCA_030913985.1 Chloroflexota bacterium | reverse complement strand
AACGCGGTCACCTGCCAGGTGTAATCGGCGGTAAGCTCCTGCGAGGCGCGCATGTAGTGGGCCAGGCTGATGATGCTGATGGAGGTCTCCATGCTCGACAGCCAGTGCCCACCCTTCTGCGCGGTCATGAGCCAACGCACCGCCTTGGGGGTGAGCGGGTCGTTGGGCGACAGGGTCACCAGGGCGTCCACGGCGAGGGCGGTAGCGCGGGTGTTGGTAGCCATGCTCCAGTAGTCGGGGCGCTCCTCCTCCCAGTGGGCGGTGGTGCTCGACTGGCGGGCGGCAGCGGCCAGGCTGTCCAGCACGGTCTTGCTCTCGGCGGCCATGCCCATCTCACCCAGGGCCATGGCGAGCCACGCCCTTGCGTGGTTGCTGATGCGGGGGGCCTGGCCCACCAGGTTGGTGCCCTCCTGCCGCATTTCGGGGGTGCGTAGCAGCGCACGCGACAGCACGTACAACGAGTAGGCGCGCATGTTCAGGTTGTAGGTGTCGTCCACACCCTGCGGGGCATTCTCCCGCTGGAACCGCTGCAACCGCTCTAAGCCGCGCTGCAACATATATTCCGGCACGGCATGCCCGGCAGACCGAGCCTCCGCCAGCCCCTGCACGACGTAGCCGGTCTGCCACCAGCTAGAGGGGCCGTCCTCCCACCAGGACCAGCCGCCATCGGGCTGCTGCAACTCTTGCAGGCGCTTGAGGCTGCTTTGCAGGATGCTGGGTATCTGCGCCGAGTAGGGCGTCTTGAGGCCCTGTTCGTTGTAGACCTTCTCCAGCACCACCAGCGGCAGGAAGCGACTCACCGTCATGTCGGTGCTTTCGTAGGGGTACTCCTCCACGAACTCGAGGCTGTGGGTGGTGGCAGCCGCCAGCGAGGGCGACACCTGCACCTCTAGCTCGCCCAGCAGAGGGTTGACCGTGAACGGCAGGAAGATCGTCTCTTCGGCGCGGGTGCCCGACACCTCGCCGCTGGTAGCCACAGCTTCGGGCGCGGCGAAAGGCTTCACGGGAAGCGACAGCCCTATGGCGTCCTCCCGGTAGCTTGCCTGGCCCGCGTTGCCGACCGTGTGCACCCAGTAGCGCAGGTTTGCCACATCGCCTTTGCCCACGCTGGCGGTCCAGGTCACCACCGTCTGCGTGTCGGGCTGCAACGTCATGCGCTGCACGGCGGGAGTGGTCGCGTCGAGCGCGATAGCCCCGCTCACCACCAGGCTCACCTCCACGTCGAGCGCCTGCCCGGTGTTGTTGTGGACGATAGCCTGCGGGCGCGGGTTGTCGCCCGTGAGGAAGAAGCGCGGCAACACCGACCTTATGAGGAGCGGCTGCGTGACCGTCATCGGGGCCGAGGCCGTACCCGCCTGTGTCGCCAGGTTGATGCCCTGCGCGGTCAGCCGCCAGGTGGTCAGGTTGTCCGGCAGTGGCACGGCGACAACCGCGCTGCCGTCCGCCCCGGTGGTCACGGCAGAGGTCCAGAAGGCGGTATCGCGGAAGTCTACGCGCACCCTGGCGGGCGCGGCAGGGTTCCCACCCCCACCAGTCTGGGGTTGGGCAGCGGGCGTACGCTGTGCCTCCTGCTCTTCACCCGGCCCTGTAGAGGGCATGCCCGCCATATCCCCCGCGGCATACCCGTTACCCAGCGTGCTCTCATCCGAGGTAAAGCTGGTGCCGGTGCGCACGCTCAGGCCGCGCTCGCTCCAGAATGCATCAAACAGGCGGGTGGCGTTGTCCTCGGCCATCGCATAGATCGCCTCGTCTACCACCGCCAGCGATAGCTCGCCGGGTACGCCCCTGCCGCTGCTGTCACGGGTGCTCACCTTCACACTGGCGGTGCTGCCCGGCTCGAACGGTCCTTTGCCCTGCGGCTCGATGCTCACCTCTAGCTGCTTGCCGGAGGTGTCGAGCGTGAGGCCCACGTAGCCCTGCCGCATAGTGACCTTGTTGGCCCAGTCGGCGGGCGCGCCCGCGGGTGGCCGCTCCTGCCCCAGCAAAGTGAGGCCGATGTAGACGTTGGGCAGGTCGCCCTCCTCCAGCGCCACCTCTACCGTGGGCGCGCCGCCCTGGAGCGTTACAAGCGTGTAGCGGCGCAGGTGCCCCCGCTCGACCGTGAGCAGGCCGGTGGCCTCGGTGAAGGGCGAAGTCACCAGGATGCGGGCCACGTCGCCTGCCTTGTACATCTCCTTGTCGGCTACAAGCTCCACCTGCTGCTCGTTCTCGTACCGCCAGGGCACGTAGCCGGGGTCGTCGCTGTAGGCGTAGAAGCCCATGCTGCTCTTGATGGCGTTGCCACGAGTGTCGCGGCTCTCGGCGTAGATGCGGTAGCTGCCGCCCTGCGGAGGCGTGAACAGGTACGTGGCGCGGCCAGTGGTGTCGGTGGTCACGCTAGCATCACCCACCGGCACCTCAACCTCGGTCCAGGACAAGTCGTAGCGACCTCCCGGAGGCTCCTTCCACTCGATGCGCACGAAGCGCAGGCTGACGTTGCTGTTGGGTTGCACGTTGCGGCTGAGCGACTGCACGGTGCGCACGGTGACGGTCAGGGGCTGCTTGGCCTGGGCCACGTAGTCGCTGGTGCGCAAGCCCACGTAGAACTGGCCCTGGTGCACCACCGCCGTCGTGCTGTTGGCGACCGCCTGGTTGCTCAAGTCCTGCACCTGCCCCTCGATGAGCAAGCTGCGGCTGCCCGCGGTGGTGGTCACGTAGCGGCTCACGTCCACAGTGGCAAGTCCGGCTTTGTTGGTGCGCACCTCTAGCGAAGTCACCACAGGCTCAGATTCCGGACCTGGCGGGTAGCTGTGGTAGATGATGGGGTACGAATTGCCGAACTGGTAGGACTCGCCCGTATCGGGGTCGCTCCAACTGAAGTAGTGGAGGTCGGAGCGCAGGTTGACCGTGGCCGTGACGTTGGAGAGCGGGCCTCCGAAGTAGTAGCTTGACGCGATGTCGGCCACCAGCGGGTCACCGTGCACCACTTCGGGCGTGGCGGTGACGCTCACCTGGAAGTCGGGCTTGCGGTACTCCTCCACCTGGAAGTGGGCGGACACAGAGTAGCCATAAGAATAAGGGTCGGACTGCGCGCCGTCCCGCGACATTGCAATGGTGTAGCTGCCCGTGGGCGCGTCGGCAGGCAGGAGGAACTGCCCGCTGAAGGTGCCCATCTGCGACAGGGTCACGGTGCCGGTGTACACGTTCGTCTGGCCGTTGTTGCCGTAGGTGTAGGCCTGTATCTCCGCCCGGATACCTGCGTCCGGCAGCGAGTAGAGGGCGTCGTCATCAACCCGCACCACGCCTCGGAAGTAGACCATCTGCGCGGGGCGGTAGATGGGGCGGTCGGTATACATGGCCCCGCGCTCGCCGGAGCTTTCACCGGCGTAGTAGCTGAAGTAGAGGTTGCGACTCCAGCCCGTTGTAGCGAGCATGGTGTCACTCTCAGTGTCGCTCCACACGCTGACGACTGACGCCGACTGGTTGGCATCGCCGAGCACCAGCCGTACAACACCGTCCGCACCTGTGGTGCCGCGCTCCGTGCCGAGCCTCTTGCCTTCGTAGTCGGATAGCTCGACGCGCAGGCTGTAGCCAGGCACGGGCTTGCCGCTACCGAGGTCGGCGGCCCATATGAACAGGTTGTTTCCTTCGGACTTGGTGACCACGCCGGTGCGCCCCACCACCAGCACGCTCGCGGAGTCGAGTGGCCGGTCGTTATACGGGCTGGGAGCGGTGGCCCGCAGCAGGTAGAAGCCAGGAGGCAGGCGGTCGGCGTTTGCGTCTAAGCCTATAGCCGGGTAGAGCGTGGCAGCCTGGCCGTCCTGCGTCTTCGGCACGTCCACTTCCCACTCGCGCTTGAGCTGACCGGGCACGCGCGGGGTGTTATTGTTGTAGTCGTATATGCCCTGACGCATGATGTAGCGCACGTCATTGTCGTTGAGCGTGTAAAGCTGCAACTTGAACTTATCCAGGTTGGTGGCTTCAATGCGCGCGCGGGCCGGCCCCTCTGCGTAGACCGGCTGGAAGAGGCCGCCCTTGAGCGACACAGCGGGCGGCAAAGGCCCAATCTTTACCTCCCAGGTAGCACCTGGGACAGGGAAGCCCCACTTGTCCTTCAGTCCGTCTTTGAGGGCGAACCTGTAGGTGGTGTTGGGGAGCAGTTGCACACCCGACGTATAGACGCCGGTGCCCTCGGCTGTAAGCTGCCCGATGTAGCCCACGGGTGTGGGGTCTACTGTGAGGAACTGGGCTACATCCTGGTTGGGCGCGAGCGGGTTGTTGAAATAGAAGCCGAACGCTTCGCCGGGAGAGGCGGGACCACCACTGCTATCGGGATAATGGTTCTCTAAGTGGGTAGAATCGGTGGTACGGAAGCTCCAGCGGTTGGCCGAAGCCCCACCCGTAAGCTCGGTTGCGTTACCCTGCGCCGGTTTCAGGCTGCCGGTCACCTGCACAGTATAGCTGCGGCTGAATTCCAGCAAGCTTCGCGAGGTGAACGTCACCACCGTGCTATCCGGCGACCACTCGGCAGTGCCCTGCACCGGCAGGCTGATGTTGCTCTGAACCGAAGCATGGTCCATCGGCATGTTGAAGCGCACCACTACGGGCGTATCCAGGTCCACGCGCTCGGAGCCGTTGGAGGGCGAGACACTGAGGATGGCGGGGCGTACTGTGGTGAAACTCACCGCTGCGCCTTGTAGCAACGTCACACCGGCGGCATCGGGCCAGCCTGCCTTCACGTCCACCCTGTAGGCTGTCGAAGGTAGAAAGCCCGACGCCGGGTGGAAGCCCACAGCCGCCGTGCCCAGCCACACCCAGCGGCCATTCACCTGGGGGGATATGGTCACCCACTGCGAAGGGTCGGGCTGGCTGTCGAGCGCGGTGAGAGGTATCATCGGGCGGTTGAAGGTGATGGTGACAATCGTGTCGGTGGGCACCTCGCTGGCCCCGGCGCTCGGCAGGGTGCGCAGCACGGCGGGGGGAGGCGCGGTCTGGAAGCTGGCCGAAAGGGGAGAGGCCACGCTTTCACCCTGCTGAGAGCGCGCGTCGGCAGCCACTGTCACGGTGTAGGAGGTACTGGGCCGTAGAGGCTGGTCGGGTGTGAACAGGAGGGTGTTGGCGGTCCAGGCGAACTTGCCCGGCACATGGGGACTGAGCAGGAAAGCCGACTGCACCGAAGCCTGGTCCATTGCCTCGGAGAAGGTCACAGCGAGAGGTGCAGCGCCGGCTATGTCGCCGGAGCGCATGCCCACGCCCGCCGTGATGCCGAGCACGCGGGGTCGGCTGGTGGTCCCGTTTTGCCCCTGCGCGGCTACGGGGGTGAAAGTGGCAGCGCCCGCGATGAGGGTGGGCGTGCTCTCTACCTGCACGTTGCCTACCGCCGTCGGGTCGGAGGGTGGCGTTGTGGTCGAAGCCACCACGCTAGGGGTAACACTGTCCGGCGTACGGGCAGGCCCAGGCGTGTACACCGTCACCCAGCCATCCAGGCCGGACGGGCCATCAGAGATAGCGCCGGGCGTGGCGGTCGCGTTGGGGTTCTGCCTGGGATCGTCGGCGGGGCTTTGAGACAACGCCCGCCACACTCCCACTCCCACCAGGAGCAGCAGGGCAAGCGCGATACCCGCCCCCATCAATAGCCGGCGATTGTTGCGAGGCCCTGGCCCGCTACCTTCTGTCGAGGTATCCACTGCGATTACCCCCTGTTGGATTTGGAAATTGGAATTTCGAATTGCGAATTTAGGGACGTAATACCGTGATTACTTACATGACGAGGGCGGCGTGCATAAAGTTCCCGCACCTGGTATAGGAGGTGAGGACCGGACTGCCATGACCAGTATATCACTTTGAGCGAGGAGATGTGGTTTCCCGCCCGGCAACAAGCGAAACGTTGTGAGTTTCCATGTTGGAAGTTGGAATCTGCGTGTGCATAGCGACCACACTCCCCTCTGTCATCCTGAACGCAGTGAAGGATCTCAGATGCCGCCTTTTTGTGCATGTCGAACCTTCAGTAACGTTGTCCGGGCATTCCACAGCATCCATTTACCACCTTCTTGAGATCCTTCACTGCGTTCAGGATGACAGAGGGGGATTTGGTCCTGTATGCGGACGGCTTGCAATTCGTGCCCTCGGCATCTTACCC
The DNA here is from genome assembly GCA_030913985.1 of Chloroflexota bacterium. Taxonomy (GTDB): domain Bacteria; phylum Chloroflexota; class Chloroflexia; order QHBQ01; family JADMIH01; genus JADMIH01. The sequence goes on along the minus strand of JALZHI010000100.1, from coordinate 13,677 downwards.
GGCGTGAAGGGTGTTCTGAGCAATGGGACCAAGATGCGAGATATTTGCCCTGGTCCTTTTCGCGGGGTTGCTGGAAACAATCGTCCCTGGTACTAGCCCATTAGGGCCATGACTTTTATGCACCCCCTGTAGTAAGTAGTTCCCATTCACTTGGCTCAACACCACACCTATACTTAGCGTAGGGTCTCCCTGCGCGGGTGGCACGGGCACGTACGCGACTACCTTGTCGGTAAATGCCACATCAGCCGCCCACCTGCCAGACGAGCCGGAACGTAGATAGACAACCGCTACGGCGCTCCCTTCTATACGTCCCGGTACCATATAGGGCACACCATACAAATAGACGCCGCGTAGACCGCAAGTGGGTAAAGGCCCACCGTGTCGTGGTCCGCGAGGCTACAAGCACAACTTGCGACGGCAACAAGAATATGCTACGAACAGCTATCAGCACCAACAAGCGCAAGAGCGCCCGCGGACAGAGCACGGTGGAGTTTGCCTTTATCAGCGTCCTCCTATTCTGGTTCATCCTCGGCATCCTGGAGATGGGGCGCTTCCTGTTCACCTACAGCGTGGTTACCAATGCCGCCCAGGAAGGCTCTCACTTCGCCATCATCCGTCCCCGAGAGGTAGTGGCCGCGGCCCAGGCCACACAGGTAGCCGCCTCTATGGCCGCCAAGGGCACCCCCACCTACGTACCCCAGTTGGTCGCCCCCTCCTACGCCTGCGATATCCGAGCCAGGTCGGTAGATAAGGTGATCGGCATACCCAGGTCTTCGGTGAACATCGCGGTCTGGTACGACAACGGCGACGGCACGCCCGTTGCGGTCACGCAGAGCAACATAGACCACGTCATAAAGGAAGGCAACCGCGTCGTCGTGGAAGCCAGCTACAAGTACAAGTTCATGGTGCCGTTCATAGATGCTTTCGCGCCCAACGGCATTGACGTCAGGATGCGCTCGGCGCGCACGATCCTGCAAAACGGCAAGACCCAGGCACCAGGCTGCACCGTGAGCCTTACGCCAGCGCCTACCTTCACGCCCGAAAATACCCCTACGCGCACTGAAACGCCGGTACCCTCGTCCACCCCCTTTGTGGTGGCGACGGCGACACGAACCTCTACGGCCACGGCTACCGGCACAGCGACCCAAACCAGCACGGCCACGCCCACCGAGACGCCCGGCACCCCTACGGCCACCGTCACCGGCACACCGCCCACCGCCACGCCTACAGGCACGGCTACCAACACGGCTACGGCTACCTCTACCAACACCGCGACTGCCACGCCCACACCCAAGGCGCTCATCATCGAAAGCGTGGAGGTCTTCTACAAGAAGCAAAACGGCAAGCCTGTAAGCGTCCAGGTGGTACTGAAAGCATCCGATGGGAGTCCCGTAAGCACCCTAGGCGCTGTTGTATGGGCCAAGGTTTGGATCAATGAACGCTCGCAAGTATACGTGGAACGGGTGGACCTGGCACCAGTAGGTCCAAATACATACCAGGAGTGTCCTGCTGGGCACGTGAAGAACGGCGACACCGTTACGGTGGACATCTTTGCCACCGCACCTGGCTACAAGGATGCCTCGAAGATAGATGTTCCGGGCACCTATAACGAAACGTTCTCCTGCAACTAGCGGGCGCGAGAGTAGAACATGACTCTGTTTAGGAAACGCATTCAACCTATGAGGAAGCAGACGGCAATAAGAAGCAGGGGCAAGGCAAAAGGCCAGGCCCTGGTGGAGTTCGCCCTGATGGGCCTGTTCCTGGGGATGCTGCTGGCGGCTGCCGTCGATTTCGGTAGGGCTTATTACACCTCTATCATAGTGACCAACATGGCGGGTGAGGGCGCGGCTTACGCCTCGATCTACCCCGACCGCGACAAAGACCCCTACAACCCCTCGAACGAGCAGTGCATCCTCGGCAAAACAGTGCAGACGCACCAGAGCATACAGGAGCGCGCTCGCAGGGTCGCCGTGGAGCACGGCCTGGTGGTCGAGGAGCAGGACCAGGACAACGCCCGCATAGAGGTATTCACCGAGGGCTACGACGGCACCTGCGCCCTCCGCTGCCCCGGCAGGACCATCACGGTGCGCATCACCTACACGCTTGACGACCTGTTCCTGCCCAACATGCTCGGGCTCAAGCAGATACCTATAACCAAGTCGGCGTCGCAGGTCATCACGGGCAAGCCATTCTACAGCAGTTGCCCCACGTCATGAGAACGGCAGGCAAGAGGACCACCATATGAGCAACAGATACGTCACCAGGACAAGGACTTCGACCCACACCGTACGGAGAGGGGCGGCTACCACGCTGCCGCGCAATCACGTGCCCTTCCTCTACCGCAAGAGCAGCGGCCAGGCGATGGTGATTATCGTGCTCAGCCTATTCGTGCTGATGGCTATAGTGGGGCTGGCGATAGACGGCGGGTCCAGCTACCAGCAACGGCGCAAGGCGCAGAACGCGGCGGACGCCACAGCCATGGCGGGCACGCGCAAGATGCTGACGCTCTACGAAGACATGGTCCTGAACTACGACAGGGACGTGAACGGCTCCAGCAGCAAAGAGGACGCTATAAGGGCCGAAATAAACAACATCGCAGCCGCCAACGGCATCGTAACCACCACCGATAAGCTGTCCGCCTATTTCGTGAACGACCAGAAGCAGGTGGTCTCGGCTCTCGTGGGCGACGGCTGCGGCACTGCTCCAGGGTTGGGGTTGGTCGCGCTAGGTCCTTGCCAGGTGGGATACAACAACATGGTGCCCTGGGCGATGGGCGCGAAAGGCATCTACGTAACCACGGCCTCCGAGACCGACGCCTTCTTCATGTCGCTCCTGGGCTTCAACAAGGTGAGCGCCAACGCCTCGGCCACCGCTTTCATGGGCGTTGCGATCAACATGCAGGGCAATATCGGCCTGATGCCCATTGGTTTCTTCACCGAGACGGAGCGATTGCAGCAGCTACAGCCGGGCCGGGAATATAACCTCATCAGTGGCAGCACCAAGCGAGGTTCCGGCAACTGGGGGTACGTAAACTTCAATGGAGAGGGCAGCTCTGCCCCCGTAGTAGACGCCTGGATCGCTTGCGGCTTCAATCCCGCAATATCTTCTGACGCTCAGTGGAGAGAGTGGTGCGTCAGCCAGGGCTACACGCCCGGCTTTCACCCTGCCACCGAGTACCGTGCCCAAGGTCCGACGAGATATTGGACAGGTCCGACCGAATCGGAGGCGTCTTTTGCAAACTATTTCGATTGGACCGCAGGTTGGTGGATAGGGGGGTCGAGTGGCACCACGAATAGCACGTGCCAGGAGTTCCAGAAACTTGCTCCCAAGATGTTGGGCCGCAACTTCCTCATCCCTGTGTTCGACCAGTCAAACGGTCGAGGCGGCAACAACACCAGGTTCCACGTCATCGGCCTGGCATGGTTCGAGATAACAAGCGCCGACATACAGTGTCACAAGCACGACTCACTGACGCCAACCCCCATAGACGAGCACTGGGGTTTCAACGGTAAGTTCATCAACGTCTACAACGCAGGCGCAACAGGCTCCCACGGCAACATCCGCCATAGCTCGCACCATGTGGTTTTCCTCGAACCGTAGCGGATTTGGGGAATTGGAATTTCGAATTGCGAATTTAGTTGAAGTCTCTGCGAACCTCAAATCTAACAAAGCAGCGGACGACTTGGTTGTCCGCTGCTTTGTTGTAGGAGGCTGCGACGGTAGGCCGCGAAATAGCGTAAGCTATAATGTAGTACTGTCCAAAGAAGCTTATTACACTGATGAGGCGCAGCTTGGACGTCGATGCAGCCCCCTCTACCAATGGGCCGAGACCAGACCTCGACCGAAGCAGCCCGGAGCCGCTTGCCCCCTGGCTCTCTGCCACGGCGTTCCCCGAACGTCCCATCGACGCCCCCTTCGGCTATATGCAGGGTGACAAGCCGGTGGGCTGCACTTACCCTGAGCTATTCTGGAAGATCGCCAGGGATAAAGATGATACCATTCGGCTCGTATGGGCACCGGAGCATGACAGGTTCGTGGTCCCGGAGGAAGTGCCAACGCTTTTCCTGGCCGTCAAGATGCGCGCCGAGGCTCACAACAAGAGAAGTCTATGGTCCACCGCGCTGTGGGCCGCGGTGCTGAGCCTGCCCACCCTGCTGAACGCCTCATCATCCTCAAATAGCAGCAGTATCACCGGACGCAACTGGCAGGTGGGCCTTCTCCTGCTGCTCATGGTCGGGGTGTTCCCGGCTGCACAAACGCTGTGGGAATTGCGCAAGCTGAAGAGCTACACGCCTGAGAAGATGGCCGCCCAGAGTGTGCATGCCCGCTATATAGCCTGGATATCGAAACGGAACGCCTGGACCACTATAGGCATAGCCTGCGGCCTGCTCCTCATAGCCCTGTTCGAGGTATTTGTAGCGTTTTCGACGTTTTGGAAAGACGTACCATCGCCTATCGAGGCGGCCGGGTTGGTCAAGAGCGCGGTGCGCGAAGGTGAGTGGTGGCGGCTGGTCACGGCGGAGATGTTGCACGCGAACCTGTGGCACATCATCTTCAACTTGACAGCCCTCTACGTGCTCGGTACTCTCGTGGAGAGAGTGGGTGCGCGCGCTTACGTAAGCCTCGTGTTCCTGGTATCGGCGGTTACAGCCAGCCTGTTCAGCGTGGCCCTCGTACCCGATACTACCTCCATAGGCGCGTCAGGGGCGATAATGGGGCTGCTGGGCTTCGCCGTGGTACTGTCCTACCTGCGCAAAGAGGCTATGCCCGGCCCCTCCCGCCGCGCCATGCTGGTAAGCCTGGGCCTCATAGCCGCTTTGGGGCTGTTTGGGGCAGGAATCATAGATAACGCCGCGCACCTGGGCGGCTTCCTCGGAGGCGCGGGCCTGGGCCTCTTGCTAGTCAACCGCCGTGAGAAAACCCTGCCCCTCTCCCCACCCAGGTACATTGACCTGCTAGGCTGGGCCGCCACAGCCACCCTGGTAGCTTTCGCCCTCTTCGGCGTCTGGCGGATGGCCCAATCCCTCACCCAATAACCAATCCAAAATCCAAAACCTAAAATCCAAAATCAAAAGATCGGCCCCGTTTCCACCTCCGACTCCGGGTTGCGGCGCAGCCACAAGGCGAACACGATACCCACCAGGCACACCAGCAGGGCTATCAGGAAGCCGGTGGTATATACCTCCAGCGAGGCCGTCTTGTAGGCGATGGTGTAGTCAACCTGGCGCTGGGCGAACTGCTCGGCGGTCTCGTTCGCGAGGGGCACGATGGGCGCGGGGTGGGCCGACATCAACTCCTGGAAGCGGCGCAGGCCCAGCACGGTCAGTATGGACAGGCTCACCATCATGCCGACCATGCGCGCCAGGTTGACCGAGGCCGCCGACAGCGCCGCCCGCTTCAGCCCGCCCCACTGGAGCGCGGTGGCCGTAACGGGAGATACCAGCAGCCCGAACCCCAGGCCGTTGAGCGCCAGCCCCAGCCAGTTGAGCGGAGCGTCGGGCGCGGCCAGGTTCCAGGTGCTCATCTCCCAGAAGCCGAGCGCGGTCACGATGAGGCCCAGCACCGCCACCCAGCGGAACTGCACCCGCACCCCCATTAAGCCGCCCACTATTGCGCCCACCGGGATGAGGGCCGTCATCCTGAGCAACATGAAGCCGCCCTGCTCCGCGGTACCGTCCAGCACGCTTGCCACGTACAGAGGCACGTTCACCATCGTTATGATGAGGGCCGCGCCCACCATGAAATTGGTGATGTTGGCCGCCGAGAAGGGCCAGTTGCGCCGGGAAAATAGCTCCAGCGGAATGAGGGGAGTGGAGGCGCGCCGCTGCCACAGCACGAAAGCCGCGAACAACACAATAGACAGGACAAACAGCGCCAGGCTTTGCGGCGTAATTAGATCGCCCGACGCGCCCCCGGTGGTCTGAGGCGTAAGCCCCGCCCACGCGCCCACCGTGCCGGGAGTGGACAGGCCCAGCGACAGCGCCAGCAGCGCCAGGCCGAGCAGCCCCGCGCCCGCCCAGTCCACCTTGCCGGGGAAGCGCGGCAGGGCGGGCGTGCGCCACACCAGGAAGCCGAACAACAGGCACAAGGGCACGTTCACCCAGAAGATCCAGCGCCAGCCGATTATCCCGAACCAGCCCTCGAACCCCTGCATCACCAGCGCGCCCCATAGCGGGCCAATCACGCCCCCCGCCTCGGCCACCGCCCCCAGCACGCCCAGCATGAACGGTACCCGGTGCTCTTTGAACAGGTGACGCACCATCGCCATGCCGACCGGCAGCACCGCCCCACCCCCGATGGCCTGCAACGCCCGCGCCGCGATAAGGAACTCAAGCGTGGGAGCCAAAGCGCACAGCACCGAACCGAGCAGGAACAGCCCCAACGACACCAGGTAGATGCGCCGTTGCCCGTACACGTCGGCCACCCGGCCCATGAGCGGCAGCGCCACCGTGTAGCCGAGCAGGTAGGCGGTGACCACCCAGGCCGCGCGGTCGAGTTCCGTAACCGGGATTTGCAGGTCGGTGGAGATGGGCCACAGGGCCGTGACAATCACCGTCTGGTCGAGCGCCGCCAGGAATATGCCCAAGGCGACGATGGTGATGTGCTTGCCGGGCGAAACGGCCTTCTGAGTAATGAGTGATGAGGACTGAGGACTGAGGGAGCCGTCCGAATCGTCCACCCTAGTGGGAGCTATATCAGGCTGTGTTGCTTTAGCCATGCACCAACCCCGCCCACGACAACTCAGTCCTCAGTCCTCATCACCTATAACTTGTCACTTGTGATCTTTTCTGCGGAAGACCCTATCAGATATGTAGCCGCCCATCAGGCCGCGAGAGGGGCGGCTGTCCTGGATGGCTTCGCGCAGCTCGGCGCGGAGCTGGTTGTCACGCTCGCTGCGGTTGGCGTGGCTCGTTTGGGCGGTGTGGGCGCGCTGCATCGCGTCGAGCAGGGCGTCGTGGTTGCTCCCGGCCAGCATCTCCCTCAGTTCGTGCATCGAGAGGATGTACTGGTCCAGCCAGCGCACGAGGGCCGCGCGGTTCGACATGAGTCCCTCGGTAAGGCGCTCCGGGTCGGTCTCCAGCGGCGCTATAACCGAGTCGTACTGCTCGCCCGCGAAGACGCTCATGTCAGACCATGTGGGGCCACCTGCCGTGATGCGCAGGAGGTTGGCGCTCGCCAGTGCGGGCAACTGGGAGGCCGCCGCTACGAAGGAGTCGTGCTCCAACGTATCTACGAACCAGGGCTGCGCCCCCATTATCTCGGCCAGCCAGATCACACGGTTGAGTGCCTCGCTGCCCGCCCTCGGCGCGGGGAGGATGCAGTAATGCGCCTTGTGGAAGAGGTCCGGTCCGGGCGCTGCCTCGTCGCTTGCCAGTGAGAGGTCCACCGAGGTCGACATCGGGTGCCCCCCCACAAAGCCGACGTTGGGGCCGAGTAGCTCGCGCGCCCACGACATCACCTGCTCCTTGGCGGCCAGCGTGTCGGTGACGGTGGCCCCATCTTCCAGGAAGGGCGCTATAGCCTCCATCACCTCGCGCACGGCGCTTACAGGTGTGGCTAACACCACAAGCTCCGCGCCCTGCACCGCCCGCCGCAAATCGGGGGCTATCTCGTCCACACTGTTATGACGACGCAACGCCGCCGCCTCGCGGTCCCTGCTGGGGTCGAAGCCGGTGACGCGCACGCCCTGGGCGGGTGGGGACGGGTAGTCGCCCACAGGCTCGACAGCCGCCCGCTTGATCGCCATACCTATAGAGTTGCCTACCAGCCCCAGCCCAATGATGGTGATCTTGTTCATAGCTAAGTATACACCTGATTTGGGAATTGAGAATTCGGATTGCGGATTTGTTGGCCGTTATAGCTTGTTACAACAATTCGGCTGCCCCAGTTCACTTTCTAAATCCGCAATCCGCAATCCCAATTCCCAAATCACCCTGCTTGCCTGTAGCGTTCTACCGGCTCAGAGGGGTCGGTGTAGACCTCGTAGCGGATGTCGTTCTTGCCGCCGTTCTTGACCGAGTACATGAGGTCGTCGGCCATTTTCAGGAGGGCGTCAACGGTGTCGGGCGCGGCCAGGTACGTCACCACGCCGATGCTGAAAGTGGTGGGCCAGCCGTTCTGCCGCATCGCTTCGAGCAGGTTCTCGCGGAGGCGGTTCATCACGACGTGGGCCTGCTCCGAGCCGGTTTCGGGCATGAGGAGGGCGAACTCGTCGCCGCCGATGCGCGAGGTGAAATCGGTCACGCGCGTGCAGGAGCGTATGGTGTCGGCCACCAGGCGCAGGCAGAAATCACCGGCGCTGTGCCCGAAGTGGTCGTTCACCGCCTTGAAGTTGTCGAGGTCCACGTAGGCCACGGTGAAGGGACGCCTGTAGCGGCGGGCGTAGCAGACCGACTGCTCCACACGCTCCTGGAAGGCCCGGCCATTGAAAGCGCCCGTAACCGGGTCGGTGCGGGCGAGGGCCTTCTCGTTGTTCAGCGCCCGCCTCATCTCCGATATGACCACGCACACCACCAGGAAGATAGCGGACCGCGTGGCTATGTTCCAGTAGGGCGCTAGGGTGTCCCACGCTACGGGTTCGGTGAAGGCATAGTTGAGGGTCCAGACCACGCTGCTTGCCACCGCTGCGTAGAAGCCCGCGTTCTTGCTGATATACCAGGTGACCAGGACCACGGGCAGGAGGTAGAAGGAGAGCAAGGTAAATTGCGCCCCCATGATGAAATCGGCTGCCCCTGCGATCAGCACCAGCAAGCCGCTGAGAGCCAGCAACACCGGCTTCGACAGAGTTTCCAGGAACGAGGAGAGGCGGCGCGACAGGAGGCGGTAGAAAGGCTCGGAGGGGCGGAGACGCTTCCGAGGCTCCTGCACCGCCACCAGGTAACCGGGCCTTGCCAGCCTGCTGCTCATTTCGCCGCCTCCAGTAGCGGGGTCTTCATGCCCCACAACACGATGAGAGACTAGATACACTTGTATGCCGATCTAGATTTCGAGTGCCGAAATAGCCCATTCCTAATTGCGCGCCAGGAAGAAAAACTCGGTGAGCGACACCGTGGTGAAAACCAGCACGATGTTGAGCCAGTTGAGCACGCCCAGCGGCGACATCGCCAGCAGCGACACGAGGAAGAGCGCCAGCAAAGCCCCCTGCCTCAACGACCGCACCATCTCCACCGAGGCACTGGTGGACGGCAGGAGCCGCTTGCCCACCGCCGCGAGTGGCAGGGCCAGGGCCGACCCCAGCGCCACGAACAGCAGGGCGAGGAACGCCACGTAGGTGAAGAAGCTGGCACCGGAGCCTTGCGGCGCGGGCACGAACACCAGCACGTAGCCCAGCAGGCTCCACGACCCGGCACCCAGCAGCCACACAGGCCCCAGCTTCAGCGCCATGCTGAACGGCAAGAAGATGAGCAGCGCCCCCACGAACATCAGCAGGTACGCCACCACTCTGTCCACCGACCAGGGGTCAGAGTGCATCGCCGCGCCCGACACATGCAGGTAGTAGAACAGCATCGCGATGCTGCCAAGCCCCGCTATCTCCGTGAGCACTATCCCGAAAGTACGCCGTGAGTCCATCCAGCCCTTCCAAAGTAACGTGAGAACTTCGCCACTCAACCCTGCACCATATTGGGGGTGCATAGGTATCTTACACTTGCCGGTAGGCCAATGGGACCATATCCACAGGTGATGTGCACAAGCCACACGGCTGTGGTTGGGAAGTTATCTAGCAGCGGTTGGCTCTAGTAAGTTAACGGGTGGAGTGGTCTGCAAGTTCCGTGGAGAGGGGTTTAGCCGGGCTTCGGAAGGAGGTGGAAGGGCAATAGAAGCAATGCCCGATACCTCCAACCATGAGGGCCTGATCTTCGGGACCAAAGCCCCTTCTGTCATCCTGAGCGTAGCGAAGGATCTCAAGAAGATGGGAAGGGATGTTGTTGAACACGTGGTAGATGGTGCTGAAGGTTCAGCAGAGGGGAGCTACCACCATCCGAGATCCTTCGCTACGCTCAGGATGACAGGGTGGGGTTTGGTTCTTCCAGTTGCAACAGAGGGGCCAGCCACCTTGGGCATGACGCGTCATGCCCCTACCCCACCAAGCCTTGGCGCGCTCTTGGCGTGCTTGGCGTCTTGGCGGTTCCGTCTATCTAAGCAGCCGAGGCCAGTTCGCCTTCGCCCATCATGATGCGGGAACCGGTGGGGGTCTTGACTACTGTAATGCGCACGGGGAACTCGTCCTTTAGCTCCTCGATGTGCGTGATGACCAGGATGCGCTCGAAATCGCCCTCAATGGAGCGTATGGCGCTCACCAGCTTTTCACGCCCCTGCCCGTCCTGGCTGCCGAAGCCCTCGTCTATCACCAGCGTTTGCAGTTGCGTGCCCGCCCGCCGCGCCAGCAGCTTGCTCAACGCGATGCGCACCGCCAGGTTCACCCTGAACGCCTCGCCGCCGCTGTACATCTCGTAGGCGCGGGTGCCTATCTCATCTGATATATTTATGTCAAGCGTTTCAATCACGCTCTTGCTCGACTTGGCGTCGCGTTGCGTGGCGAACTGCACTGTCATGCGGCCATCGGTCATCCTGTGGAGCAGCTTGTTGGCCTCCTCCTCCACCTCAGGGATGATATTCTCGATAATCATCGCCTGGATGCCCTTCTTGCCGAAGGCGACGGCTAGCTCGTCGTAAGCTACCTTTTCTTCAACGGCCTTGTTGTACTCGGTAGTGTAGCGGCCTTTCTCCTCTTGCAGGTTCGCACAGTGTTCTATCTGGCGCTTGAGGCCGCCACGCTTCTCGCTCATCTCGCTTACCATACCGGCCAGCCACTTCTCCTCCGTCAGCTTCTCCGCGTGCTGCTGGCGAACGATCTCCCACTGTCCCAGCTTGGGCAGCAGCGTGCCTATCTCCTCGGCGTCCACCGCTCGCTCGGCGGTCCAGGCTTCCAGGTGCAGCGTGTCGTCCTCGATGTACTGCTCGACGGAGGCAAGCTCGCGCTCGGCGTTCTGTAGCTTGTGGTAAAGCTGGTCGTACTGCGCGGCGCGCATCTCGGCCACACGACGGCTCACCGCGCGGTGTGCCTCTTCGTCGTAGGCGAGGCTGCGCATGCGGGCCTGCAAAGCAACCAGTGCCGTGCGAGCCTCGTGAGCGTAGTCGCCTTCGTCCAGGCGCATGCGGGCCTCCACCAGCGCGGCCTCTTCCCTGGCAAGCTGCTGCTCGTCCATGTCGAGGCCCGAAATCTTGGCCCGTACGTTGGCTTCACGCTGGCGGTGCATCTCCAGCGGCTTCAACTCTTCGCGCTCCTGGGACAGCTTGCGCTCGGTAGCCACTATCTGCTTGTTGATGCCCTCAAGCTCTTTGTTCTTGCGGTCGTAATCGAGGCGCTTCTGCTTGATGTCGTCCTCGTAAGAGGTCTGCACGCGGCGCAGGGCGTCGGCTGTGAGGTCGGAGCCGCAGAGTGGGCAACCGGCATGACCGTTGCTCTCGGCGTGGGTGCTCATAATCAGGTCGAGCTTCTGGCGCAGTTGCAACCCTTCGTCTTTGGCCTGGGTAAGCTCGCGGGTGAGCGTCTGCATGCGCACGTCCAGGTTCTCGCGCTGGCAGCGGGTGTCCTCGTACTGGGCCTGCAACTGCTCCAACCGGCGCAGCTTGTCCAGCACCTCGGCAAGCTGGTTCTCAAGCACGCCCCGGCCTGCCAGCCTGCTGCCAAGCTCGCGTATCTTCTCCCGGTGGTTGGTGACGGTACCTTCCAGTTGGAACTTCTCGCGGTCGATCTGCCGTTCCAGGGCCGACTGCTCGTTCTCCATGCGGCGCATAGTGGCAAGGGCTTCGTTCAGGCTGCGTTCATCTTCCTGCACGCGCTGCCACTCGGCGTAACCCTTCTCTATCTCCGCGCGACGGGCGAGCAGGGACATGAGTTCGGTCTTGCGGCCGGTGTTGTTCTCCAGCCGCGCCTTCGCTGTGAGCATAATCCCTTCGCGGTTGCGCTGGCGCTCCTGCAACTCCTTCAGCCGCCCCCGGTTGTGTTCCAGGCTCTGTAGCTGCGCCTGTAGCTCGATAAGCTCGGCGCGAGAGGTAGAGAGACTGGCCTGGGCTTCAATCAGTTGCGCTTCGACCTCCTCCAGGCCCTGCTCGTAGCTGGGCTGCTTGAGTAGCTCAACGTCTACCTGCCTGATAGCGCCTTCCAACTCGTTCATGCGAGCCTTGCGCTCGCGGGCCTCTTCCTTGGCGACCTCCTCCAGCCGGTCGTACTGCGCCAGGCCCAGTATGTCGGCCAGGATGCGCTTGCGGTCGGCGGGGTTCTTGACCGTGAACTCGTCGGCGCGGCCCTGCAAAATAAAGGACGAGTTGATGAAGGTCTCGTAGTCGAGCTTGAGAAGCTGGTTGATGCGCTGCTGGCTCTCGCGCACGGTAGAACCGGAAATGGTCTTCCAGGTGCTGTCCTCGCCGCTGTCGCTCACCATGATGTCGAGCATGGTGGTGCCGGCGTTGCCCTTGCGAGCGCGCTTACGTATCACCCGGTAGTGCTCCGAACCCATACCGAAGTGGAAATCTATCTCCATCTCGGTAGCGCCCTTGCTGATAAGCTCGTCGTCCATCATGCGGTCGCGCGCGCGGCCCCACAACGCCCAGGTCATAGCCTCGAGCAAGGCCGACTTACCCGCGCCGTTCTCGCCCGCTAAGCATGCAAGGTGCACCCCCGTAAGGTCCAACACCTCGGCGGCATCGCGGTAGCACATGAAGTTACGAAGAGACAAACGAATTGGAATCATTTCGGATTTGGGATTTCGAATTTCGGATTTGGAGCCAAACTTCGAAATAAATCCGAAATTCGAAAGCCCAAATCCGAAATTCCTAAGGGACTATCTGCCAGTCCATTGGCAGGCGATATTGGTACAGTTGGCGGGTCGGCTCGCCGTCTTTGTGGATGCGGCCCCGGTCCTGCCGCCTTACGTCCGCATAGGTGTTGACCACCTGCACGATGCGGCGGTCGCGGATGTTGAAGATGACCAGGCCCGCTTGCACCGACTCCAGGCTTGCCTGCCGGGTTATTTCGTCCACGACGCGGAAGGCGGGCACCTGGTGCTGCGACTTCTGCTCGCCCGCGTAGTCGAGGGCGTTGTGTATCTGCTCCAGGTTGCCCTCGCTGTTGTGCTCGTCGAACACGGCCAGTCCATCGAGCACCTGGGCTTTGAGGGTGTCGTCGTAGGCGGCGGAGGCTTCGAGCAGATCGGCCAGGCGCGCCGGACCCTTGCTGCACGCCGCCACCAAAGCCTTGAGAGCCGTGCAGGGCGCTACAAAACTCACGGTGCCCTCTGGATCGATCACGGTAAAACGCATTACGTACATGGCGAAAAGAAACCAACTCCTAGCATGAGGCTGTGAAAGAGTCGTGCGAACGAGCGCGGCACCTCAGCCCATTTTTCCGAACATCTGTGCATTCCGCACGCTTAATTTTACCACATCCGCCCGCTCCAACGCGAACCGAGAGGCTTTTGCACATCCCCTCGCGGCCTGGAAAGTAGCAGCACAAGAGTAGCCCGCACCGGTGTGTATGACGGCGATAGGAACGCTACGTCATGCGGTCGTGGGCAGCTTCTCCACCCGATGCACGGAACCAAGCCTCACCCTGTCATCCTGAGCGTAGCGAAGGATCAGGTGGGTAGTTAGAGTCCTCAACGTTGTGGATGATGG
>JALZHI010000099.1 GCA_030913985.1 Chloroflexota bacterium | reverse complement strand
ACTCGGTACTCGGCACTCTCTTAGTCTCGTCGTAGCGTCTTGCTGCGCTCGGCAATGCTGACGTACTTCGGCGTCTTGTCGTTGGGCTTCGGCCAGCGCAGCTGCGAATCCAGGTAGCCCAGCACTACGATAAACAGCAGCATGGAAATAATAGTTACCAAATCAGCACCTCATTCGGATTTGGGAATTAGGAATTAGGATTTCGGATTTGCTCGGATATCTACTAAATCCGAAATCCTAATTCCTAATTCCCAAATCCCGTTCACGTCCATTCTTCGATTGGGGCGATTACGATCCTGCCGCGCTTCATCTCGAAGCGCTTGACGACCGTCTTGATGGCCGGGACCAGCAGTTCGCCCGTCACGTCCGTTACACCTGGGCCGCGCACCACGTACACGTCGTTGGCGGTGAGGGTCAGCACGTCCTCTATCTTGCCGATATAGCGGCGGGTGGTGTCGTACACCTCCAGGCCGACAATCTGGTAGAGGTAGTACGAGCCTTTGGGTAGCTTCTTGGCCTTTTCTATAGGCACCAGCACCCAGTAGTTCTTAAGCACCTCCACCGCCTCAGGGGTGTCCACTCCCTGTACCTTGAGGAGCAACTGGCCCTTGTGGACGCGGGTAGTCTCTACCTGGAACGGAGTGGGCTCTTTGGGCGCTACAAGGCCCTGTGGAGTGCGGGTGCGGGGGCGCAATACCGGACGGCGGCTTGTGGGGTTGCCTAAATCTTCGTACTCATAGGGGGCGAGGACTACCTCCTCCATCTTTGCCAGGCGTTCGGGGAACTCGGTCAGGATGTTGACCTTCATCTCCCCCCGCACGCCGAAGGGGGCGACCACCTGGCCGACGATGAGGTGTTCGGGGACTTGCGGGGCTGGGACCTGGGACGCGGGCTGTGAGTCGTCTGAGGTAACGGGAGCACCGGCAGAGCCAGAGTCGCCGGCCTCAGCAGCCTTGCCTTTACGCACGACAGATTGCTCGCCGGAGGGATCGACGCTCATAGTAGCCCGTGAGTGGGAGTTACTCTATTTCGAGCACGCCGCGCTTGCCCTCGCGGGAGGCGGCTGCGTTGACGACGGTGCGCAGGGCGCGGGCGATCTTACCCTCGCGGCCAATGACCTTGCCCTTGTCCTCGTCGCTCACGTGCAACTGCACGCGCACGATGTACTGCCCCTTGTGCTCGCGCACCTCCACCTCGTCGGGGTTATCTACCAGGTTCCGGGCGATGTACTCTACCAGGGTCTTCATGGCACTTCTCTTTGGAACGCGTAACTCGTAACTCGTAACTCGTAACTCAAGCAATTCAACATTAAGTGTTACGCGTTACGCGTTACGTGTTACTCATTAGCTCGTGTGGGTGGTGTTGCTGGCTGTGTTGCCGGTCTGGCCGCCTGGGCCTGTGCCCGTAATCATGGGGTCAGAGGTAGGCTCACCGGGCAGGCTGGGTGCCATGGCCTCGACAAGGCTGATATCCTCGCCCTCTACACCCGCCGGGGCCACGCTGGCACCTATGCCGGTCACGCCGCCCGCACCCGCCTCGATCTGCACGTCACCGCCGCCGGGCGACTGGGCCGCCATCTCGTCGTCGCTGCCGAGGGCCGCCTGCTGGGAGGCAGCAAATGCCTGGGCGCGCTGGGCCTTCTTGGTGAGGGGGGTGGGAGCCTGGGTGCCCTGGCGGACGGCCCGGTTGTACTGCCTCACGAGGCTGACTACGGCTTCGGTCGGCTGCGCGCCCTTCTGCCGCCACTCCTCGTAGCGTGCAACGTCTACATTGATGGTAGCCGGGTTGGTGAGTGGATTGTAGCTACCGAGCGTGTCGATGAAGGCACCATCGCGCGGCGCGCGTGCATCGGCCACTACGATGCGGTAATGCGGTTGCCTGATAGCGCCCATGCGGCGCAGCCTGATCTTGAGCATCTGTCTGTCTGAACTCCTCTGTTTGTGCGTGCAATATTGGGCAGTGTTACAAAAGCCCATCTTTAGCAAGGTACCGGCGGAAAGCCTGCCTGTTATTATACGGGATTTGCGGGTGAGCGTCAAACGCATCTATGAGGTGGTGTTAAGATGCCCAGACCCTTTAGTGGACACTGTCGTCCTACTCAAGCCGTCAATATGAAATCAGGCGACGGAATCAGGTTCTACAAGAGTAATGTACTTTCGTACAAAATTCATCAGAGGCATTTACTGCTCGATAAAACGCTATTATATTATTGCAATTATGACCCCCTGATGTTATATAATTCTGGACAAGTCACTAAAATACATATAGAAGGAACCAGATTACATACATCAATAGTG
This sequence comes from Chloroflexota bacterium, assembly GCA_030913985.1. GTDB lineage: Bacteria > Chloroflexota > Chloroflexia > QHBQ01 > JADMIH01 > JADMIH01. The sequence goes on along the minus strand of JALZHI010000099.1, from coordinate 17,529 downwards.
GAGTGAAGCTCACAAGTAGAGGCCAAACATGGGTGCAAATCAGAGCCGAAAAGCAGGTCAAGACAAGAGGCATTATCTAGTACTTTCCGCCGAGCTAATAGCCTTTGCAGCGGCTATTATCACTTTCGTTACGGTAGTCATACAATTTCAGGCGCGCCCTACAGACCCAGCAACAGCATCTATACCCACAGCAGCTGTGTCAACGCCGCAGCCAGTGACTACTTATGGCCCCCTTCCACATGTGAACCTTGCGACGATATATAGCAGTAATGCATCCAACTTATCATTGATATGGTCTGCAAAAGCCAACACATACCCCGCGACAAGCGTAGCCTTTTCCTCGGACGGGACGTTAGTAGCTTCTGGATCGGACGACGGCAATATCTACTTGTGGCAAGTAGCGGATGGTAAACAGATCCGACCATTTATGGGGCACGAAAGTTATGTCCTTGGGTTAGCCTTTGCTCCAGATGGACGTACCTTAGCATCTGCTTCTCAAGATAAGACAGTGAGGTTATGGCAAGTGGATGCACCTGCTGCTATTATGACGCTCACAGGTCATCTTAGTTACACCCTTAGCGTCGCATTTTCACCAGATGGACAGAAAGTAGCGTCGTCATCGGGCGATAAGACCATTCGACTGTGGAATACGAAGGATGGTCAGGGAATTGGCAAGCCACTTATTGGACATACCAACGAGGTGCTCAGCGTTGCCTTTTCTCCAGATGGTAAGTTGTTAGCATCGGGTGCAGCCGACGGTACAGCACGTATCTGGAATGTTGAGCAAGGGTCGCTTGTACAGAAATTCAATAGCAACAAGCCGCGAGTCCCCACCGTCGTGTTTTCACCAGACGGGACAGCTTTAGCGGGTGGCCTTTGTGAGGTATGTGGAGGTGATGGTACTGTCGTACAGATCTGGGACACCTCTACAGGAAAAGAGATTCGCCAGTTGAGTGCCCCAGGAGGCACAGGTCCTGAAGGGGTCGCATATGACCCCTTTGGCGGCTTGATAGTTGCTGCAGGAGGTGCCGACGAAAATCCAAGCTTGTGGCTATGGCAGATGCCAGGAGGTGCACTCATAGGTGGCAAATCCATAGGGTTGAAAGACGCTAAGGACAAGAACGGCCTAATTCATGCCGCGCGAAACGTGCGCGGTATTGCCTTCAGTCCTAAAGGCAATGCGATTGCTGTGGTTTATCATGACGGCACTGTACAGATCTGGGGGATATTATCAACCGATGGACCTTAGGAAACCGAACTGGAGGCAAAGTGGGTAAGTATTATGCCTGTACATGTACAGTGGGCTTCTTTACGCATGTGAGCAAACAGGGCACCGCAAGAAGTCTTGCGGTGCCCTGTTTGCTCACATGTAAGAACGCTAAGAGCGCCCAACCACGTATCTACACCTTTTAGTCCAGGTACTCTTTCAGCTTCTTGGTGTCCTGCGACCCACCAAGCTCGGTGACGACCTCGGCCTCGCTCTGGCGGACGCGCCAGGCCCACGCAGCAAGTGCAAACACTCCTAGCGACCCGGCTATGCTCAACCACATACCGTACGTGAAAGAGTCGGGGCTATACTCCAACTCCACAACGTGCGTGCCCGCAGGCACAACTACTCCCTGGGAAAGGTAGTTAGTCCTGAGCAGGGGTACGGGTTGCGTATCGAGCTTGGCCCGCCACCCTGGGTACCAACTCTCAGCGACCACCAGCAGGGCGGGTCTTAGGGCCTCCGTCTGGACTACTATCCGGCCGGGGGTATATCGCACGATCTGAGTACTGCCTGGGGAGCTAGCGGCTTCGGCTGGGGACACTGTACTCAGTAGGCCAGGGTCACCTTCTACTACAGCGGGGTAAGTGCGCGTGGTGGCCCAACTGGCATCTTTCAGCCATGTTAGCGCGTCATCCCCGTCCGGCACAGCCAGCACCCTATCGGTCAGATAGGTAAAACCCGGCACTCCCTCTGCCCTCCAAAGGCTTAGCCCGTCCTTGTAGGCGAGGCGCGTATAGGGTGGTGCATTTTCCTCCTCCGGGTAATTCGGGTTGGTCCCGGCGGGGAAAATATAGTAGCTCATCCCTAGAAGAGGTGCTATCTCACGCCGAGGCCCGCGTATGAAGACGCTATATTCATCGTATACACTCTTGTGGATGTCGGGTGCGAGTAAACGCAGTGCCTGGTACGACCGCTCGGTAATCATGGGGTCAGTCGCTCGCCAATCGCGGATATTGTAGATGAGGCCGGTGTTCGCGGGCATTGCTTCACCCACCACCAATATACGCTCCGCCGGCGGCACAATCTCTTTTACCTGCGTTTGGAAGCTGGTCTGAGGGTAATACCAATCCATTGGAGATGTGCGATTGACCGGGATAAGTAGCCACCATAGGTCCAACAAAAGCAAAGCGCCAAGGGCCAGGGGCGCAATACGACTGCCCCAGCGCCACGCGACCCACGTACCGAGCACGCCCAGGGTGGCGACTGCCAGGGCCGCCGACCAACCGGCCCAGTACCACCTGTAGTTATCATCCAGCCTGTAGAATGTACCAAGCGGCTCCAAAATGGGTGGTGGGACCAGCCCAATACCATAAGCAAGCATGCCCAGAGTTCCCAGGGCTAACATGCTGGAAGCAAGCATGGCTGTCGCCCGTCCCATGCCGTCGGGAAAGCCTCTCTCGATACGTCGAGCCAGCCAATCCAAACCAAACGCCCCGAGCACTACCACTGTAAAGCCGAGCACGATAACCCAACGAACGTTCACACTGTGGCTGAAACCCGGTAATTTGCGGATTAGCGTGCCAATCGCCTCATCGTAGGTCACGAGCCATGAAAATACGCCCACTGCTAACCACGGCAGCACCAGGCGCACGTTGATACCCCGCCGCCATATACCCACAGCCAACATGAGTATGCCAAACAAGGGAAGCAAACCAACGTAAGCATTGCTCTCGGTGAAAAGCAACCCTTCACCGAATACACGATCTGGAAGATGGCCCTGGCCCCGCGCTACAACCCAGTTGAGCATCATTTCAGGAGGTATGTGGTACATTGCCCCGGCATCCCCGGACTGTTCCCTTACCACGTTGGCATGGCTGAGACCAACCGCCTCGAAGAAGGGGAGCAGTTGGATCGCTCCTATCATGAAACCCAGCACGCTAGCTGCACCAAGCGACATGACGCGACTCAGTCTCACCTTCCAGGTCTCCGCGCCGTAGGGTCTGACAAAGAGGAACAGACCGGCCACCCACATGATCGCCACAATACCTAGCTGAAACAAAGTCTCTGGGTGGCCCGCGAGTATGCCCGCAGCCACTATCAGCGCCGTAGCTACCAGGAGCATGGGCCGCGCATGAACGTACCAGGCATATATGCTCCAGGCGAGCCAGGGAAACAACAGGATTACGCCTGAGAGCTGCCACACCGACCAATTCACCATAGAAGCAGAGAACATGAAGCTCAGGGCGGCTAGTCCCGAGGCGGCTTTATGGAGGCCAAGAGCACGCAAGAAGACCCACATACCAAGACCCGCAAGCCAGAACTTGAGCACCATAATGATGCCCTGTCCCACTGCTACAGGCATCAAGACCCAGAGCAAGTGCAGAGGGTAAAGCACACCAGGCTGGGCGCTCGCAAACAAGGGCATGCCACCGGCGGGACCTGAGGACCACAGCGGGAATCTACCCGCCGCCAACTCGTTTTGCATCCAGTGCCGCCAGGGAAGTTGCTGGTACACCTGGTCGCCACCCTGGAACAGTGGGTTTAAGCCGGGATAGTAGGGACTCCAGGGCACGTGGCGGAGCAGTTCTTCCATCGGAGCTACCACACGCCCCGGCGCGAGACCGGGCAGCATGAAAGCCACTGCCAGTGCTAACAACAGGCACGGGAATGCCCACCTCGATACCAGTGCGCTTCTCCATGCCACTCGCAGCCGGATGCCTGGTCTTGTATAAAGACTCGAATTGAGGCCGTGAAGTATGGGCGGACGTGGCTTATCTTGCCCTTGCATGAATGGATTTTATACGCAACTTCTCACGAGACGCAACTTGGATGAAAAACACCCTGCCACAGGACTTGTGGCAGGGTGTTTTTTATTTCTCCGATTGTGGACCCTAGTCCAGGTACTCTTTCAGCTTCTTGGTGTCCTGCGACCCGCGAAGCTTGGTGAGGCCTCGACCTCGATCTGGCGGACGCGCTCGCGGCTTACGCCAAGCTCGGCCAGGATGAGCCTCTACAGGTCGGCCTCACAGGAAAACCTAACCTTTATCACACATCTCAGGGGTCGCAGAGACCGTTGAAGCGCCTTGGCTCCCAGCCTGCATAGCGACTCCAGGGGTTCGGCTTAAACACCACGCGGTCCACCGCGCCATCAACTGTGGCTTCCCACGCCCATGGCTTGCCATCGCTAGGGTCCCGGTGCGAGAAGAGCACAACATGCCTGCCAGCCAGGTTAATGATGTCTCCCTTCTTGAGCGCAGCAAAGGAGGGGAGCTTGGTGGACACGGTATGTATGGTGGCGGTACCCTGCTTGGAGGTGAGACCCCAGCAGCGACTCACAAACCCGGAACAGTCCACACCCTTTGAACAACTCTCAACACCGTTCGTATCGATATCGCCGGCTTGGAACCCCTGGGCCATGAAAGCGTTGTATTGCTCGACGCTATCGAAGCCGCCCCAGTCGTAGGCCACGCTACGGTTACCGAACTGGCCGTCAAAGTAACGGGGCTTACCACGGCCGCGACACGCACCGGACTTGTTTTGTTCCGAAAGCACGATTTGATTGTTCCGAAACTTGAACGCATGGGCCTCTATGGTAGCGCGGTCTATACATCTGGCTGCTGCTGCTGCGGTTAACCTGGTCGTCGCTTGTGCTAGACGACTGCTATTGGAGGACTTCGCGAGAATCCGCGGGAGAGGCGAGTCGCTGAATTCCAGCGGTTGTATCTCGACTCGATCTGGGTATGTGACCAACGTGTAAACGTTGCCATCAGGGCCTATTGCCTGGCCGTTCGGCACGTAGGTGTAACGGTCTCTCACGGGAACGCGGGCGACACCTCGCGGATTGCCGTCCTGGTCGAAACGCAATACCGTCAAATCCACGTCAAGTCTGTCACCCGACATGGAGAGTTCTTCAACCTCGACATATATGCTTCCATCGGCAGGGCTTACCCCCAGCAGGCGCGCACTACCCAGTGCGTTGTTGACCTCGATGGGAATGGCGTTGCCATCGATCCAGAGAGAGGCGGTGTTAGCATTGCCATCCTCCCCGGCATCAAGTTGGACCCGGTAAGACCGGTTGCCGGAGGGGAGGTCCCGCATTGGCCCCGCTAGGCCAGCAGCAGGCTGGACGGATTCGAACCCCGCTTCCCCCGCGTATTCGATCACCACCTGTTGGTCCGCCGTAATACGAAGGGCTGTAGCGACCCGTTCCTGTGGGCCCAACGCGGCCGCGCCTGCTACCAGGTTCTCGCCCGCCGGCATGGCGAATCTTTCTACTACTTGCCCATCGTTGGTGAACTGGACCACCACAGGCGCGTCACCGCTTGCGTCCAGGGCATAGATACCACTCTCGGTCGCTTTGACATCGTCAAGCCCAACGACTTGCTCCTTGAGGCTGATGGAGGCCCGCTGACTGCCGGATGGATCATAACCGAGTACGTTGGTGCCAACAGTATCGGCTACCCAAAACATGCCGTCTGGCCCTATCGTAAAGGCCTTTGGTCCCCAACGGTAGATTTCCCTGCGGAGCCTGTTTGACTCCATTTCACCTTCGTATCGCGGCCCGTTCTCACCGACTTCGATGACAATTCCCCTGGACATGGTGGCACTCCTAACTCTATCAAATGTTGGGCTGCCAAGAGAGTATGCTTCCAATGGCAGTTGCAGCCGCAGACCAAAAATACGAAGCGGACCAGGACAACGCAATGTCGTGAAATCGTGAAGATGTCGCCCCGGTTGTTAGGTAGGGAGAACCAATAGCTATAACCGGCTAATATAGCCGGCAGCGAGTGTGTCCCATTCTAGCATGGCTGCAGTACAGTGTCAATAGGGAATATTTTAATAGTCTACCAGTCTTCTCCTGCGAGGAATAAGACGTGCGATTAGTTGTTCATCAAGGCGGAGTAGTATTGAGTTAGGCGCGTGGCAGTCCCTATGCACGTGCATAGAAAAGGGACCCTGCCATACGCGGCAGGGTCCCTTTTCTATGCTTGACCACGACTAGTCCAGGTACTCTTTCAGCTTCTTGGTATCCTGCGACCCGCGAAGCTTGGTTAGTGCCTCGGCTTCGATCTGGCGCACGCGCTCCCGGCTCACGCCAAGCTCGTCGCCTAGCTCGGCCAGGGTGCGGTTGTAGCCGTCCTCCAGGCCGTAGCGCAGTTCGATGACGCGGCGCTCGCGGGGGGTGAGGCCCTCAAGCATGTTGATGACCTCCTCCTTGAGCAACTGCTGCGAAGCCGCCTCCGAGGGCGCAAGCGTGTTGCGGTCCTCGATGATGTCACCGAGCGAGGCGTCTTCCTCCTCACCGATGGGCATCTCCAGCGACACCGTCTGCTGAGCGGCACCCACGATCTGGCGCACCTTGTCGGGGGTGATGTTCATCTCGGCGGCTATCTCGTCCGCCAGAGGCTCGCGCCCAAGCCGCTGTTGCAGCCTGTGCGACACCTGGGTCAGACGGCCCACCGCCTCCACCATGTGCACCGGCAGGCGGATCGTGCGGCTCTGGTCCGCGATGGCGCGGGTGATAGCCTGCCTGATCCACCATGTGGCGTAAGTCGAGAACCTGTGCCCCTTGCGATAGTCGAAGCGGTCCACCGCGCGCAGCAGACCGAAGTTGCCTTCCTGTATCAGGTCGAGCAACGAGATACCGCGCCCCGCGTACTTGCGGGCCACGCTCACCACCAGACGGAGGTTGGCCTCTATCAGGCGGCGGCGGCTCGCGCGACCGCGAGCGTCTTCCGACCTCAGCTTGCTGATCTCTTCGTAAGTGAGCGGATCGTCGCCGTCGAGGCGCTCCTGTGCCCTCTTACCCTTTTGCATGCTTATTGCCAGGGCTATCTCTTCGGTGGCCGATAGCAGGGACACGCGCCCGATCTCGTGCAGGTACATGCCTACCGAGTCTTCCGCGCTCTTGTGCTCAACGCCCGCCGCACCTTCGTAGTGCAGCAAATCGTCCTCTTCAACCCCGCCGATGATGGCCGACTGGCCTGTATCTAAATTCATAATATCGCTCCCCTCTACAGCTAAACCTATTTCCGCCATTTCAGGTTCGTCGCCGTCGAAATCGCGAATATCAAGCTCTAGCTCTCCAAACCCGAGCAGCTCGAGATCGACATGCTCGTGTTCGGACTCGCCATTATGCTGGGCATCACCGTGCAACTCACTATCTCCGTGGAGGTGACGCCATATATCACGGTTATTTAGTTGCCATCCTTTCTCTTTCTCTTTCGAGGAAGATCGTATAGTTTGCACCGTTATCTCCAAAGTTCTACACTACCTCCAAGCAAGTGCTTCCAGGTAATTGTCAGTCCTAAATTGCGAGTTACACACGCGGAAAGCCGCCAAAGCCCTTATTTAGTATGACCGGGCCAATCAAAATAACTCGTAATTCGTAATTAGTAATTCGTAATTGTTTACCGCACCGGCTGTGCAGAGGTAGGGACGGCGTACGAACCTACCTATATATATTAACGCGTCTGCGTCACGTTAAGTTTCACAGCCCGGAGATTGCCCCCACATGCTAGAGGCGACACACCTGGTCCTGGGATAAGGGGTAACTCCCCTAAAGACTATAAGGCGCGGCTCCCAGTGCCTGGGTCCGCGCGCTTACTTTCAACCCAAATTAACCCGATTTTTCGCTCAATGATATTTCGCCTCTAAACTATATTTGTATCAGAAATCACAGAGTAAGTCAATAGCTCTAGCTTAATGTCGGATTAGAAATACTTCTTAAGTCTTAACTCTTCGGGACCACGGTCCCAGCCTGGCTCCTCACCGCCGGTGGAAGCTCCATTATCAGGGGCACTCCCCGCCGTGAGGTCACGTCGTCGCAGGCTACCAGGCAATCACCACACGAGATGCAATCGTCAAAGGTCAACTGGTTGCCAGCCCACTCAAAGGCCCTCTTGCGGGGGTCCACACCCACGAAGCAGGAGTCGCGGCAGGCGCTGCAACCGTGGCAGGCGCTCTTCAACTCCGCATTGCGCACCACCCCCGTTGGCCGGGAGTACGAGGCGACACTCTGCAAGTAGCCGAAGAAGCAGACTCGGCAGGTCTTGTCCCGCAGGAAGAGCAAGTCAGCATAAAACATGCCAGACAGGCCTAAGAATGTTAGCACCGCCGCCTCTTGCCACCGCACTCCGGCAAGCATCTCCCACAGTTGGGAGGGTGCGACCACGTAGCTTACCACCGCGAACGCGGCGAGTGGAGGCATGAACGCGGCCCTAACAATATAACGAGCGAGGGATAGGTTCCATTCACGGCCCTGCCGTTTCCACCAGACTTTGCTGCGCAGGTTGTACTTGGGGTTGCGCTTTTCCCAGCGGGTGTGGCGAAGGTTGCGCCTGCCCCACAGCGCCAGGTGGCTCTTGGCGGCGGCCTCGTTGAGCGCACCCTGCGGGCAGGCCCAGGAACAGAAAAGCCGCCCGTACTTGAGCGACAGCAGGAAGAAGGTGCCTAGCGGCAGGATGGTGAGCACGGGCAGGATGAAGGCGAGCGATACCAATGGCAGGTGCTGCCGGAAGAGCACCACGTAACGCCCCTCGGCGTCTACCCGGAAGATGTCGAGCAGCGGCATGCCAATCAGCAGCCCCACAGACAGCGTCTGCGCCAGCCTGCGCGCAACCACAAACCGCCGCGCCTTCACGACAGGAGGCCGCCTGCGCACCACTTTCGCCGCCGAAAGCGCCGCCATGCTCTACAATACCGCCAATTCAGACATACACAGTAAGCATACCAACCTGGCGGCACGAAAAGCAACGCGATTTGCATTAACATCAAATAAAGTATTGCACCGCAGAGACGCAGAGAACGCAGAGGTTACGCAGAGAGCAGAGAATAGTAGAGGTTGTGGGGGAAGAAGCGGCTGGCTCCTGTATTCGGTTATCTAGAATCCTGCCCCTTCTGTCATCCTGAGCGTAGCGAAGGATCTAAAGAAGGTGAGTAGGGGCCATGTTGAATAGGGTGAACATGGTGGTAAGGGTTCGACGTGTAGAGATAATCAAAATCTGAGATCCTTCGCTACGCTCAGGATGACAGGGCCACTTGGATCCTGGGCTACACAGAGAAGGACTAACCGCCAGGCTTCTGTGCCTAGTTCCCTTACTCGCCGCAAACCATCATCCTCTTTGCGCGTCCTTAGCGTTCTTTGCGTCTTTGCGTTTCCGTCTCCAAATAAGCTCCATATGCCGCATGTGCTATAATTTTGGCGACTAACTGCACGAGAGGGGCGAAGAGATGGCTGAGGCAAACAGGATCAAGGTAGCGGCTATACAGATGCAGGTGGTGTCGGGAGAGCCGAAGGAGAACATGGTGCGGGTCGAGCCGATGCTGAACGAGGCGGCGCGCAACGGTGCCCAGGCCGTGCTCCTGCCGGAGTTGTGGACCACCGGCTACACCCAGGACCGTTGGGGAGAGCTTGCCCGTCGGTATGGCGCTGAGACGTTGGAGTTCCTGCAAGGCACGGCACGGCGGCTGAACATCACTATCGCGGGGGGTTCGTTCGCAGAGCGCCGGGAGGACGGCGTCTACAACGCCAGCTACTTGATAGGGTCCGACGGTCAAGTGCTGGGCAGCTACAGCAAGGAGCACCTCTTCCCGCTGCTGAGGGAGCCGGAGTATTTGCGACCAGGCATCCCAGGTAAGGTGACACGCACGGCGCACGGAGCATGGAGCACGCTCATCTGCTTCGACATCCGCTTCCCCGAAAGCTCCCGCCAGCTCGCATACGGCGGCACGCAGGTGCTGTGGGTGCCCGCTGAGTGGCCGCTGGTGAGGTTGGAGCACTGGCGGACGCTGCTCCGGGCGCGGGCGATAGAGAACCAGCTATTCGTGGTCGCGGCCAACCGCACGGGCGAGGGCGACAACAACCGCTGGGCCGGACACTCGATGATTATCGACCCCTGGGGCAACATCCTGGCCGAGGCCGACGAGCAGGAGTGCGTGGTCATGGCCGAGTTGGATATAGGGCTTGTGGACGAGGTGCGCGGGCGGATACCATGTTTCGAGGTGCGGGAAGAGGTAGGGGTGTAGCTTACTAGATAGAAGAACCTGCTGTTGCCGCGATGAGACACGCTGGGAATGCGTGGTAACGGTAGGCAAGGGCGGAGGCTCGGTGAATGCGTGTCAACAGCAGGCAAAGGCCGACGCCGGGCGATTGGTACAATAGAAGGAACAGAGTAGCAAGGACGACGCCCGGCGATTGAAATCGCGGGCTACACAAGGCAAAGTCCCCCTTCGGGGACTGATACATCTAATTAGGTCTCTTTAGGTAGTGCAAGATGAACCAGTCTGCCGCAGAGCAGACTTTGCCTTGTGTAGCCCGCGATTTCAATCGCCGGGCGTCGCCCTTCGCACCCTGCCATTAATACACCCCTTCGCCGGGCGTCATCCGTGCTACTCTGTTCCTTCTATCGTATCAATCGCCGGGCGTCGGCCTTCGCACCACTCTCTCAAACATCAACTACTGGGGCGTCTCCTGGCTACAATGCACGAATCGCTGTACCAGCTAACGCGTACCCCCAGCCTGCGAATACTCAGCCGGAGCGAAAAACACCAGCAGCACCAACTCCTCCTCAATAGAGTGGAAGCGGTGCTCCACGTTAGCCGCCACGAACACCGCGCTACCCGCCCGCACCGGACGGTCCTCCCCGCCTACCGTGATGGTAGCCCGGCCACTCAACACGTAGTAAACCTCGTCCTCCGTGTGCGGCTTCTGGCCGTCCACGCCACCCGCAGGCAGCACGTAGACCCCTACGCTCATAGACGACTTGCGCAGGAACTCCAGGTAAGGGCGCTCCGACCGTGTGCGCTCGTCCAGTAAATCCGCTAGCTCAAATGCTTCCATACAACCATCCTCTTGGCGCGTCATTGGCGTGCTTGGCGTCTTGGCGGTTCCGTCTCCTAAGAAGTGGCCCGCGCCAACTCTTCCGCCACTAGCTCGCGCCGCAGGTACTTGCCTACGCCGCTCTTGGGCAGGCTTTCGCGGAACTCTATCTTTGAGGGCACTTTGTAGGAGGCCAGGCGTTCGGCGGCGAACTTGACCAACTCGCGCTCGGTGGCCTCCACGTCGGCCTTGAGCACCACGTAGGCCTTGACGAGCTCGCCTTCGCCCCGCTTGAGGTCGGGCACGCCCACGACGACGACCTCTTGCACCTTCTCGCTCTCGTACAGCGCCTCCTCCACCTCACGGGGATAGACGCTATAGCCGCCCACCAGGACGAGGTCTTTCTTGCGGTCCACCACGCAGAAATAGCCCTGCTCGTCCATGCGCGCCATGTCGCCGGTGTAAAGCCAGCCGTCCTGCAAAACGGCGGCGGTCTCCTCTTCATGTCCCCAGTATCCCTGCATCACCTGGGGGCCGCGCACCGCAAGCTCGCCCACCTCGCCTGGTGGTAGCGGCTCGTGCGTCTCAGGGTCTACGATGCGGGCCTCGGTGTTGGGGAGCGGTAGGCCGATGCTACCCGCGCGGCGCTCGCCGTGTATGGGGTTGCAGTGGGTGATGGGTGAGGCCTCTGTCAGCCCGTAGCCCTCTACCAGCCGCGCCCCGGTAACACTCTCGAACGCCTGGGCGACCGCGATGGGCAGGGGGGCCGCGCCGCTGATGCACACCCGTATCGAACGCAGGTCGAAGCGGGTGGCGAGCGGGTGGTGCGCGATGGCGTTGTACATGGTCGGTGCGCCGGGGAATATAGTGGGGCGAAACCGCGCTATGGACCGCAGCACGTCCTTCATGGTGAAGCGCGGCAGCAGGACGATAGACGCCGCCACCGAAATCGCCAGGTTCACTACCACCGTCAGGCCGTAGCTGTGGAAGAAGGGTATCACGCCGAGGAACACTTCCTTGCGCTCCTGCCGGGCGTCCCACACCCAGGCGCTCATTTGCAGGGCGTTGGCGACCGCGTTCCGGTGGCTCAACATCGCGCCCTTCGGGGTGCCTGTGGTGCCGCCGGTGTATAGGAGGACCGCCGTGTCGTCGGGGCTGGTTTCGGCGCGGGTGTAATCCGTCGGGCTGTTGCGAAGCAGGTCCGCATAGGGGTAGAGACCCTCCCCCTGCGCCATCACCGCAACGCCATCACGCCGCTCCTGCACCGTGAGCATCAGCGACATGAGGGGCGACAGGTAGTCCTGCATCGAAGTGGTGATTATACGTTGCAAGGACGTTTCCGGCATGATCTCTTGCATTCGGGGCACCAGCAGGTTGAGGGCCACTACCGTTCGCACGTCAGCGTCGTTGAACACCTGGCGCAATTCGCGCGACACGTACTGTGGATTGAGGGGTATCGCCGTCGCGCCTGCCTTCAGCACCCCGAATAGGACCACCAGGAACTGCGGGCAATTGGGGAGCAGGATAGCCACCCGGTCGCCCGGCACTACACCCAGCGACTGTAGACCCGCCGCGAAGCGATTGGCCTGCTCGTCCAGCTGGGCATACGTCAGGCGGCGACCGAAGAAGATAGCGGCAATACTATTAGGGTGCTCATTAGCCGTGCGCTCGAAGAACTCATTCAGAGTAATCTCCGGCACCTCGATAGTGGGTGGCACCTGCGGCTCGTAATGCGCGAGCCAGGGGAAATCCAGGTCCTCTAAGCCCTGAGACCCATCGCTGAGCGAGGGATGTTCGGGGCCGTCCGCCGGAGCATCAGGCTCGGTTGTCGGACTTTGCTGTACGTTCATCCGTGGGTAGCTCCTGCCTGTTCTACCGGATTGTATGCGCGTGTAAGATGGTTGTCAAGGCAAAGCGGGTGTGTTATCGTGACGCCTGGTAAGGGGGCATTGACCTTCTTTGGGGGCAGCATGGGGCCGGACCTGAGCATCGTCATACTTAGCTGGAACGTGAGGGAATTGCTCGCGGCTTGTCTGCGCTCGCTGCCCACCGCTACGGGCGACTGGTGGGACCGGGCCGAAGTGCTGGTGGTGGACAACGCCTCCACCGACGGCAGCGCGGAGATGGTACGTCGTGACTTCCCCGGCGTGCGGCTGGTAGCCTTGCCCCGCAATCTCGGCTTCTCCGGCGGCAACAACGTGGGCATCAGGGCGGCGCAAGGTAAATACGTGCTGCTGCTCAACCCGGACACCGTGGCGCGGCCCGGCTCGATTGCAACGCTTGCGGAGTACATGGAGGCCCACGAAACAAGCGGTATCGTTGGCCCGCGCCTGCTCAACCCGGACGGCACGCTACAACCATCGAGGCGGCGCTTCCCCACTCTGCTTACCGCCCTCGTGGAGTCCACGCCACTACAGAGGTGGCTTGGCAAGCTGCCTGCTATCCGACGCTTCTACATGCTCGACCAGCCGGAAGCTGTGACCCAGCAGGTCGACTGGTTGAGCGGGGCGGCCCTGCTGTGCAGGCGGGAAGCCCTGGAGCAGGCGGGGCTGTTCGACCCCGGCTACTTCATGTTCAGCGAAGAGGTGGACCTGTGCAGGCGGGTGAAAGACGCCGGGTGGGAGGTCGTCTACGTGCCCCATGCGGAGATAGTCCACTACGGCGGCCAGAGCACGGATCAGGCGGTAGCCGCGCGGCACGTAAACTTCAACACCAGCAAGGCCCGCTACTTCCGCCTGCACGAAGGCCGGGCCGTTGGCAGGCTGGTGCGCCTCTACCTGCTGGCTACCTACGCCGCGCAAAGCGTGTCTGAGGCCGCCAAGTGGCTGCTGGGGCACAAGCGAGAGCTGAGGGCTGAGCGCCTGGTAATGTACAAGCAGGTGCTCAGGAGCGGCTTGCGGGAGCGACGGCGCGGGCGAAAAGAGGTCGACGTGCTGCTCGTTACCGGCGAGTACCCCCCGGCGCAGGGCGGCGTGGGAGACTATACCTGCAAGCTGGGTAATGCGCTCGAAGTCGCCGGGGTTCGGAACCATGTGCTCACGCGCCCGGTGGACGCGAAGATCGCAACTCACAATCAGGTCGCCCCTGAAAAGCCGGTACGGCCCGGCCCGTTCCTCTCGCGGCGGATCGATTTGCGGTCGGTATTGCGCTCGTTGAAGGCCACCGGCGCGCCCATAGCGCACATCCAGTACCAGACCGGCGCTTACGAGATGCGGCCCACCGTCAACTTCTTGCCGTGGCTGTTGCGCTTGAAGTGGGGCGGGGCCACTGTGATCACGTTCCACGACGTGCGCGTGCCTTACCTCTTCCCGAAGGCGGGGCCTGCGCGCGAATGGGTCAACCGCTTCATGGCGCGTACCGCCGACGCCTGCATAGCCACCAACCCGGAAGACGCGGCCCGGCTGAAGACGTGGGGAGTCAAGCGCCTGGAGCTTATACCGATAGGCTCGAATATACCCAACAACCCGCCACCCGCTTACGACCGGCGGGCGTGGCGGGAGCGGTGGGGTGCCGGGGAAGGTACCACCCTGCTGGCCTACTTCGGCTTCCTCAATAGCTCCAAGGGGCTGGACGACCTGTTGAGGGCGCTGGTCCGGCTGCGGGAGCGGGGCGATTACCGGCTGCTCATGGTAGGCGGCGGCCTCGGCTCCAGCGACCCCACCAACCGGGCTACCGCCACCCAACTAGCGGACCTGGCGCGGCAACTAGGAGTAGAGAGCAGCCTCACATGGACCGGCTACCTCGAACCAAGAGAAGTGTCCGCCGCGCTTTTATCCGCCGATATGGCGGTGCTTCCCTACGCCGACGGTGCGTCGTTTCGCCGGGGCAGCCTGCTGGCAGTCCTCGAACACGGCCTGCCTCTGGTGACGACGGAGGGCGTTCCGGGACCGGGCATTGAGGGTAATTGGCCGCGTTTGGTGGATGGGAAGAACGCTTTGCTGGTGAAGGTCGGGGATGTGGAGGGGCTGGCGGAGGCGGTGGAGAGAGTGGCCGGGGATGGGGGGCTGGGCGACAGGCTGAGCGAGGGCGCTCGCGCGTTGTCGGGGTTCTTTAGCTGGGCTAGCATAGCCGAAAGCCACGCGCGCCTGTACGGCCAATTACGATAAGAACTAAGAACTCATTTCAAAATCACTGTAGGGGCAGGTCCCGGTGCCTGCCCATTAGGATATTAGCACCAGGGTAGGCACGGGGACCTGCCCCTACAACCTTAAGCATCAAGGTTTTGAAATGGGTTCATAGTATCTCAGGTCAAATATTTGACCTCTTATCTTGATAGTGTTATTCTAATCAATTGACAGGTGTATTATACTATGTATAAGCAGTTGCGAGTTGCAGGGCCAGGGCGCGGGTAGCAAGTCGCAATTACCGTAGGTGGCAAGCCAAGTAACGTGTGCCACTGCGACAAGGCACGAAAGCGTACGGTAGATTATGAATTCTCCGTCCGTGAACAACAACGAGGCTCCACCCATAGAGCCTCGCAAGAATGCATGGATTCTCTCACCAGGAGGGATAGTTGCCGTCTACCTGGTGCTGGGGGCGCTCTGGATACTGCTCTCCGACCTCCTGGTTGCCTCGCTCTTCCCTGACTGGGAGACCCTTGCATGGGCGCAGACCTTTAAGGGGTGGTTCTTTGTGGCGTTCACTACGCTGCTACTCTACGCCCTTATCAAGCGGACCGTGCATGCCGTGAAATTCGCCAGGGGCGCGCAGACGGAGTCTGAGTCGAAGTTCCGTACGCTCGTGGAGCAAATACCTGCTGTCACGTACGTAGCAATACCCCATGGTGGCGGCACCACGTACATGAGCCCGCAGACTCAACCCCTCCTCGGCTACTCTCCCGACGAATGGAACGGCACCGCAGACATGTGGCATCGAGTGCTCCACCCCGACGACCACGACCGCGTGGCTGCCGAGCTTGAGCAGACCTACCGGACAGGTAAACCGTTTCTCACCGAGTACCGTATGCTCGCAAAAGATGGGCGCACCTTCTGGTTCCGCGACGAGGCAACGGTGGCGCTCGACAACGGCAAGCCGGTGCGCTTGCAGGGCGTCATGGTGGACATCACGCAGCGAAAAGCTGCAGAGGAGGCCGTCAAACGCGAGCGGGATTTTTCCTCCACCGTGCTGGATATTACGGCCAGCCTGGTGATAGTGCTCGACACCGAAGGGCGTATAATCAGGTTCAACCAGGCGTGCGAGCGGCTGCTGGGTTACTCGGCTGCCGAGGTGGTGGGCCGTTCCACGTGGGAGGACCTCTTCTTGCCGGAAGAGATGGGAGGAGTTAGAGAGCGATTCGCGAAACTGCGCAGCGGGCAGTTGCTAAGCGAGTACACCAACCGCGTGGTCACCAAGAGTGGCGAAACCCGCCTGGTAAGTTGGTCCAATAGCGCCATGTTGGACGCAGCCGGCAAAGTGGACTACATCGTGGTTACGGGCACCGACATCACCGAGCGCCAGGCTAACGAACAACAACTCCAGGAGCAGGCAGCGTTGCAGACACGCTTGCTGCGGGAGTTGCTGACCGCGCAGGAGGCAGAGCGACATAGGCTCTCTATGGAGATACACGACGGGCCTTTGCAGTCCCTGGGCGTATCGTTGATGGCGTTGGACCGGGCTATGCGGCGCGGCGAGCGGGGCGAAGTGGACCAGAGCCTGCGGGAGCTACAAAACCTGCGCACTACATTAGCCAGCACCGTGGGGGAAGTGCGCTCAGTGCTCGCGGACCTTAGTCTCGACCTGCTCCAACAACAGGGTCTGTTCCCTGCCCTCAGCGACCACGCACACCGTTTCTCTGAAATCACGGGCATAGAGGTGCAACTGGATCAGGATATCGGAGAGCGCCTGCCCAAACACATAGAGTTAATGGCGTACCGCCTGGCACAAGAAGCCCTCTCCAACGTCAGGAAGCACGCCAACGCCAGTAGGGTCGAGATAAAGATGAAGGCCGAGGCTGGCCGCCTGGTTATGAGTATCGCGGACAACGGGCAGGGCTTCGACGCAAACGCCGAGCAGATCGACAGCCTTCCTGGTGAGCGGTTGGGCCTGCGCTCGATGCAAGAGCGCGTGCACAACGCCCGAGGCGACTTCACCATCGCCTCGGGCACAGGCGAGGGCACCACGCTTACCTTCGTCGTGCCCTACGCGGACGGTTACATGCGGCGCGATACCACCAACCTATCACAAACCGGCACAAAACAAAAGGGGCGCGCTTGAAGCTCGCCCCTTCGCTTTAGCATTGTAGGACTTACCAGCGGCCTACGTCACCATTGCCGCGATCACCTCGGTCGCCGCCCCCGACGGGCCCACCATCACCGGCAGGCGCACCGCCACCACCGGGTGCACCACTGGGGCCACTACCAGGGCGAGGACCACGGTCAAAGCCGCCACCAGCAGGGCGAGGTCCACGGTCGCGGTCGCCGTAACCACCGCCACCACCGCCGGGCCTGTCGCCGCGAGGTCCACGGTCGCGGTCGCCGTAACCACCGCCACCACCGCCGGG